>DASYLL010000401.1:0-5770 GCA_036009605.1 Thermoanaerobaculia bacterium | reverse complement strand
GGTCGTGCATCGCCGCGAGTCGTTGCGCGCGTCGAAGATCATGCAGGAGCGTGCCCTCGGCAATCCGAAGATCGAGTTCATCTTCGACACGACGGTCGATGAGATCTTCGGTTCGAAAGAGACGGGCGTCACGAGCGTGGCGCTGCGCAATCTCAAGACGAACGAGACGTGGGAGCACAAGGCGCAGGGACTGTTCGTCGCGATCGGACACACGCCGAACACGCAGCCGTACGTCGGACAACTCGACCTCGATCAGGCGGGCTACATCTGCCTCCCGCACCGCAACTCCACGGTGACGAATATCCAGGGCGTCTTCGCCTGCGGTGACGTCGTCGACCACATCTATCGGCAGGCGATCACCGCCGCCGGCAGCGGATGCCAGTCCGCGCTCGACTGCGAGCGCTGGCTCACGCACGAGCGCATCACGGAGCGGTGGGGGCTGGAGAAGGGCGAAGAGGCGCGACTGGATTCGTAGCGGCTCCGCCACTACGAGTTGTCGGTTGTCGGTTCTCGGTTGTCTGTGGGTCGCTGCCGAGAACGATCAGTCGCTGCGAGCACCCTAACGAACCCTGCGGATGTTGCAGCCCCCGAGCGGGGTTGTCGGTTCTCGGTTGTCTGAGAGCTGCTGCCAGGCACGATCGGTCGCAGACAACCGACAACCGAGAACCGACAACTTGCGCGCGAACGCGCGCAACAAAAAAGGCCGCCCTTTCGGGCGGCCTCGCTCCTTGCGTGAGCGAAAGCGTTAGTAGGCGTTGAGGATGTACTCGAGGGGGTTGACCGGGTTGTTGTTCACGCGCACTTCGTAGTGGAGGTGCGGGCCGGTGGAGCGGCCGGTCGATCCGACGTGACCGATGACGTCGCCGCGCTTCACGCGCTGGCCGGCGCGGACGGCGAAGGCCGAGAGGTGGCCGTAGCGCGTCGAGTAGCCGTAGCCGTGGGAGACGTAGATCACGTTGCCGTATCCGTTCGCCCACTCCGCCTTGACGACGATTCCATCGGCCGGCGACCGAACGGGCGCGCCAACTGCAGAGGAGATGTCGACGGCATTGTGCTGGCCGGCTTCACCGGTGAAAGGATCGGAACGACCGCCGAAGCCGTCGGTGAGGATGCCGCGCACGGGCGCAATGGAAGGAGTCGAGGAAAGCAGGCGGGACTGGGCGGTGAATTTCTGTTCGAGCACGCCGAGGTCTTTGTTCAGGCTGTGCGAGCGGAAGCTCATCTTGTCGATGTCGTCGCGATACGGGCTGGCGAGCGAGTTGTCGTTGCGAAGACCACCCGAACCGCCCTGGCTCGACTCATCGAGCGTGGTGATGCCGGCGATGATGGCCAGCTTGCGGGTGCGGTCTTCCACCGTGGTCAGCTGATTGCGGAGAGATTCGACGGATTTGCCGAACTGCTCGTTGGCGCTCTGCAGTTCTTTGTTTTCGCGACGGAGCTTCGACAGCTCATGCGTCTGCGAGAGGGAGGTGAAGTACTGGACCGAGAAGAACGTCGACAGACAGAGAGAAGACGTGACGACCGAGATCAACGAAAAGAGCAGGCGATGCGATACCTTCAACTTTCGGAATTTGGCCCGCGCGTGCGGGACAAAGATGATCGTTGAGTAACGTTTATTCATGCATGCTCCCGTTTGTGATTTGTAGTGACCTGGGCCGTTGGTGAGGGCGTATTCTGTTGAAACGGTCCTGCTGAGTCAACGAAAAATTAACAGAAAACCGAGCATTATTGGAAGATGTCTGCATTGAGGTAACCCCACGGAAAATAAGCACTTCCGGGCCTTGTTTATGGTGTTTTCCCATAAACGGCGCGCGTAACGCGATGACTTCGTCCATATTCGATAATAACTATCGCGTGTACGGAACCGGACACCCCCGATGCTAGAATCCGCGCCCTCATGAGCCGCGTCGACTGGAACACCTACTTCATGGGCATCGCCCACCAGGCGGCGACCCGCGCCACCTGCATGCGCAAGCACGTCGGAGCCGTCATCGTCCGCGACCGCACGGTCCTCTCCACTGGCTACAACGGCTCGATCCGAGGTCTTCCGCACTGTGAAGACGAGGGCTGCGTGGTCGAAGACGGCCATTGCGTGACGACCGTGCATGCCGAGGCGAATGCGATTCTGCAGGCGGCGAAGAATGGCGTCGGCGTCGATGGCGCGGAGCTCTACACGACCGCGTCCCCATGCTGGAACTGCTTCAAGCTGATTGCGAACGCCGGCATCCGCACCATCTACTACGGGGAGTTTTATCGGGATGAGCGCTCCGTGAGGACTGCGGCGGAGATTGGGATTTCGCTGGTGGATCTGGGGATTCCCGGGCCGAAGTAGTCTCAGAGTCGCATAGTCTCAGAGTCTCAGAGACTATTCTTCAGGCGCCGCGGATCCAGCAAACTCCTCTGAGACTCTGCGACTCTGCGACTAAAAAACAACATGCTCGTCCTCTCCGCCGACACTTCCCTCGCGATCCTCTCCGTCGCACTCGTGAATGACGGTGCGCTGATCGGCGCACTCGCACTCGAAGGACGCGGCTCGCGTAACGAGAAGCTGCTGCCGGCGATCGACTGGCTGCTTTCCGAGAACGCGATCGATCGGCGCACGCTTGACCTGCTCGCCGTCACGCGCGGTCCCGGCTCGTTCACCGGCGTTCGCATTGGATTGGCAACCATGCAGGGATTGGCGCTCGCGATCAGGCGTCCGATCTGTGCGATGTCGACGCACGAAGCGGTCGCGTTCGGAGAATCGGGACGCATCGCCGTCGTCGATGACGCGGGACGCGGCGAAACGTACGTCACCCTCGTCGACGATGGACAGGAAACGCGGCCTCCGCATCTCGGCAGCGTGCCCGAGGATCGGCGCGTGATTCTGCTTGCCGATGTGATGCAGCGCGACAACGTTGCTCTTCGTTGCGCGCGACGCGCGATCGACATCGAGCAACGCGGCGAGGGCGATCGCTATCGCGACGTCACGCCGATCTACGTGCGCCTCGCGGAAGCGGAAGTGAAACTGCAGCAGAAACAGAATGCCTGACGACGTAGCGCTCGACATCACAGCGGCGACGCTGGCCGACGTCGACGCGGTTCACCGCATCGAGGAAGCCTCGTTCCCCGCACCATGGCGTCGCGAGTTCTTTGCCGCCGAGGTGATGGGGGAGAGCCGCTTCAACATCGTGGCGAGAAGGGGCGAGATCCTGATCGGCTATCTGTTCAGCATGTGGATCTTCGACGAGATGCACGTGAACAAGATCGCTGTCGAGGGGGGATATCGCCGGCAGGGGATTGCGGACGCGCTCATGCAGCGTTGTTTCGATTTCGCGCGCGAGCACGAGATCTCGTCGATCTCGCTCGAAGTGCGGCAGTCGAATCGCGCAGCGCAGGAGTTCTATCGCCATCTCGACTTCGAGACGTCGTACATCCGCAAGCGGTACTACCCGGATGGCGAGGCCGCGGTCGTGATGGTTCGCGCGACGTAGTTTGGAGTGCTGCCGCACTCCAAACCTACTCTCGCCAGCGCACGACGTAGTTCTTCGGCCGCGCGAGTTGTTCGCGGATCGCACCCGCGACGTCTTTTCCGTGCACCATCTTCGTGGACATGCGTGGCGTTCGCGCGAGGCCGTCCACTTGCGGATCATCCTCGCGCAGCAGCACTGCCAGCGGGTCGGGCGAGATCCACTTTCCTTCGAGTGACGTGATGACCTTCAGCAGATCGATCGGCTCGATCACGAGCTCTTTCGCGAATCCTTCCGTCGACAAAACTTCGCCCGGCACGCGCACCGTGATGCGCGCGGGGAAGGCGTTGTAGACGAGATCCGCCTCTTCGCCGAATGTCGCCGCGCCGCCTTCCTCTTCGCGATCCATGCGCGTCGCGATCTCTTCCATCGCGCCGGTGACCGCTTCGACGAACGTTCGCTCTTCGTCGGCCACCAACGCGGGTTCGCCTTTGCCGACGATGGCGTTGAAGAGATCCGCGGCGCGATGTGGATTGAGATCCATGTACGTGTAGAGATGATCGACCGTGGTGAAGTACCGCGCCACCGCGTTGCTCCATGAATCGAGCGACTCATCGAAGTGCTTCCGTTGCTCACGCGTCGCGCGGATGCTGCCGCCGGGGATGAACGACAGCTCGCTCCATCCCGGTCCGTTGAGGATGCTGACGGTGATGTTCGTATCCGAGAACACCTGCTGGATCTGATTCTGCGGAATGCGCACGGAGCGGATGACGCGATCGAGCTGGCCGCGATGCTTCTGAAACGTCGACTCTTCATCTTCGGCAGTGACGCGACCGAAGCGCGCGGCCCATGGATCGTTGCCGTTCAGCGCCGCGAAGCGCGCCGCCTCGACGATGCGCAGGCGCGCTTCGCTCTTGATGTCGGCGTCGTTGAACGTCGTCTGCGCGGTCACGCGCACGCGATCGTTCTTCTCGACCTCGACCGTCACTTCATCGCTCACCGGCGCGCGCGAGCAGGCTGCAACGAGCACTGCCAGCAGCGCGGCGACACGTCGACGCATCACTCCTCCTTGATCGCCGTGATCGGATCGATGCGCGACGCGATGCGGGCCGGGTACCACGTCGCCACGATCGACAGCACGATGGCCACGACGTTCACGACCACGATGTCTTCGACGTCCAGGCGGAACGGGAGGTAACTGATGAAATAGACCTGCGGCGGCAGCGACACCAGTTGCCAGTGATTGGCCGCCCACGAAACGCCGATGCCGAGGATGTTGCCGAGGATGGTGCCCGTGAGGCCGATGAGCAGTCCGAGCTGCATGAATAGCGAGCGGATGTTCTTCTCTGTTGCGCCGAGTGTACGCAACACGCCGACGGAAGGACGCTTCTCGAGGATGAGCATCGAGAGCGACGAGACGAGATTCAACGCGGCCACGAAGATGATCAGAGAGATCGTGGCGAACATCACGATTTTCTCCAGACGCAACGCCAGGAACAGCGGCCGGTTGATCTCTTTCCACGTCTTGAACTGCAGCCGCGGGAACTGAGCCATCAGCGCCGACTGAATCTCCTCCGCGCGCTCGGGAGGTCCGTACATTTCGATCCCGGTCGGACGGCCACCGGTGCCGAAGAGATTCGCGGCTTCGTCGTGACTGAGCCACGCATCGGTCGCATCGTCCTCATCGCCCGCGACGACGAGCCGATCGATGCGATAGCGCTTCATCACCGGGATCGGGCCGAACGGCGTGAGTCGCATCCGCGGTGCGACGACGGTGATCCAGTCGCCGACATCGAGTCCGAGCGACGCCGCGAATCCGCGCGTGAGCGCGAACGTGGCATCGGGATCGCGTCCCGGCACGATCGAACGAGCACGCATCGGACGCCCCGCTGACTGATCCTCGTTTGCGCCCCACGCAATGCCACTGACGTGTGGGCGAATGTCGGTCATTCCGAGTTTGCGCGCGGCCGCGATGACCGCATCCGCATCATCAATGCTGTTCTGTCCCGACGGCTCGACGAGGATCTGCGGACTCGATTCGATGAGACGCCCGGTGATCTGTCCCTGCAATCCGGAAAGGAGCGCGATCGAAACGAGCAACGTCGCGACGCCGACCGCAAGGCCGAGCATGCTGATGAACGACAGAAACGCCGTATGCGCCTGCTTGCGTGCGGCCCAGAGGTAGCGGCGGGCGATGCGCGATTCGATAGCCATCGACGTTTCCAGTCTCAGAGTCGCAGAGTCTCAGAGATGCACGTGGCCACGACCCTCTGAGACTCTGAGACTCTGAGACTCTGAGACTCTGAGACTCTGAGACTCTG
>DASYLL010000400.1:0-2291 GCA_036009605.1 Thermoanaerobaculia bacterium | reverse complement strand
AGGGTCGGTTCGGGGGTCGCTCACGTCCCGGCTGCGTGTCTGAAATCGCGCGATGGTTTGCGGACGCCAATGTCACGGACAATCGACTCAAGATCCGATACCAAATGCTCGCGACAATCCGGCGCGCGATTCGTCACGATTCGCGGCCGATCGTCCGCTGCAAATGACGCGGTGATGTCGTGGTCGATCTGGCGTCACATCTCTCCTCCTGGTTGCCGGCAGATCACTCGCCCATCGCGGGTGGATTTTCATGCGGTGCTCGGCGGCGTCAACGCTCTCCGCTGCGCTTCGACCGTGCGTTCCGCACAGCCTGCGGGCGTTGACCCCGCCTGCGCTCCGCTTGATCTGGCATTTGCGCGATGGTCGAGGTTTGATCGCCGTTGACAGCACTCACGACGAGGCGTATGTTCGAAACATCTCGCTCGTGCCGCACGGCACGCCCTCCACATCGTCCGATGTGGAGCGCTTCGGAATGACGCTCGAGAGCCTCGTTCCGACAGCTTCCTGATTCCGACCGTTTGATCAGATCGCGCTGGCTATGACGACGCGCGATCGCTGCGCCGAACACACCTTCCGCGCTCGAAGCCAATCTCGACGCGTTCGGAGCCGCACTCAGTGCCGCCCATTCATCGCCATCACGAACGCCACGAATCGCCAATCGACGCTCAACATGGGCAGGCGTATCATGGCCGAACGAGGACGCAAACGACGCAAGCGAGCTCGACGTGTTCCGCCAGTCGTTCGTCGCGCTGCAACCGTGTCGATTGATGCGACAGGCGACGATGTGCTTCGCGCGCTCGTACGAATTCTGGCGCGGCAGGCGGCGCGCGAAGCGTTCGAGTCTGAGCTTCGACGCAACGCAGCGATCGTCCATTGAGGTGAACCCGTGAAAGTCGGCATCTACGCGCGCTATTCCTCTGACAACCAGCGGGACGCGTCTATCGCCGATCAAGTGCGCGTGTGCCGAACGTTCGCTGAGCGGCAAGGTTGGACGATCGCGGAGGAATACTCGGATCATGCCGTCTCCGGTGCGACGCTTCTCCGCCCTGGTTTCCAGGCGCTGATGCGCGATGCGTTGAATCGCCGATTCGATGTCGTGCTGGCTGAGTCGCTGGACCGATTCAGCCGCGATCAGGAGGACACCGCGGGCCTCTTCAAACGACTGACATTTGCTGGCGTCAACATCGTCACTCTTGCCGAAGGCGACATCACGCACCTGCACATCGGATTCAAGGGCACGATGAACGCCCTCTTCCTGAAGGACCTCGCCGAGAAGACCCATCGTGGGTTGCGCGGTCGAATCGAGGATGGCAAGTCCGCCGGCGGCTTGTGCTACGGGTATCGAGTCGTCAAGGCGTTCAACGGTGGCAGCGTGACGACGGGCGAGCGCGAAATCGAGCCGACCGAGGCGCCGATCGTCGAGCGGATCTTCCGCGACTTCATCGCCGGTGTCTCGCCCAAACAGATCGCCAAGAACCTGAATCGAGAAGGCATTGCTGGTCCGTTCGGCGGTGCCTGGAGCCCGAGCACGATTTACGGCAACGGCAAACGCGGCACGGGGATTCTGAACAACGAGCTGTACATCGGGCGGCTGGTGTGGAACCGGCTGCGCTACGTGAAGAATCCCGATACCGGCAAACGCGTTTCGCGCCTGAATCCGGCGACTGAGTGGATGCGGAAGGGAGTTCCCGGACTCCGTATCGTCTCCGACGAGCTGTGGGCGGACGCGAAGCAGCGCCAGGAGCACAGCCGACACGCGGTCAGAACCGCGGGCAATCCAGCCGGCGCGCGGCGCCCGCAGTACCTGTTCTCCGGTCTCACGAAGTGTGGGGTCTGCGGCGCCGGATTCATCATGACGGGCAAGCACCGCCTCGGATGCTTCGGCGCACGCGACCAGGGACGCTGCGACAACCATCTAACCATCCGCCGCGACGAGGTGGAAGCGCGCCTGCTCAAGGCGCTGCAGGATAAGCTCCTGAACCAGGAACTCTTCGACGAGTTCTGCCAGGAGTTCACCCGCGAGATGAACCGGCGACGCATGGAACGGCGCGCCAGCCTGTCGTCAGGCAAGCGCGAGGTCGAGCGGATCGGTACGAGGATCAATAGTACTCCTGAACTTGATGCTGGACGACGGGATCGCAGTGGACGAGGGGAAGACCGAGATTAAGGCGCTCGACGCTCGCCGGAAGGAGCTGCAGGCACAGCTCGACACCGCGGACGACCCACCACCGCTCCTGCACCCGGAGATGGCCGAGCTGTACCGCCAGAAGGTGACACGACGCTCGCTCATG
>DASYLL010000399.1:0-3393 GCA_036009605.1 Thermoanaerobaculia bacterium | reverse complement strand
CCCACGCTCGCGATGACAGGAGCAAAAGCGCCAGCAACGTCACGATCGAGAGCGCACCGCCGATCGCGATCAGCGGATTGCGATAGCGCATCTCGACGACGTGCCTTCCGGCGGGGACGACGACGCCCTGATAGCCGATGTTCGTGACGATTGCAGTCGCAGGTTGGCCGTCAATGGTGATGCTCCAGTATTTGTGCGGGGTCACGCTCATCACCAGAAACGCGCGGCCGGCGGCGTCGACATCGATGCGCGCGCCGTTGGTCCATTCGTCGACTTTGCGTACGGTACCGCGTGCGGGCGCGAAGGCATCGCTCCCGACGAACGCGACCTGCAACGAGTAGCGTTTGGCGTTCAGCTTGCGCACGAACTCGTCGACGTTGCTCGCGATCTCCATCTCGCTTGCGAAGTAGTAGCGCGGGTGGTGCGCGCCTTCGACGAACTTCACGGGCTGGATGTTGCGCAGGATGCCGTGAGCGTCGGCGAGCGCTTTCTCGGGGCGTTGATAGATGCCGATGTAGCGGATGTTCGACATCGCGGCGACGACGTTCAGCCAGTTGCTCGATCTGTTTTTCTCGAGCTTCCATGCGGCTTTCGTGAACTCGTCCGTCGCCACGAGCTCGGTGAGATCGAAGTCGCCGGAGAGGACGACGCGCAGGCGATGCGCGACAGGTGTGAGCGGCGGGAGCGCGTTGCGCAGGACCCAGTAGCGATTGGGATCGGGGCGCCGATAGAAGGCGGCCGAGTTGCTCATTCCCGCCCAGCTGGCGATGTGGAAGATGCGAAAGTCGTCGCGCTCTTGCGGAAACTTGCGCTCAACCGCGGGCGCCTCGCGATAGAACTCGATCGGAACGCGCGGCGCAACCTCGGCCGCAAGCGTTCCGAGATCGACAAGCAGGAAGAGTCCGGCGAGCGTGAACCAGAGCGATCGACGGAGGTGCTTCAGCGACGCGAGCAGCAACAGCAGAAGCAGGCAGCGGCCGGTGGCGATGAGCCAGCCCTGTCGCGAAAGCGGCAGCATCTCATCGATCACGCGTGTCGGCCGGATCGACCAGATGCTGCGGAACGCCGGCTCGTACGCGGACGTGAGCGAGAAGACGGCGATGGCCGCGGCGATGGCGCTGATCGCGATCGCGACGACGAGCGCGAATTTGCGAATGCGCGCGTCGCCGGCGAGGAGTCGATCGAGTGCGTGCGCGCCGAAGACGATGATCGCGATGACGAGCATCAGCACGAACTTTTCCGGATAACGGATCGTGCGCAGGACTCCGGCGTCGTAGAGCCAGCGCAACAGCGGCGTGTGTACGCCCGCCGCGGCGATGATCGCGGTTCCTGCAATCGTCAGCGCCAGTCCCGCGCCACGCGTGCGCGCGAGCAGACCGGCGAAGGCCAGGACCGTGAGCAACAGGCCCGAATAGATGCTGAAGTAGAACGGCACGCGCGTCTCGCCGTAGAGCGCCGCGGCCCAGTAGCGACTGTGGTCCTGTGCGGGGTTGTGTCCGAGGAGATTCGGATAAACGAGCTCGCCGAGGCGAAGAAAGGGCGTGCTCCATTGGCTGACGTTCTCGAAGTCGATGCCGCGTGCGCGGGAAGTCTGGCCGAAGTGGTCGATGGTCGGGATCACCTGCACCGCAGCGACACAGAGCGCGAGAATCGAGATCACGCCGATGATGCCGACCCGTCGCGCGATGCCGGGAACCGTGCGTTGATCCTGCACGCCGCGATAGATCGCGTACATGCCGAGGATCACGCCGGTCTGAAACGCTGTGGTGGGCTCACCGACGAGCAGCTGGATGCCGAGGAAGAACGCGGCGAGTGCGAGATCACGGAGCCTGCGATGCAGCAGGTAGCGTCGCGTGAAGAGACACGTGAGCGGGATCCACGCGTAGCTGAAGAGACAGGGAAAGAGCGACATCATCGAGATGGCGAGTCCGCCTATCCCGAATGGCAGCGCGCCGAGAACCGCGGCGGGACGGCTGAGCTCCATCGAGCGCAGCAGTGCGTACATCGCGACGCTGGCGATGAAGACGTGGATGAGGGGGAGGAGCTGCAGCGCGTGGATGTAGTCGGGCAGGAGGATCAGCCACGTGAGCGGATAGAAGACCTCGTGCTCGGGATTCGCGGCCAGCGGTTGTCCGGCGCCGAACCATGGATTCCAGTACGGGAAGTGGCCGCCGAGGACGATCTCGCGGAGGATCTTTTTTGCGGGAAAGTAGTAGTGGAAGACGTCGCGCGTGAAGAACGCATTGATGCCGAAGAGGATGTCGAAGAAGAGCAGCGCCGGCACCGCGGCGAAGATCGCGATGGCGGTCGCGTCCTTCCGCCGTTCGCTCATCGCGCGGCGGTCGGGCTCGTGGTGGAATTGCCGGTGATGCGACGGTCGCGGAAGATCGGATGCGACCAGATCTTCTTCTTGTGCAGCTTGTAGAAGACCATCGTCTTGAGAATCGACAGCCCGTACCGGCAGCCTTTCAGGAAGCCGACCTGCGAGGCCTCATCGAAGTAGCGCGTCTGGATCGGCACTTCGGTGATGCGCAGACCTTTGGCGACGGCCTGCGCGATGATCTCGGTGTCGAACACGAAGTCGTCCGAGTTCGCGTCGTAGTTCACGGTCTCGAGGAAGCGCTTCGAGTAGGCGCGGAAACCCGAGTGATACTCGGAGAGGTAGACGTAGAACGTCGCGTTCTCGACCATCGTCAGGAAGAGATTCGCGAAGTACTTCCACTTCGGCATGCCGCCTTCGATGGGACGGCCGCCGAGCATGCGCGAGCCGAAGACGGCGTCCGCCTCCCCGCGCAGCAGCGGCTTCACGAGCTCGGGGATGATCTTTGGGTCGTACTGATGGTCGGGATGGACCATGACCATGATCTCGCCGCCCATCTCTTCGATGGCCGTGCGGTAGCAGGTCTTCTGATTGCCGCCGTAGCCGCGGTTTTTCTGGTGGACGACCGTCTTGATGCCGAGCTCGCGGGAGAGCTCGACGGTGCGGTCGCGCGAACAGTCGTCGACGAGCAGGATCTCGTCCACCCAGTCCTTGGGGATGTCGTCGTACGTCGCCTGAAGTGTTACTTCGGCGTTGTAGGCGGGGAGGACGGCGATGACTTTCTTCTCGTGAAGGGGCATGGCGAGCGGCGGGAGGATAGCAGAATGGCGCCCGGTCATGGACGGATGGCGGCGGCTTCGCGCAGGGCCTCCGCGGCCTCTTCCGTGCGGCCGACGCGAGTCATGTAGATCGCCTCATCGCGCAGGAGGCCGATCGTGTCGCGCGCGGCCGCCGAGGTGAGCTGTCCGCGTGCGTGTCGCGCGAGCATGGAGCGCGCGACTTCGTCGTAGTGCGGGTTGACGCCGCACCATGCGTAGAACGCGGACATCGCGAGGAGGTAGATTGTCGCGAGC
>DASYLL010000398.1:0-3166 GCA_036009605.1 Thermoanaerobaculia bacterium | reverse complement strand
TCGCTAGGGCACGTGCGGCTGCCGAGTGGGTTCTTTCGCCGCGCAGGCTCGTGGCCGGCAGAAAGCGAGCCACTTGGCAGCCGTACGTCCACCCGGCGCAGCAACCAGCGCAGCCGGCCGTGCCGGCCTAGTCGCGCATCTTGACGACTACGCCCGGCTCCTCGTTCTGCATCGTGAGGCGGAGTTTCGTCGATTCGAGCGGCAGCAGGTCGATCTGATCGAGATTCTTCATCTCACGGCCGCTCTGCGCCATCCGCTGCAGCTCCTCCCCTTTCGGCCAGAGCATGCGGTCGATGGAGCCGATCGTGGCGTTGTACTTCTCGACCGTGCCCTGCAGCGCTCTGCCGACGAGCGAGAGGTGTTCCATCACCTTCACGAAACGATTGAAGAGCTCGACGCCGGCGTCGTGCATCTTCTTCGCGTTCTCTTCCGTGCGCTCCGCTTTCCAGCCCGCGGCGATCGCGCGCAGGAGAGGCAGAAGGACAGTCGGCGAGGCGAGATAGATCTTCTTCTCGACGGCGTATTCGAAGAGGCTCGCGTCGGTGACGAGCGCCGCGGAGAGGAAGTGCTCGCCTGGCAGGTACATGACCGTGAAGTCGAGTGTCTCGCCGACGCTGGCCTGGTACTCGCGGCGGCTCAATGAGTCGATGTGACGGCGCAGTGTTTTCGCATGCGACGTCAGCAGCTCGCGCTTGCGCGTGTCATCCATCTCATTCGACGCTTCCGCGTATTCCGCGAGTGGCGCTTTCGAGTCGACGGCAACAACGCGATTGTTCGGCAACCGCACGATGAGATCCGGACGAATGCGACGCCCCTCTTCGGTGAGAAACGTCTGCTGGACATCGAAGTCGCAGAACTCGCTCATGCCCGCAAGCTCGACGCAGCGCTTGAGGGAGCTCTCGCCCCATGAGCCACGCACGGTCGGCGATTTGAGTGCGTTCGAGAGACGCGAGGCTTCGCGCTGCGTCACCTCCTGCGCGGCGAGCAACGCCCGGATCTGTTCCTGCAGCCCGCCATAGCTTTCATTGCGCGCGAGCTCGCTCTTCATGACCTCGCCGCGATAGTTGTCGAGCATTTCCCGCACGGGTGTGAGCAGAGCGTCGATCTCAGCTTTCTTCGTGTCGAGCGCGCCCGTCACCTGCGTCTTGTTCGTATGAACGAGCGCCTCGCTGACGTTCTGGAACGCGCGCTGCGCGAGATTGGAGAAACTGTCCTCGATCTCTTTGCGAAGCTGCGTGTGATTGGCGAGGACTTTCGAAGTCTCGTCCGCGCGCGTCTCAGCGACAGCCTTCGCCTGCTGCGCGTCTTCCAGCCGATGCTGCATCTCCTGCCGCGCCCGTTCGCTTCGCTCGCGTTCACTGCGTGCGGCGTCGCGCTCGGCGATGATCCGATCCCGCTCTGCGAATGCGCGCAGCGTTTCGGCCCGCCTGCTTGCGCTCCCAGCCACCCACCCCACGATCGCACCCAGCCCGAGCGCGATCACGCATGCTGCTAGTACCGTGATCGTCATTTCGTCATTTTAGACGCAGAGCGCGGAGAAGCGAGTCTTAGAGTCGTAGAGTCTTAGAGTCGTAGAGGGGCATAGCCGTGACTCGCTGCCACTCTGAGAAGCCGGAAAGCTCTCGACCCTCTAAGACTCTACGACTCTAGAACTCTAAGACTGGCAAGAGTCTCCACCACCCTCCCAACATCACTCTCGTCATTGTAGAAATGCGGCGAGAACCGCAGCAGTCCCTCTCTGGGGGCGGTGACGATCTTGTTTTCTTCGAGCTTGCGGTGCCACCAGACGATCGATTTTTCTACATTTGGTGGAGTCGCGCCGATGATTGCGGATTGGACCGGGCGCGGGATGGCGAGGTTCCAGCCGATCGATTCGAGACCGTCTGCGAGGAGATTTGCAATCGCGATTGCGCGGCTGCTGACTTCGTCGATGCCGATCTCGAGGAGCAGATCGATCGCCGCGCGGAGGCCATAGACGCCGTTCGTGTTCAGCGAGCCGGCTTCGAAGCGGCGCGAGTCAGGGACGAGGGTCGTGCCGGTATTGATGAACTTGCCGTGGCGCTCGATGTTGGTCCAGCCGGTTTCGAGCACGCGGAGTTGCTCGCGTTGCGCCTCCGCGACATAGAAGAGCGCAGCGCCTTCCGCGCCGCACATCCATTTGTGGCCGTCGGCGGAGAGAAAGTGAATTCTCGAGCGATGGACGTCGATCGGCAAAACGCCGACGCTCTGGATCGCATCGACGCAGAAGAGCGCGTTGCCTCGCGCGCAAAGCTCGCCGACCGCGTCGAGATCGGCCGTGAAGCCGTTGTGGAACGCGACACTGGAGACGCTGACGACGCGCGTGCGGTCATCGAGCAGCGGCTCGATCGCTTCGACCGTCGGCTCGCTCGCGACGCGCACAGTGACGCCACGATCGTCGAGGCGTTTCCATGGCGTCCAGTTCGAAGGGAACTCGAGCGCTGACGTGACGATGTTGTCGCCGTCATTCCATTGCAGGCCTTCGGCGACGAACGACAAACCTTCCGACGTGTTCTTGAGGATCGCGATCTCGCTCGGACTCGCGCCGATGAGTCGCGCGGCGGATTCGCGCACGCGATCGATCTCGGCATACCAGTCACGCCAGTGCAGCGCGCCGAAATCGCGTTGATCGGCCGCGTGCCTGTTCATCGCTTCACAGGCGCGGGTCGAGAGTGGTCCGACGGCGGCGTGATTGAAGTAGACGAGGTTCTGCGTGACCGGGAAGAGCTCGCGAAAGTTCACGTTCGGCAGGATACTGCGGAGCATGAAAACGCTGATGGCGATGCTGCTTCTCGCTACGACGGCGGTTGCCGAGGAGGTTCAGCTGCAGACGCTGACGGGCGTCGTGCATGGGACGCTGGTCGTGCCCGCGACTGAAGCGCCGGTGCCGGTCGTGTTGCTGATCGCCGGGTCGGGCGCGACGAACCGCGACGGAAACATCGCCGGACTTCCCGGCAGCAATGACTGCCTGAAGATGCTCGCCGAAGGGCTGGCGAAGAACGGGATCGCGTCGGTGCGCTATGACAAGCGCGGGATCGGTGCGAGCACGGCTGCCGGAACGAAGGAGAGCGAGTTGCGCTTCGATACCTACGTTGCCGATGTAGCGGCGTGGGTGAAGCAGTTGCGCAAGGATGCGCGCTTCTCGACG
>DASYLL010000397.1:0-30824 GCA_036009605.1 Thermoanaerobaculia bacterium | reverse complement strand
GATCACACCGTCTACGTCGTCGATTCCAACATGATCCGCAAGATCACGCCGGGGGGCTCGGTCTCGACTCTTGCAGGGCGACCGGGCGGATTTGGTACAGCGGACGGAACCGGAAGCGCAGCCCGATTCTGGTGGCCGCATGGAATCGATGTCGACGGTAACGGCAACGTCTTCGTGTGTGACCGCATCAGCCAAACGATCAGAAAAATCTCGCCGGCAGGAGACGTGATCACGTTCGCCGGGGCGAGCATGTCGGCGGGCAGTTCCGACGGAGATGGCATCGCGGCACGATTCAACGACCCGAGTGATTTGGCCACGGACAGTGCCGGATTCATCTACATAGCGGACAGCGACAACAGCACGATTCGGAAGATCTCGCCCACCGGTACGGTCACGACACTCGCCGGCCTGGCGTCGAGCACCGGGAGTACGGATGGGACAGGATCCGCAGCGCGATTCAAACAGCCGGCAGGTGTAGCCATCGACGGCGGCGGGTTCGTGTACGTCGCGGATACAGAGAACAGCACCATTCGGAAAATCACGCCGTCCGGTGACGTGTCGACACTGGCTGGACTGGCCCTCCATCCCGGCAGCGCAAACGGAAACGGCAGTGCGGCGCGATTCAATCGTCCTGAGGGCATGGTCACGGATGCGACGGGCAACCTCTATGTCGCGGACACCGAAAATCACACGATCAGAAAAATCTCGCCCTCCGGCGATGTGACGACGCTCGCGGGCGTGGCACTCCAGAGCGGCAGCAGCGACGGCAGTGGCAGTGCGGCACGGTTCAACAGTCCGCGCGGGATCGCAGTGGACGTCGCCGGCAATCTCTATGTCTCCGATACGGGCAGCAGCACCATCCGAAAGATCACGCCCAGCGGATTCGTAACGACTGTCGCGGGCTCCACAGGAAAGAATGGCTCGGCCGACGGCTCCGGTAGTACGGCACGCTTCTCCTACATTGCAGGACTGGCGGTCGGAAACGACGGTCGCGTCTATATTTCCGACATGTGGAACCACTCGATCCGCCTTGGCGTACCTGCTCTTCCCGACATGGCAACGATCGACGTCAACAATGGTCCCATGTTCGTTCCCCGCCAGCTCGACACGGCACCGCAGACGGCCACGCAATGGACGTGGACCATCATGCGCCGCCCCAGCGGTTCCACGAACGATCTTTCGGCGGAATCGACTCGGAACCCGATCTTCGTTCCCGACACCTCGGGGCTCTTCACGTTCCGACTCCACGCAACGGCGGCATCGGTCACCAGCATCACCACCGTCGACCTGAACGTGCCCGCACCTCCACCCGTGGATCTCGGTCCGCCGACAAACTTTTCCGCCACGACAGTCGGCACCTCGCAAGTCGCACTGACGTGGACTCCGGTGAGCGGCGCAACGCATTACGAGATCTTCCGCAGCTTCAACGGAGGACCGTTCGTCCTGCACAACTCCTGTCCGAACACCGCCTGCAGCGACGCCGTCGTCGCGTCGGACACCACGTATCTGTACAAAGTCCGCGCGATCGATGACGGAGGTCCCTCTTCCTTCAGCATCGTCGACGCAGCGACCACCACTGCGTTCTCGGATCACCCGCTGAGCGTCGGGATTCGCGTCAAAGCGAACCATCTCCTCGAGCTTCGCGTCGCCGTCAATGCGATGCGCGTGGCAGCAGGGCTTTCATCAGCCACGTTCACAACGACCGTCGCCCTCGGCGCGATCATCCAGGCCGATGCGATCACAGAGCTTCGGTCCGCGGTCGACGCAGGACGATCCGCCATCGGCTTGCCTCCGATGGACTACGTCGACGCCACGCTCATCCCGCAGGTCACGTCGACGAAGGTCGCGCAGTTGCGGCAAGCCGTCGAATGAGCGGATGAACCGCCCCCTCCTTTCGCTACTGCTGCTGACGATCGTCGCACCGCTCGCCGCGCAGCCCACGCCATCCGCAAGAGCTCTGATCGACCGCGGCGCCGCTCTCGAAAAAGCAGGCCACGTCGACGAAGCCGGACGTGAGTACGAGGCCGCGCTCGCCGCTGCCGAACGCACAGGCGACCGCCCCCTTCTCAGCGAGGCGCTGCAGGCCCTCGGATTCATTCAGTACTACCGCGGCGAAACGAACGCGGCGCTCGTCAACCTCGGCCGCGCGTACGAGATCGAGACCTCTGCCGGCGACGCCGAGGGCCAGCGCCAGACGCTCAACTCGATCGCGAACATTTACGCGGACGAGCGCGTCGCGCAGTACGACCGCGCCATCGAGTACTACCGGCAGATCCTGCCGCAGTTCGAAGCCGCGGACGCGGCCGAGGATGTTGCGGACACGCTGTTCAACATCGGCAGTACGTATGAGCGAAAGAACGATCTCGCGACGGCCCTCGACTGGTACGAACGCGCGCTCGCGGCCGAGGAGAAACTCGGCAGAGATGGCGAAGCGGCGTTCGTGAAGCGATCCATCGGCGTCACCCTCGGCAAGCTCGGACGCCTCGAGGATGCGCTCCCGCTCTTCGATGACGCACTGCGAACCTTCGTCGCGCGGAACCATACCGAAGGCGCGATGCAGGTGCGCCAGTCGCGCGGCATCGTGCTCCGCAAACTGGGTCGCCTCGTCCCAGCCATCGAAGACCTCGAGGCCTCGCACGGATGGTTTGCCTCGCAGAAGAACACGCGCTTCCTGCAGAAGACGGAAGAGGAGCTCGCACTCGCCTACAGCATGGCCGGGCGATACCGCGAGGCCTACGACGCGCGCACTCGCGACGGCGCATTGCAGCGCGAGCTCGCCGTGAAGATGCGCGAGAACCACACCACCCGTCTGCGTGTGCAGTTCGATGCAGAAAAGAAGGAGCAGGAGAACCGCGCGTTGCTGCGCCAGAACGCGGCCGCGGCGCGGATCCGGCACCTGCAGACGACGATCCTCGTCCTCGGCGCCACGATCATCCTCGTGCTCGTCTACCTCGGCGTGCGCCTCGTGCGTGATTCGCGACGCATGCGAACCATGGCAATGACGGACGAGCTGACTCGCCTGCCGAACCGCCGAAACATCATGGCTCTCGCAGAGGAGCAACTGCGGCACACGCGTACGAGCGGCGAGCCACTTTCGCTCATCGCGCTCGACATCGATCTTTTCAAGCGGATCAACGACGAGTTCGGCCACGGCGCCGGCGACACGGTACTGCAACGCGTTGCGCACGCCTGTCGCACCGCGCTGCGACCGAACGATCGCATCGGCCGCACCGGCGGCGAAGAGTTTCTCGTCGTCCTGCCGTCCACGCGCGAACACGATGCGGTCACCGTCGCCGAGCGTCTCCGCACCTCCGTCGAGGCGCTTGATTGCAGCGACATCGATCCATCCCTGCGCGTGACGATCAGCCTCGGCGTCGCCGAATGGACCAGTGACGAAACCCTTGGCCGCCTCGCCGCCCACGCGGACGAAGTCCTCTATCGCGCCAAAAGAGAAGGAAGAAACAGGGTTGCGGCGTGACGACTTCAATGCCGCGCGGCGCGTTTCTTCGGCGTCGCGAGTTGGAGCCGCGTCACGAAACCATCGTCCCCGCGAATGACCGGCTGCGCGGCATTCGCAGTCGGCAGATTGGGTGACCTGATGATGCCGCAGAAGGTCACTCGACCAGCGGCGTCGACTGCCATTCCGTTCGGCACTTCGGCCTGCGTTCCACCGAAATACGTGGCGAAGAGGCGATCCTGGCGTCTCACTGCAACGCCCTGAGCAACCCCCTGGCCTGTGTCATCCCACGCTGATCCCCATACGCAACATGCGCCTCGAGTGCGAGGGCTGCGTAGCGTTTCGCATCCTCCAGCCTTCCTGCCTGCAACGCCACGTGCGCGAGGGCAACGGAGGACTGCGCGGCGCCATGTTCGTCGCGGCCGCGGCCGAGGCGGATGCGGAGGCTTTCGAGGAACGCGCTTTCGGCGGACGCGTAGTCTTCACGCAGGAAGTGCAGCTTGCCGAGATTGTGCAGCGACTGTGCGATGCCGCGCGGGTCACCGAGATCGCGCTTGAGCGCGCAACTCTGTTCGAATGCCGCAATCGCCGGTCTCCACTGACGTTGGTTCATGTGGACGATGCCGATGTTGTTGAGGCTCTTCGCGTAGCCGCGCAGATCGCCCGTGCGCTGTTCGTACTTCGCGACGCGACGGTGTTCCCGGAGCGCGTCCGTACGGCGGTCGAGATACTCGAGCGCCACGGCGCGATGACTGCGAATCTGCATGAGCAGCCATTCGGGGACGCTCGACGGCCTCGCGACCTTCAGAGCTTCGTCGTAGAAACGGAGCGCGAGGCAATGAAGGCCCCGGCGTCGCGCGATGACGCCGCTCTGATCGAGCACCAGTGCGCGAATGTCCGCCGGCTCGTGTTTCGACCGTCGCCTCGCCCGCTGTGCCATGTTCGCGGCGGCACGGAGATCCGTCCCGTACTTCTCCAGCACGACCGCGCGGGCGACGAGGATGCGTGACGACGATCGCGATCTCGTCATGTGCTGAAAGACCTGCGTCGCAAGCTCGAATGCGCGCGCTTCGACGAGAGCATAGAGAACTGCCACTGTCGCCGCCTCCGTGTTCGGCAACCAGGCTTCGATCGCCGGCCGGTCTCTGTCCGGAATGGGGTTTGGCAACCGGCCGAAACCGCGTCGCGGCCGAAGAAGGTCCAGCATCTCGCTCGTTTCCCCGCGGAAGAGATCGAGCGCGCCGGGCCACGCCTTCGCACATTCGACCGCGGGACGCGCACCCGCCTTGCGAAGCGACTGGCCCGCGATCGATCGAATCGGCGTAGCGCGTTCGTGAACGACCCACAGACCGGGCGCCGTTCGCTGCACGTTCAGCAGCGCCGGGAGAATGTCGAAGTCATCGCGGCCGGAGTATCCGAGAACGATCAGAGGCCGGCTTTCGACGAGAGTCCGCAGAAGCTTCGTCTGTGGCAACGACAAACCCTGACCCACTTGTCGTACCGCGAGCGCAACGGACGAGAGACCGTCGCCAATCGATCCGTGAATCTTGAAAAGAACCGACTTCGCAGCAACGCCTCCGAGTGCGTCGCATGCTTTCTCGATGAGCATGTCGAAATTCGTCGTGATGACGCTGCAACCGGCGCCGAGGGCTGCGGCCAGGAAGCCGTGCCACGCGTTGGGCTGTCCGTGCAGCGCATGCAGAAGCGGCCGAGCCGCGTCCACTCCGAGATGTTCGAGCAAAACATCCGTGATCACCTCGGGACGAAGGGACACGAGGACTCTCTCGACGTTGTGCGCGAGCTCCGCGGGGAGTGCCAGCGGTTCCAGCACGGGAGCGATCAGGCTGGCGACGAGTCCCGCGGCGAGGGGAAGACTCGAAGGAGGCGGCGCCGAAATACCCGCGCCGACAAAGAACGTCGCACCTCCACGGCGGATGACTGCTCGCCAATACCGCTCGTCGATCGCTGCCGCGCACATGCGCGAAGCGTATTCCTCTGCGCATTCTTTTTTTCGATTTTGGCGTCGTGTGTATAGGATGCGTCCGCCCCAACATCCAATGAAATTGGAGTGCATCTATGCCCTACGTGCGACTTGCGACCGCCGCCCTGTTCCTCATCATAACTGTCGGCGCCACAGCCCAGAACAAAGTGGCCGTGATGGCAGCGGCCAGTCCTGCGCCGTGGCTCGAGGACGTCCGGGCCAAGCTGGAAGCGACAGGGATGTTCGATGAGGTCGATTCGTACAACCTGTATACGCAGATGTCGCCGACGCTCGCGCAGATGCAGGAATACTGCTCCATCCTCGTGTTCACCGACTACGCGATCCTGGATGGCGTCACGTTTGGAAACAACCTCGCGGACTACGTCGACGGCGGCGGCGGGGTCGTCGCAGCCACCTTCGCAACGGCCTCGGTTCCCATCTCCGGACGCTTTGCCACCGACAACTACTACGGCCTGCAGCCGAACACCCATATCACCGGGCCGACGGAGACCCTCGGTACGATTCACAACAGTTGCCACCCTGTCCTGCACGATGTGATGACCTTCAACGGCGGCATCTCGAGCTATCGGCAGACCACCGATAGTCTGCATCCGCAGGCCGTACGCATCGCCGACTGAAGCGACGGAAAGGCACTGGTCGTCGAGCGGTCGATCAATGGCATTCTTCGCATCGATCTCGGCTTCTATCCCGTCTCGGACGACATGCGCGTGGACTTCTGGGACGCTTCGACCGACGGCACGCAGATCATTGCCAATGCGCTGTAGTACGTCTCCAGTTGCGCCACCCCATCGGCGGATCTGGCGATCACCAGCACGGACAACCCCGACCCGGTCGTACCTGGTGGCAACCTCACCTATACCATCGACGTCGACAACCTCGGCCCGTACACCGCCGAGACCCTCGTCATCACAGACGTTCTGCCGGCCGGAGTGAATTACGTTTCGGCCACGGGTGAAAACTCGTCCTGCGGTTTCAGTTCGGGCACCGTCACCTGTACGCTCGCTTCCCTCGCGGCCTGCGCCGACGAAGTGGTCACGATCGTGGTGAACGTGCCCGTTGCAACGCCGAGCGGAACGGTCCTTTCCCATACTGCCTCCGTGACGCTCGCAACAGAAGATCCCCAGACGGCGAACAACAGCGAGTCCGAATCGACGACCGTGTCCGTTCCCGCGGACCTCGTGCTCACGAAAACCGCTCCCGGATCCGTCGTCGCGGGAGAGAACCTCACCTGGACGATCGACGTCGACAACACCGGTACTGCCGCGGCGACAAGCGTCGTCATCACCGACGTCCTCCCCGCCGGAACGACCTATGTTTCGGCCTCGGGAGAAAACGCGTCGTGCGGGCTCGCCAGTGGCACGGTCACCTGCACGCTGGCCAGTCTGGCGGGCGGAGCGGACGAGATCATCACTCTCGTCGTCCTGGTGAATGCCGACGTCGCCTTCGGCACCGCTATCACAAACACCGCCACGGCAACGTCGACACCAGCCGATACAACGCCGGCCGACAATCAGGACTCAGCCGACACCACCGTGACGACGAACGCCGATCTCTCCATCACCAAGAGCGGCCCCGCTTCCTTCGCCGCAAACGAACCCTTTCCTACACGATCGAGATCACGAATGACGGTTCCAGTAACGCCGCTGCGGTCCAGCTGACGGATGTCCTCCCAGCAGAAACGACGTTCGTGTCCGTGACTGCGCCGGCAGGATTCACGTGCACGACGCCGGCCGTTGGCGCGACGGGAACCGTGACCTGCACGAGCGCCTCGATGGCGCCCGGAACCGCTGCCTTCCTCCTGCGTGTCGCAGTCGGCAACGGTCCGCTGGGAACAACCATCTCGAACACGGCGTCAGTGACCGCGACCACGACCGACCCCGACGGCGCCGACACTTCATCGTCGGCCGTTGTGATCGTGGCCGCCGACACTGCGGGGATCCCGTCGCTCTCGGAGTGGGGACTCTTCGCCCTGATGGCCTCGCTGCTGGCGTTTGGAGCGTTGCGACTGAAGGGATAGCAAAGCTTGCGAATGGCACCCGGGACGCCGTAAGGCGTCCCGGTGCGAAGCGGTTTCAAAAATCAGGATCAGTAGCGCGCGGCCGCCTTCCACTAGACTGCACGCGAGATCCATCTTGTTCGTTCCGAAGTCCATCGTCTGCTTTCGCGAGGGGTACACGCGCGACGCGTTGCTGCGCGACGTCATCGCCGGCGTCGTGGTAGGAATCGTTGCGCTGCCGCTCGCACTGGCGTTTGCCATCGCCTCCGGTGTGCCGCCGGAGCGCGGTCTCTACACGGCCATCGTCGCCGGCTTCCTGATCTCGGCCCTCGGCGGCAGCCGCGTGCAGATCGGCGGACCGACCGGCGCATTCGTGGTCATCGTGTACGGAATCGTGCAGCAGTTCGGCTACGAAGGTCTCGTGATCTGCACGGTGATGGCCGGCGTGATTCTGATCATCCTCGGCCTCGCGCGCATGGGATCGCTGATCAAGTACATCCCCTATCCGGTCATCACCGGCTTCACGTCCGGCATCGCCGTGATCATCTTCTCGTCGCAGCTCAAAGACCTGCTCGGCCTGAAGATGGGCATCGTTCCCGCCGACTTCATGGAGAAGTGGATCGCATACGCGGGAAAGCTGAACACGATTGATGTCCCGACGACGCTCGTGGCGGTGGGAACGCTGGCCGTGCTCCTGATCTGGCCGAAGATCTCGCGACAGATTCCGGCGCCATTCGTGGCGATGATCCTGGCCACGGTTGCTGTGCAGTTGCTCGATCTCCCGGTGGAAACGATCGGATCGCGATTCGGCGGCGTCCCGTCGTCGCTCCCTCGCCCGCACTGGCCCGACATTCCGTGGACACACATGCGCGAGCTCATCTCGCCCGCGCTCACCATCGCGCTGCTCGCGGCCATCGAGTCGCTGCTCTCTGCCGTGGTCGCAGACGGCATGATCGGAACGCGACACAAGTCGAACATGGAGCTCGTGGCGCAGGGCGTCGCAAATCTCGCGTCGCCGATCTTCGGCGGCATTCCGGCAACCGGCGCGATCGCACGAACTGCAACCAACGTTCGCGCCGGCGGACGCACACCGCTCGCCGGAATAGTTCACGCGCTCACACTGCTCCTCATCCTCCTGCTCCTCGGGAAATGGGCAGCGATGATTCCGCTCGCTGCACTCGCGGCAATTCTCGTCGTCGTGGCGTATCACATGAGCGAGTGGAAATCGTTTGCGGGACTGCTGCGCGCACCGAAGAGCGACGTGGCCGTGCTGCTGATCACGTTTGCGCTCACGGTGTTTGTCGACCTGACCGTGGCCGTGCAGGTGGGCATCGTCGTGGCCTCGCTGCTCTTCATGAAACGGATGGCGGACTTCACGCACATCGAAGGTCTCGACGCCGGCGATTCAGAAGGCGACGATCCAAACGAGATCACGCAGGTCCGCAAGCGCAAGCGCATGCTCGGCGGACGCGAGATCCCTCCGGGCGTCGAGATCTTCGAAGTTCACGGCCCGTTTTTCTTCGGCGCCGCCGACAAGCTCCGCGACGTGATGTCCGACATCGCGAAGCCTCCGAAGGTCCTCATCCTGCGCATGAGAAATGTGCCCGCCATTGACGCCACCGGTCTCCACGCACTCGAACAGATGGCCAGGAAGTGCGCCGCGCAGGGAACGACACTGCTTCTGACCGAGATCGCCGAACAGCCGCTGCACGCGATCGTGCGCTCGGGAAAACTGGAGGCGTTAGTCGAGGCGGAGACGCTGGACATGGCCCTCGACCGAGCCGCCGCGCTGACATTTCATCCGACGGGCTGAGAAATCGCACGCGCCTGTTTGAGGGCAGCCAGGCCAACACCAAGCGCCATGAGCATCAAGCCCGCACCAACTGCAAATGTGAACCGCATCCCGCCCGCCACATCCTCGGCGCGCGCGGCCGCGATGTCGCTCGTATGCGACGCGAGAGCGAACACTGCGCCCATCACCGAGGCGCCCGTGATGAGGCCGAGATTGCGCGAGAGGTTGAGCATGCCGGCGATGACGCCCCGCTGATCCTGCGCGGCGTTCATCATCACCGCTGTGTTGTTCGCCGCCTGGAACAGCGCATAGTGCGCGGTGATCACGACGATGGGCACAAGGTATCCGGCGATGCCGAATCGGGTCGGCAAAACGGACAGCAGAAACGCGCCGGTCGCGATGCCAGTGAGTCCGACGATGGTCATGCGCCGGGCTCCGATGCGATCGACGATCCGGCCCGCCGGGACACCGGTCAGCGCCGCGATCAGCGGACCGACGGACATGATCGCGCCGATGAGAGCCGTGTCGAGCCCGAGTGCGCGCGAGAGATAGAAAGGCCCGACCACGAGCGTGGCCATCATCACGGTGGAGACGAGCGCGCTCATCACCAGGCTCGCGCTAAACGCACGATCGCGAAACATCGCCAATCGAATCAACGGTGATGCGGCTCTTCTCTCGACAACGATCAGCAGTCCGCCTCCGAGCGCAGCCACGAGCAGTAATGGGATGCGACCAGCGGTCAGCGCCAGCGCATACGCGGCGAGCGTCAGAGCCAGGAGCAACGTCCCCGTCTTGTCGAAGCCCTCGCGATCCGTCCGCGCTGGACGATCGACGGGAAGGTAGCGATGTGCGAGAAGAAAGTTCACGATTCCCAGCGGCACGTTGATCAGGAAGATCGACTGCCAGCCGAAACCCGCCATCAGCACGCCGCCGAGCGACGGACCGAGCGTCGTTCCGATCGCGGACATGGTGCCGAGGAAGCCCATGGCGCTGCCGGTCTTCGCCTTTGGAATCGTCTCGCCGACGAAGGCGATCGTGAGCGCCATCATGATCGCTGCGCCGAGGCCTTGCGCTGCACGCGCCGCGATCAGCAGCCAGAGCGAGTGCGCCACGCCACAGACGAGCGAGGCGATCGTGAACACGGCGATCCCGCCGAGCAACAGGCGCCGCCGCCCGACGAGGTCTCCGATGCGCCCCACTCCGACGATGAGCGTCGTGATAGCGAGGAGATACGCAAGGACGATCCATTGAACTTCATGAAACGACGCATGGAACGCCTGGGCCAGTACCGGCAGTCCGACATTGGCGATGCTCGTATCGAGGGACGGCATCAGCATGGAGAGCGAAAGCGTGGCGAGGATCCATCGGATGGAGTGTTTCAACATGAACAGCAACGTACGTTCGAATGAGAGATGGCTGAAGGCGCACGAGTTGCACTTCATTCGTGCGTTTGACGCCACATCAGGAGCGAGCCTGTGCTACGTTCGGGGGATGTCGAGGCCCGATCTCAACCTGCTCGTCACGCTCGATGTGCTGCTCGAGGAAGGCAACGTCGCTCGCGCCGCGCGGCGGCTGCACCTCAGTCCTTCGGCAATGAGCCGCGCGCTGGCGCGATTGCGCGAGACCACTGGCGACCCGTTGCTGGTTCGGGCCGGACGAGGTCTCGTTCCCACTCCGCGTGCGATCGAGCTTCGCGAAAAAGTCAGCCAGCTCGTTCAGGACACGCGCGCGGTTCTGCGGCCCGCCGAGCGGCCGAATCTCGAGCATCTCGTCCGCACATTCACGCTGAGAAGCAGCGAAGGGTTCGTAGAGAACTTCGGACCGGCTCTCGTCGCGCGCGTCGGCAAGGAAGCTCCGGGCGTGCGTCTCCGCTTCCTGCAGAAAGTCGACAAGGACAGCACGTTGCTTCGCGACGGAACCGTCGATCTCGAAACCGGCGTCGTGGAGGAGACGACGGGTCCCGAGGTGCGGGCGCAGGCGCTATTTCGCGACCGCTTCGTTGGCGTTGTGCGCATCCGCCACGCGCTGACACCACGCAAGATCACTCTCGCGCGCTACGCAGCGGCCAGGCATGTCTCCGTCTCGCGCAATGGTGTACAGACCGCACCGGTCGACGATGCGCTCCAACTGCTCGGACGGGAGCGAAACATCGTGACGATCGTGAGTGGCTTTTCGATGGCGCTGGCTCTCGCGCGCGCCTCCGACCTGATCGCAACTGTTCCGGAGAGACACACAGGAAACCTGCGCACCGGAATGCACACGTTTCCCTTGCCCTTCGCCATCGAGGAAATCACGGTGTCCCTGTTGTGGCATCCACGCATGCACGCCGATCCCGCGCATCGCTGGCTGCGCGAGTGTGTGCGGGAGGTGTGTGCCGCAAAGTCGTAGCGCCCGCTACCTGAACCAGCGATCCTTCAGCCACGACCAGCCCCGTTTCGGCCGGTAGTCGTGAAGCTCGAACGTCTCGCCCGGCGGCCACATCGAGCTGACCGAGCCAGCACGATAGAACGTCGCAGTCACGCTGCGCCGCGAGCGATTTCGTCCCTCGGTCACCCGCGACACCGCATGCCACGAGCTCTCCGAACGCACGAGAAACGCAGAATTGCCGATGAGCGGCAGTACCTCGTGCACCACGGCGCGTTCGTCTTTCGCGCTGAGGATCTGCAGGCAGCCACCGTCCGCCGCGTCCCACTCTTCATTGAAGTAGAGAACGTGCGTGACGATCTTGTCCGGAAGGTCGGAATGCGGGCCGAGCGACGCACCCGGTCCGTAGTGAAAGACGTTGACTTCGAGTAGAGCATCGCGCAGATCGCAACCCGAAATCGCCGCCACCGTCTCGCGATACGCGGGCGACAGAAGCGCGCGCGAAAGCGACCGCCAGGCATCGCTGAGATGCGACTCGAATGCGATCTCACTCGCTCCCATCCCGATCAGCGGACGCGCCTCGTACTCGTAATCCTTCTCTCCGCCATATCCGGTAATGAGCCGGAAGTGATCGCGCGGATACGTTTTCGCGAGCGCCGCGGCATTCGCGGCCGAGTAAAGGCGATCCACAGAGCCCCATTGAAACGGTTCGCTCTGCAGCCGTGAATCCATGATGCGATCGAGATCGATCATCCGTAGCGCTTCTCCCCTGGCCGCACCACGCTCGAGCAACGCCGGTGCCGTCTGCCAGAACTGACTCATCGCGACTTGCGGCGTCGATCGCCCCTGTTCGATGGCCACGGCGACGCGGTCCCAATGCCAATCGACGTCGACTGCGGGCGGCGTTCTGCGCGTCAGGTTGGCGAGCAACTCCGCGCGATTTTCCGGAATGCGATAAATGCCATCGAATTGCCGGAGCGCCGTGAACTTTCCCACGTTCCGATCGATCGGAGAGAAGACCGGCACACCGTTCATGAGCGCAGTGATCGCGAGATGGTAACTATGCCCCGCGACCGCCTCGGCCTCGGCGATCAACTCGGCCAGCACGAGCGGATGCGGCCACGATCGCGGCTTCAGAAAATCATCGCTGAAGTGGTTCGTCGATTCGGTGAGCACGGGACTGATCGGCATCGCCACCGACTGCACACCATCGATGCGAGAAAAGAGGTCGGCATGCGCCGCCATCGAGACCGATGCCTGCACGAGAATGTACGGCCCGTTGATCCCGGTGGCGTCGCGAAACGCTTCGAGCTCGCGCGACCGCTCCTTCGGCAGGAGCCGCGCGATGCCGAATCCCGGATCGGGAACGACTGAAACCAGATCCGCCGCGATCATCGACGAAAGCGCCTGGCGCGACGGCTCGTCGCGCACCGCGATGTAGCGACTCTGTTCGAAGGCCAGCTTCACGAGCGGCTCCGCCCACCGCGGAATCGCATTGCAGTGCATCCCGGGCGCATTCCACACGACCGGTACTCCATGCTCGTGCGCGATGAGCGCAGGCGTGAGCCAGTAACCGGTCGGATGATGAATCGCGCTCGAAGGCGGCTCGTACCCCGGCGCCACGTCGCGGTCGAAGCGGATCAGAAATCCGCCGCCGATCAGCAAGCCATCCAGCGAAGCCGCGATCTCCGGCAACTCGCGCACGGACGTGACTTCATACGGCCAGTTCTTCGAGTAGTACGAGAACGCCAGAACCCGCACCTCGCCCAAACGCCGGCGCAACTCCGCCTCGGCGATCAGCGGAAACAGCAGATCGCCATAGTTCTCGACGTCGAACGTCCCGACGATGCCGATGTTCCAGGGAGGGCCCAAGGATCGGCATTATTGAATATTTCGATCTCCGGACAACACGAATGCGATGCCCGAGACGAGGAGCGCTTCGAAGACGGCGATCTGGTCGCTCATCCCCATGTTCACGCGAGGAACGTGCACGATCCAGAACCACGAGAACACCATGATCCCGGACCAGAACGCCGCGAGCCGCGCGGTACGCGGGATCATCAGTCCGATTCCCCCGCAGATCAGCGCGACGCCCGCGAAGTAGCTCCAGAACAGGGAGTTTCCGGGAAACCACCGCGGGATCAGCGTGGCGACGAACTTCGCGAAGAGGAAATGCTGCACACCGGCGATCAGCAGAAACAATCCGAGAGACCATCGGCCGACCAGGATCGAACCCTTCGGGTTCACGCCGGAGACCGCAAATGCACCGCCACTGAAGACGAGCGCCTTGCCCGCTCCCGTCCACGCGCCGGAAAGAAACGGCACAGCGAAGAGCACCGGGATGTGTCGCAGCAGCGCCCACGACGCGATCAGGATCGCGGCAACGATCGCAGCGTTGTTGCGTGCTCCTCTTCGAATCAACAACGACAGCCCTGTTGCAATGAGCGCCATTCCGGTCAACACGGCGAACACGGTTTTTCCAGGAACTCCATCCGGCCAGCTCGGAGCGCGGCCTGTGATGAAATCACCGAAGACGAAGTGCTCGACGCCGAGTCCGATCAGCGCGATGGCGAAGAACGTCGTTCCGATGCGGATGCGATCGAATGTCATCGTGTGAGCAGATGATATGAGCCGCGGCGGGACGCGCCGGTTTCAGTTCGGTCGCAAAACGTACCTGCTACACGTACACGTCGCGCAGCAGCGCCGCGGCGGAAACATCGAGGCGTTCGTCCCGCCGCAGCTCGTCGAAACGACGCAGCAGATCCTCGGCGCGCAACTGCCGCCGATGAGCGCCAGAATAGTCGGCATACACGGTTCCCTGATTCATCATGACGACGCGATCGCCGAGGGTCGCGGCCTGCTGCATGGAATGCGTCACCATCAGCGTCGTCAGTCGGTGTTCGGAAACGATCTGCTCGGTAACCCGCACGATCTGGTCAGCGCTTTTCGGATCCAGCGCGGCGGTGTGCTCGTCGAGCAGCAGGAGATCGGGCCGGCGCCAGGTTGCCATCAGCAACGTCAGCGCCTGCCGCTGGCCGCCGGAGAGCGTGCCGATCGGATTGTGCATGCGCGTTTCGAGCTGCATGTTCAGCGTGGCGACGCGGTCACGAAGCTCCTTCTGCATTCGCGCCGGAAGCAGGCGGCGGAGCCCGCGCGGAAAGCCGCGCCGCGCTGCGAGCGCGAGATTCTCCGCGACCGTCATCGTCGGAGCGGTGCCGCTGAACGGATTCTGAAACACGCGGCCGACCATCGCGGCGCGCCGATGCTCGGGCCAGCGCGTGATGTCTTTGCCCGCGATGAGAATCGATCCGCGATCCACGAAGAAACTGCCCGCCACCGCGTTGAGCAGCGTCGATTTTCCCGAGCCGTTCGTTCCGATCACGATGACGAACGACCCTTCCTCGATCTGCAGCGACACGCCACGCAACGCCTGCACCTGGTTCGGCGTGCCGGCGAAGAAGGTCTTCTGCAGGTCACGAAGCTGCAGCATGCCGTCTCCCTTTCAGCTTCACCATCCACGTCGGCAACACGAGCGCTGCGAAGACGAAGAGCGCCGTCACGAGCTTCAGGTCGTTCGGATTCAAGCCCCATCGCAGCGCGAGCGCAATGATCAATCGGAAAAGCACCGAGCCCATGATCGTTCCCGTCAGCGCCGCGCCGACGCTGTCCGTTCCGATCAGCGCACGGCCGATGATGACGCTCGCCAGTCCCCACACGATCATCCCGATTCCCATCTGCACGTCCGCAAAGCCCTGATACTGGGCGAGCAGCGCACCCGCGAACGCGACGAGTCCGTTCGAGACGCAGAGGCCGAGGACGATCATGTTCTCGACGCTGACGCCGAGCGCACGGATCATCTGATCGTTGTCGCCGGAGGCACGCATCGCGCTGCCGAGCTCCGTCCGAAAGAATGCCCACGCGAGCACCGCAATGACGAGGACGATCGCGAACACGAGAACGAGCGACCCGACGTCCCGCGCGCTCACCGGCCAGCCGAGGAGCGTCGCCGAGTCGTGTCCGGTCATCCAGCGGCCGAGGCTCTCAGCGTACGTGGTGAGCGTGGTGACGGAGAGCAGCGGCACGTTGCTCGATCCCATCACGTGCAGGTTGATTGAGTACAACGCGGTCATCACCAGGATGCCGGACAAGAGTTGATTGATCTTGAACCGCGTGTGCAGGACGCCGGCGCAGAGTCCCGCGAGCGCGCCCGCGAAAAACGCGGCGATGCTGGCGACCACAGGATTCACTCCGCTCGTGAGCATCGACGCCGCCACCGCTGCACCGAACGTGATCGAGCCGTCGGCAGTGATGTCGGCAAACTTGAAGACGCGATAGCTGATGTACACGCCGAGGGCGAGCAGCGACAGAATCAATCCGATGGTCCATGCGGAGAGCAGGAGAGTCACGCGGCACCCTCATCGACAGGCGACTCGCGTCGCTCGGTGATCGGAAAAATCCAGCAGGCACCGCGCTGAAACTCGCTCTCGCCCGCGCCTTCGATCGGTCTCGCATCGCGCAGAAGATGGACGACCGAAATTACGCTCCGCGGCTGCAACCACGCCGAAACGATGTCCGCCACCGGCAGCTTTCCTCGGGGCAACGACCGGAATGCGGTGACGACGGTGTGGAAATGGCCATGGTGCTCGTCGCTGATCGGACGGAGAAACGGAGCGAGCGACGCGGACGACGATGACGACACCACTCCAACGGTGAGACCGCTGAACCGCGCAAACTCCCGCTCCGGCGTGAACGACAACCATTCGCGAACGGACGGAAAATCGAAACGGATCGCGTCGCGCGCGGGCGAGCGGCGCAGGCGCGCGCAGACCAGACCGGCGATGTCCGCCGCCATCACGATGCCGGCGGTCGGCGTCCCGGCCAGTGAGAGGCACGCCCGCACGATGTCGCTCAGAGGAACGCCGGCGTCCGGTGTGTTCGACTCGAAGCGCAACTGATGGCTCGGCGAGCCGCGAAATGTAATCGCGTACAGCGCCTGCACCGTTGGGACGAGTCCGAGAGCCGTGACCATGTAGTCGGGCGTCGCCGTACCGTCCGTCGGCATGTAGGCAGCGCTGCCGGCCGCCGCGACGAACTCTCCAAAGGAGTCGCGGCATTCCTCGTGGTCGGCGCCGAGCGCTCCCACACCAAGCCCAAAACCGTCGCGATGGATGGAGATCGGAGTGGATTGTGCCTGCGACTGCAACTCCGGATTGCCGACCAGTGAGAGCTCCGCTTTTCGTCCATCGAGTACGCGGCTCTCGTAGGTCGCACGCTCCGAATCGAGCGGCAGCGGAATGGAGAACGTCTTGCGTGGTACCGCGCGCGTGCTCGCGCCGGCGATGAGCAGCTCGACGAAGCCCATGCGCCGGAGCGTGTTGCGCGCACGTTCCGAGGCCGCGGAGATCTGGAGCGAGCCGTGGAGAGCGGCTGCGTCACGCTGATGTTTGAGCAGCACGGCCGCTCCGGCGGAGCTGACATAGGTCACGTGGGAAAAATCGAGACGCACGTGTCGTGCGCCAGCCCTCGTCACTTCATGCAGCGCTTCGTCGAGCGACTGCGACCAGTGGTTGTCGAGACGGCCGGACAGTCGCAGGTGAACCACCCCGCCGGCATGCTCTCTAACGATTTCCACTCGTCCCTCCAATCACCTCGGCCGCCGACCGCACGAGCTCCGGAGGAAGAGTGATTTCGAGAGCACGCGCGGCCTCGAGATTCACGATCAGGTTCGTCTCGCCGAAATCCTCGAGAGGGATGTTCTTCGGATTCTCGCCGCGCATGATCCGCACCGCGAGAAAGGCGGCGTGACGGCCGCTGTCCCGATAGTCGCGCGCGATCACGACCATCGCTCCGCCGATGGCCTGCGATTTCTGAAAGGCGAACACCGGCACATGGTTGCGGCGCGCGGCCTCGCTGATGCTTCCGAACGCCGACGCGGTGAGGTTTCCGGGAATCTGCAGCACGGCGTCGATATCGCGCGACATCAGCGCGGCGGACGCATCGGGCACGTCCGTCCCCGTCTCCGCGGGGACATAGACGATTTCAAAGCCAGCGCGCTTCGCTGCTTCGTCGAGCCCGGCCTTGTAATGGACCATGTTCGTTTCCGCGGGACAGTACAGCGCGCCCAGTTTGCGGATGGCGGGGAAATGCTTTCGGATCAGCGCCAGCGCTTCGTCGTTCGCCGGCAGAAGACTGACGCCGGTGACATTCGGCGCGTGGTCGGTGTTGCTCCTCCCCGCACCCGCCTTCAATCCGTTCGCGACGTAGTTGAACACGACGGGGATGCCCTGCGCGCGCCGCAGCGCGGCCTGCAGAGTCGGAGTGGAGAACGTGATCAGCATGTCGGCGCCGCTGGTGGTCGCGGCGTCGATCAGCGCGGAAACGGTAGCCATGTCGCCCTGCGCGTTGAGGATCTTCACCTCGAAATCGCGCCCGTTCTCGAGACCCGACTCGCGAAGCCCGTCCAGCACTCCCCGCTCCGCATCCTTGACGTCAATGACGTCGTTGTACTGCACGAAGCAGATCTTCCAGACCCGTTTCTTTGCCAGCGCCTTCGCGATGGCACGCTCACGATGCTGCAGGTCGGAAAGGAGGAGAATCCCCGACGCTGCAGCAACGACGGCGATTCCAAGGGCAACTCTGCGCAGTGCGATGAACACGGACCGCCGCGTATCCTCGGCGGGAGGGGGGCGGGTGTCAAGGAAAGAAGCGGGGACGACATCGATCGTTGCGGAAGCAGGCGTCGCCAGGGCCGCAACGACCAGCGAGCAATGGCACCAACTGATCGACTACAAATCGCATATTCTCTTGCCATGAATCGCCGGATCGCCGCGGGAATCGTTGCTATCGCTCTTGTCGCCATCTCCTCCCCTGCGGCCGTCTTCGTCGTCTCGACGAATGCGGATTCGGGTGTGGGCTCTTTCGATCAGGCAATCATCGATGCCAACACGACACCGGGGCCGGACGACATCCACTTCAACATCGGCGCCGGCGGACCGCAGATCATCACCACCGGACCGATTCCCATCATCACGGAGGAAGTCGTGATCGACGGGACGACGCAGCCCGGCTACTCCGGCACACCAATCGTCACTCTCGACGGCGACGACACGATCGGCGCCGAGTTGCGGATTCAAAGCTCGTCGCCGAGCACCATCCGCGGCCTCGTGATCATCGACATGCTTGGCGCAGGCGTGCGTGTCGAGAACGGGGGCGCAACCATCAGCGGCAACTACATTGGCGTGAACGCATCGGGCGGGGTCGCGGACCCCAACGCAGGAGCAGGGATTGAGGTCCGTCCGAACGTGGACGGCACGGTCATCATCGGCAACGTGATCTCCGCGAACAATGGCTATGGCATCTATCTCCATGGAACACCGGGAGTCGAGGCATCCGACAACAACATCGTCCAGGGAAACATCATCGGCCTCGACGCGCAGGGGATCAATGACCTCGGCAACTTGAGCAATGGCATCGGGGTAGATGGAGGAAACAGCAATCGAATCGGTGGAACGGCGGCCGGTGAAGGCAACGTCATCTCCGGCAACGGTGGATTTGGCATCCGCATCACCGCGACAGCGGGCGCTGTGACAACAGCGACAGGGAACATCGTTCAGGGAAACATGATCGGCACTACCGGCACCGGCACAAGCGCTGTACCGAATTCCAACGACGGAATCGCGCTGTTCGGCGCGCAACAGACGACGATCGGAGGAAGTGCCGCAGGGGCGCGGAATCTGATTTCCGGCAACGCCGGGGTGGGGATCAATCTCAGCGGAATCGTCAGTGGTGCGACCAGCGACACCGTCATCCAGGGGAATCTCGTCGGCACAGACATCAGCGGCTCGGGCGCGCTGCCGAACTCGAATGCCGGAATCTCATTGGCTCCGGTGACGAATCCCGCCTTCCTCACCCGGAACCAGATCGGCGGCCCGGGGCCAGGTGAGGGAAATCGGATCTGGTTCAATCTCAGCGATGGCATCGCCGTGAACGGCGGGATCGGCAACCCCATCCAGGGAAACTCGATCGATCTGAACGGCGGTTTAGGCATCGACCTCAGCCCGGACGGCGCAACACCGAACGATCCGAACGATACGGATGCAGGGCCCAACAATCTTCAGAATCGTCCCGTGATCACCGCAATCACGGTCACCGGTTCGACGACCGCTACGGCAACGCTGAACAGCACGCCAGCACGCCTGTTCCGCATCGAGTTTTTCAGCACGGCAGGCGATCCTTCGGGCTTCGGGGAAGGCGGAACGTTTCTCGGGTTCACGAACGCAACTGCCGACGCTTCGGGGAACGCTGCAATCCTCGCCACGCTGCCCACGGTTGCTTCCGGCACTCTGATCACAGCAACCGCGACGGACCAGACGACGCAGGACACTTCCGAATTTTCAAACGCCGTGGCCGCTGTCTTCGTTCCGCCGGTACTAAACGTGAACAACATCGCGGTAGCGGAGACAGACAGCGGCACGACAACCGCCGATTTCACGGTCACGCTATCCGAACCGTCGTCGACCGACGTGACGTTCCAGTTCTCGACCTCGGACGGAACCGCTGCCGCACCCGGCGACTACCTCACCACAACCGGCAGCGGCACGATCTTGGCCGGAGAGACATCGACTACCGTAGCGGTCCCTGTTGTCGGCGACACCGTCATCGAACCGGACGAAACGTTCACCCTTACGATCGCGAACATCGTCGGCGCAACCGCGGGCGACGTCGAAGGCGTGGCAACCATCGTCGACGACGACGCAATCGCGGAGATCCCGACGCTGACGGAACTGCTGCTTGCTGTGATGGCCGCCCTTCTCGCAATCGCCGCACTGGCGGCGCTGCGGACGTAGCAAGGCAACAGGTTCGGACTGGTAGCGCGTCTCCGGGGCGGGCCGTTCTCGCGGAGATCGTTCTCTGTGGGAGTAAGGCGTCGCGAAGGCTGGGCCAACCAGCGCACCGCGCCGTGCGCGGTGGCGTCCCTAACGGGATTCGTATTCGTACAACCCTCGACGACTCTGTAAGTTACTGAAAACACGATACTCCGAAACCGCGAAAAGCTCCAGAAACCCGATTCGGAGGTACGTATCGAGGACGCGGACCTAGTCCGATGCGACACCGGCCGTCTTCAGCGTGACCGTGACCGGCACCTGGTCCATGTTAACGAACGTTATGTTCTGCGTTCCTGCTTCAACCGACCCTCTTCTACCCTCAGCCTGCTTTCCGAAAGCAACTACTTGAATCGTGCCGTCAGCCGTCCACGCTATCTCTCCGTTCCGACCGCGCCGATACCAGAGCAACTCTTCGCCGACCGCGAGCGATAGCGTCCATTCACCCGTGGCACTCTCCGTTTTCTGGCGCTTTTTCCATTCCTGGCAACGTCGATACTGCTCCATCGGTCCCACGCCTGACAGCCCCATTACGCAGGGATTCTCTTCCGCCTCTGCACTTCGATCCTTTGCCGGTTCGCGCCTCGTCTCCGCTCTCACCGTCGAGGTGCGAAGCTCTACGGCAGTCGCGTCGCTTCGCTCGGCGGAAGGCCGATCCGCCTCGCGCGACGCTTGGTTGTCCCGCTCCGTTTCAACTTCCCCCGCGATCGCCTGATCCGCACAATCGCAGAAAAACAGCAACGTGACCGGACCATCCGAAACGTTGCGATATCGCGCGCGACGAACATCCGCCAACGGCCGCCCCGTAGCGCTGCCGCCATAGAACTCACGCACTTCCCCGCGGCTGAACTCGACCTCATACAACGTCTTCGCCTTTGGCGGCTGCGTCTCGTAGTACCACCGTTTCGAAGCGCCCACAGGCGGTTTCATCCACGGCGACCATTCACGCGGCGCCAACTGAATCCGTTTGTATGGCTCGGGTCGAACACTGACAGTTACTTCAGCCTGTCGCGCTGCTGCCTGCTCCGCCGCTTTTCGCTGCGGCCCAGTGCGCATATCTGTGCAACCTTTCGTGGCCACGAGCACCGCGCCTACGATACTGATCACAACTGCGACGAAGACAGCACCCATCACTTTATCTGACAGCGGTGGCTTTCTGATCGTCTCTCGCAGGTGTGTCATGGATACGAGGAGTATAATCCTACTGCTCGGAGTGTCCCGAGCTTACGCGCAAGGATCTGAGGAAACGCGGAAACTGACCCTCCCTCGCCGGAGGGTTTATGGATGAAAACTCTAACTTAGATCCGAACTACGAGTACTCGATGAAAGAACTAGCGTTCATCTGGAATGTGAGTAGCGAGTGGGTCCGTCGTCGGTTCAGAAATGAACCTGGGGTTTTTAGACTCCAAGAGGTTCCTACTCCGGGCAAGCGTCAGTATTGCCCGCTCAGGATTCCGGGTCGGGTCGCGATGCGCGTGCGCAGTCGCACGATCGTAGTTGGTCACCGAAATTAGCTGTTTCCCGTTCCGGGCACTCGGGCGGGATCTAAAACGATATGACTGCATTCATCGTCATCGCCGCCATCGCCATTCCGCTCGCAATCTGGCTCGCCATGCAGGGCAATTACGTCACCATCCCAAGCGGGGCCGTCGGCGTGACCTCAGAACGTGTCTACCCAGCCGGGGAGAGGGTCTTCGTCCGCGATCCGGTTGCCATCTACCACTTGAACGAAGTGGTCCACACCGTCAACACCCTTGAATATGGGTCTCACGTCGTTTCCTGGCGACCCGATCCTTCGAACATCCGCGCGCTCATCTCTGCCGGCGATGAAGAAGGAATCCTCCTCAAGCTCGAATCGATCCTTGCCGCTAACCCGCAGGCAGATCTACGCCGATATGAACGTCAGCTAGGCATCAATTTTATCGACGTTCCCGACAACATCGAACCGCCAGATCCCAACGAAGTCGACATTGACATCGAGATCGGCATCGCGACGAAGATGGTCACCGGCATCAAAGACCTTGAAGCGAAACGGGCTGCGTTCTTTATCGCCAATCCCGACACTTGGACCAATTTAGAACTGCGCAACCACGCGAATAACGCCTTCGATCAGGTCCGAGACCGAATCCTTAAGGCCCGCTAATGCCGCCTCTAGTCCCTCCTCAGCCACTCGCCAAGCGTATTCTCTCAGCTCTTTTTGGTGGCGACTCCGGAACCCACATGCATGTCATCGGCAGCTCGGGATCCGGGAAGTCGAAGTTCCTTGAGCACCTTGCACGAGATGCCTTCTTCAAGCATCACGGCTTCGCCGTTCTGGATTGGCACGGAACGCTCTATAACTCCCTTCTCACCTACTTCACCCATCTTTGGCCCGGTCGCGCGATTTACCTTCTCGACCCCTCTCGCGGCCAATACATCACTCCTTACAACCCCTTCATGAATCATGACGGCAACATCGGCGCAACTGCTGCACGCTACGTAGACGCTACTGTCAAAGCCTGGGGAGCGACAGGAACAAATCAAACCCCACGCCTTGAAAAAATTGCCCGCACGCTTTACTACTTTGCCATTGCAACGGGAGAGACCCTTCCAAACGCCGAGCTGCTACTTCGATACAACCACCGCGAAGTTCTCCAGTACGCCATTCGCACACTCGAAGGTCCCGCGCATGCGCACGTTCGCGAGAATCTCTCCGAACTCGCTGCGATCGACAAACCGGCGCGATGGGACGAATACGTTCAGTCCACGAACAATCGCCTCACGCGCTTTCTCGGCGACGAATCCATGCGACGTTTCCTTGCATACAAGCAAGGAAATCTGGATATCGCGAAACTGATCGCCGAAGACGCCGTCTTGCTGGTCAATTTGTCCGAATCGGACACCCTTTCTGCTGACACCGCGCGTGTTTTCGCCTCTTTTCTTCTCGCAGATTTCTACCGCGCCGCCATGCGCCGTGCAGGCACTAAACAGCGTTTCATGCTGATCCTCGACGAGTTCCAAGAGTACGTCTCGCCGGACACCGGAAAGATGCTTGACGCTGTTCGTAAGGGTGGCCTCCATCTCGTGATGGCCCATCAGCGTATGGGCCACCTCGCGTCTGACGAGGGCCGGGATCTTCGCGACGCTATCAACTCAAACGCCCGCATCAAGGCTGCCTTCGCCGTACACGACTTTGAAACCGCGCATTTTCTCGCCCCGCAGCTCGGAATCTCCGAGATCAACACAAATAGCATCAAGGATGAAATCACTCTCCCTCATGTCGTCGGCTACGACAAGGAAGAAACCACCTCCTATACCGAATCCACCTCTAGGACCTCTGCCCAGTCATTCGGTGAGCGTCTTTGGGATGGAATTCCGGGACACGCCTCCATGGCTAGTTCCTCTTCAGGCTCCTCGTCCAGCACCTCCCTCACGACGAGCTATCAGCGCGTACCGATTCTCGAAGACCGGATCGTCAGTCGCGCCTTCTATAATCTCGAAGAGAAGCGGCACATGCTTGCGGAGCGCATCATGTTACAGCCCGATCGCCAACTCACCATCCGTATCGGCATCGAACCACCTGAGGCCTACCTCGTCCCGGACGTCTCGGATTACACCGTTCGCCAAGACGCGCGCGACGACTACGAGCGAATCCGCTTCCAATCAATGAAAGCGGTGACACCGCAAGAAGCCGACGCGGAATTGGAACAGTCCCGCAATGATTTTCTAGCACGCGTCGCCCCGCCCAAAAAGGCCAACAAACAACCTCCGAACCGCCCACCACGCACCTGATTCCCGCCGATACTCCACATCCTCGCTGTGTCTTGCGCGTCCCGATACACGCGCTAGTGTTAGTGCATGCCTGCACTGTTCACCGACGGCGACGCGGAGATCATCCGACACGTCACCGATTACTACCTTCTAACGTGCGAGGAATTGGCCGCGCTCACCGGCCGCAACCCAGTCTCCATTCGGCGGCGACTTCAGGTTCTCGGTTTCGAGAAACGTAAGCGCGGGGCCTGGACGACGAGCGGCCTCCAATACCTCTACCGGACCTGCTACGAACGCATGGGCGCGGAGCTCCACTACCCGACTCAAAAGGCGTTTGATTTCGCGTTCGAACAGGGCTGGCTTTCCGAACGCGTCCATGGCGGCAAGCGCGACATCGCCAAACTTCCCCATGACCGTCGAGTCGTCCAGTACCGCTTCCACCTTCGGAAGCTCTTCGGCGACCGCATCCACGCCACTCAGCACTTCTACAACGTCTATGACAAATGGGGCACGAAGCCAGACGATCACATTCTCGCGGACCTGTTCTTCTACTACCGCGCCGAAGACGGCACGTTCCCATCGTTCTTCCTCGAAATCGAGAATACCGCGGAGCACTCCTACGACGCCAAGGGCGAGTCAGCTCGAATCAGGAAAGCTAAGAGCTACGTTGAGTACCTCGAACGGGGTCTCTTCCAAGAGAAGTTCGAATATCCGGACGTCAAGTTCATCTTCATCGTGCCGAGCGCCAAGCAGGCAAGAAACTTCGCGAAGAAGTTGAGCGCGATGGGCGGCGCCTTCAATTCGAAGTTGTTCATCATCGGCGACTTTCAGAGCGTCTTCGGCGACAGCAAGAAGCCGTACATCACGCCGAAAGACTTCGAACACGCCCGCTACTCACTCACGGATTTCCACTTGCTATGATGAAAGTCGAACCTTTCAGGTCGGGAGTAAAGCTTCCCGCCTGCCCCTCTTCCACAGCCGCCTCTCAGGGCCGCAAGCTCGCAGCAGGGGCGGCACTGGGGAGGTTCTCCCTATGCAGGTAGAACTCGGCCGTCTGCGCCAGCAGTGGGGCTGGAATTCGCCTTTCCTCGTCGAAACCGAGAAGCGCGATTACTCCGCGAAACACGTCGCGATCATCGCCTCGACCGGCGCCGGCAAATCTACGCATTTCCGCCGTATCGCGCACGCGGAGATTCACGCTGGCAACGGTCTCATTCTCCAAGATCCCCACGGCGATCTTTTCGACTGGACGCTTTCCATCATCCCGAAGTATCGAGCGAACGACGTCATCGTCTTCGCACCCACGTACGAATCCCAAAGCTTCGTCCCCATCAACCCCGTATCCGGCAGCTCGCCTGACAAACGCGTCCGCGACGTCCTTGCCCTTGCGGCTTCCCTCTTCGAGGGTGGTTGGGGACCGCAGTCAGACTTCATCTCGCGCAACATCGGCGCGGCGATCGCCGAAGTCATCCACCATCCCACGCTCCTCCACTACGACCGCGCATTCATGTCGCGGCGCTTTCTCGTTCAGCTCCAGACAAGAGCCGCCTCGCCGCGCGTCCGCGACTTCTTCCGCCTGATGCTTGACGACTGGGACAAGCGCCAACTCGCTTCCGCGTCCGCTCCGCCCACGAACAAGTTCAACACCTTCCAGCAGCCGATTCTCCGTCACGTCATCGGAATGGCGAAGGGTCTCGACTTTGAACGCATCTTGGCGGAGCGAAAGATCCTTCTCTGCCGCCTCCCCATCGGCGACATCGGCGAGGACATCGCCTCGATGCTCGCCCACCTCATTCAGTCGGAAACGCTCCTCGCCGGATACGCCCGCCATCGCATGACCGACCGGCCGCACACGGCCTTCCTCATCGACGAGGCGCAGAAGCTCGCCCGCGGCCATGACCAGGAACGATTTCTCAACGAAATGCGCAAATACAACATCAGCTTGACCACCGGTTTCCAGGCAGTCGCGCAGATCCCGCCGCATTCGCGCTCCGCCGTCTTTAACAACGTCTCCGCCCTTCTCGTCAGCACCGTCGGCGGCGAGGACGCCGAGATTCTGTCGAAGGAGCTCGCCTTGCCGTCGCCGACGACGCTCTTGACTACGAACCCGCACTACTGGTGGGCGAAGCTGAAGACCGATACGACCGTCAGGACCCCGCTCCTTCTCGAAGGTTCGAGGCCGCCGGAGCACACCGGAAAGGAGGCGAATCCCGAGACCATCACCCGCCGCAGCAACGAGCGCTATGCCGTCCCCCACAAAGAGATCGAAGCCCAGATTGACCGCTCCATGACATCGCTTGAGGAGGCACCGAATGTCCACCGTTCTCGACCCCGTAATCGCACTCGAAAAGCAGCTTGACGAAGCTAAGCAGAAAGCCGTCGACACACTACTGAAGCAGCGTGATGGAATCGACGAGCAACTTGTCCGCCTCGGCCACGGCCGACGCGGCCGCAAGCCGCAGACTGCGAAGTAACAAAAAAGGGCCGACTCGAAAGAGTCGGCCCTTCATATTTCTACCTGAAACCCCGAGCTATGCCGTCGCCGTATCCTCGATCATCGACCATGCGCACGGCATGTCAGTCAGACGCAGAAACCGCCGCAAATCCTCAGGCGACACCGAATCCGGCTGAGCGCCTTTCGGCAGCAAGCACAGGTCGATGATTTCGACTTCCGCCATCACCAACTTCCCGACGGCCTTGCCGATCGCTTCCCGCCCATACTCGTCCCCATCCAGCATCAGAGTCACGCGTCGGAAACGATGAGCGAGAACTTCAGCCTGTACATCTGAGACATCCCGCCCCATCACCGCAACAACGTTGAAGATGCCAGCCCGGATGCACGCCAGAACTCCCCAAAACCCTTCGACAACGATAACGTCATCACCATCGACGCGGTGAAGGTTGTAGACCTCGATCGACTTGAAGAAGCCGCTCGGGAACCTCCACCGCTCGTCATGCTTGCAGTCCGGATTTGTCGACCGGCCGACGTAGGCTAGAAGCCGCCCGTTGTCGTCATGAACCGGGAACACGATCCGCCCGGACATCGAGCCCTTCCCAGGGAAGTAGCCCACGCCGAGATATCCGCACTCCTCTTCATCGAACCCGCGCGACGCCAGATAGGCATGCGCCGGATCGATCCCCTGCAACTCGAACGTCAACGGCGCGTTCCTCGCTGCCTCTTCGTCCACTTGCTCAAAAGCCACTTCCGACGCCGGAGTGCCAGAGCTTCCCGGATCTGCGAAGGGGCCGAACCAGTTTTCGAGCCGCTCCCCTGCAAGTCGAAGTGACGCCACCCGCTCCATATGTTGAACGAACTCAATGACGTCCCCTCCCTTTTTGAGGCCCCGCCCGTCCCGGCTCTTCGTATTGCGAGCCGCCACGCACGACGACGAGTGACAAACCCACCCCTCGATGTTCGTATTGACAATGAACGTCTGTGTGTCCGCTTCCGACGTGTGTGTCGGCAAGGGACACTTCCCTTTGTAGCTGTACCCGTTTTGCTTTCTCAACTCAATCCGGTATCTCGACAAGACGTCGAGCATGCGCACATGAGCCTTGATCGCTTTGAAATCGGCCATAGCTTCCTCCTTTCTCAGTTGTTAATGGCCTGATTTCAGAGTAGGGCTTCAATAGAAATGCGGAAGGCCTCGCATTGTGCACGAAGCTCTCAATACAACAGAGATATGCACAGGCTGGGGATAAGTCGTATTGCGCGCGGGTTCCGTCGCGGAAATACAGGGAAACTCGGCGTTCGAGCGCCGCGACTGAGCGCAAGTTGCGCGGACACTAGGGCTTATCGCCCGCGACGGTTTCGCCACCCGGTGCCCGACTATCGTCGGGTGTCTTTCATTGTTCGCTTACCGCTCACACCCTCGTTATCACCTCGGGCTATCGATGAAAGACACCCGACGCTGCCGCCTCGGGACTGACCGTCCCCTCGGTTCCGCTAACCGCTCCAGGCACCGGGTGGCGAACGGGATGACGGCTTTCGGGAGCGCTTGCCAAGCAACCGCACGGGATGAACCGCACCGGTCCTCTCGCAACGAGCACGCAGTAACGTACTCGCCGCTACAGGCCTCGGCGCGTTTCACTGGCGGTTCTCGTCAAGCGCTCCCGAAAGCCGCCGCGCAAGCGCGGGTCCAGAGTGCCTCCGTCGAGGCAAGCGCACCGCATGCCCTTCAGTGTAGCGGCCGGTCAAGGACTTTCCGACTCTTTGCGAATCCGGCAACGGCGACGCATTGCCGATTGCCGCATCACCTGATCCGTTGCCGGATCTCGCCACTTAAGGACGTTCCTCCTTGACTTCGGCCGCTCCAACCGAAGAGCAGCGGATGCGCTGCCGCGGACCTCGTCGAGCCGCGTACCAATTCATCACGCACATGCAGAGATATCGAGTCTGCATCTCGGTCGCTGCGTACTACCACTTCCCGGTACGAGCTGAGTCACCGGAGGAAGCCGAGAAAGCCGCGCTCAAAGCATTGCTCGCGAAGCAACGCAAGCCGACCGATTACGGCACTCCAACGGTACGGAATGTTCGCTTTCTATCAGGCGAACCTTCGCGTAGTAAGCAACGCCGATATAGTCCCCGTTTCCGCCGCTAATACGGAAACGACGAAGACAGCCTTGGAAGGTCGAAATCGGGCTCCATCACGTGCTACACCGTGCAAACCTTCGCGAGTCCCCGCGAACACATCTTGACGTGTTCAACCGGCTTGCTACGGTTAGTTAATGACACCAGAAGCACTACTCAAGAAACACCTTTCCGAACTCGGAAAGAAGGGCGCGAAAGCTCGCCGCAAGAAGTACGGCAAGGGCATATACGCCGAGATGGCCCGGAAACGTTGGGCCAAACGGGCTCCCAAGATATCCACAGCCTAGCCCTTGCGCGATGCTGTCGGCTTGCTATCCTCTTAGTGTTCCTCACAAAAGACAGGCGCGGCGCGGGACAAGTTCACGCTTGCCAGCGAGTGCGCTACGCGCTCTTACGGCCCGTTCGGTTCGCTCCCCCGCGCCTGTCTCTTCCCGCAGTACAACAATCAACAATTCCCATCAGATGAACACCTACGAACGAAAACAAGAGGACAAGCGCGAACGGCTCCGCGCCGCCGCCGAAAAGCGCCGATCTGCAAGCCAAACTCTTTACTCCGCAGGACAACAGGCCCTTGAAGCAATCCCCTTCGGCCAGCCCATCCACGTTGGGCATCACAGCGAGCGCTCCGATCGCGCTTATCGCGCGCGAGCCGTTGGAAAGATTGACCGCTCCTTCCAACTCTCGGCTGAGGCTGAAAAGTTGGAAGCGCGCGCCGACAGTGTTGGAACAGGCGGGATCTCATCCGATGACCCGCAAGCTATCGACAAGCTCCGGACCAAGCTCGACGGCCTCCGTGAAATTCACGCAGCGATGGTATCGGCGAACAAGGAAGCCCGCGCGAAAGACCAACCCGCGCCATACGTCGCTTGCCAACTCACGAACAGCAACGCCAATATCCGCCGCATAACTCAGCGACTCGAAAGGCTGGCGAAAGCAGCGATCACCCCCGAAGCGGACCCGATCACAGGTAATGGCTGGACCATTCGCGAGGACCGCGACGAAAACCGTATCCTCATCGCCTTTGAGCAACGCCAGCCCGAAGATACCGTTCGTCTCATTCGCTCGCGCGGCTTTATCTGGTCTCCTTCCCGCACCGCGTGGGTAAGGAAGCTCACCAGAAACGCAACCCGCGCCGCGCGCCAACTCGCTGACATTCTTCCCGGCACGCCAAAGGTCGAACCAAACCAACCAACTCCGACCGTATGAAATGTCGCACCATCAAACGTTTCACACCTGCGATGGTTGTCGCCGCGTATTTGACACCCGGGCCGATATCCGCGGTTCACTTGCTCTATACGCTTCTGACCGTTCTTGGATTGCTGCTGATCTCTGTGATCGCTGCGCCCACGGCATCGTTAAGCTCCTGACCGCCGCGCTCCCGAAGCTCAATCTGCGGCAGCACCTTCACCAGCCAGCACTTCCCGAACCCGTCAACAATTCCCGCCAGTAATAAAAATCGTTTCCATCCGGGAGGGCGAACGCTCTCCAAGGCCTGTCCGGCCGAAGGAGGGGACGCGAGGTTTTCTGGAAAGGATTCCTCGTTCCCTCCCGGATTCACATCACCACACCACATGAAAATCAAAATCGAAATTAAGCATTGGATAAGCGGAGCTGTCCTTTTCGAGTACGACAAAGAGGAGAACACCATCCGCGACACTGTCCTCGAAGCCATCAGGCAAGGCGCCGACCTGAGTTCCGCCGACCTGCGTTCCGCCAACCTGCGTTACGCCAACCTGCGTTCCGCCGACCTGAGTTCCGCCGACCTGCGTTCCGCCACCCTGAGTTCCGCCAACCTGAGTTCCGCCGACCTGCGTTCCGCCAACCTGCGTTCCGCCGACCTGCGTTACGCCAACCTGCGGTCCGCCGACCTGAGTTCCGCCGACCTGCGTTCCGCCGACCTGCGTTACGCCAACCTGCGTTCCGCCGACCTGCGTTCCGCCAACCTGCGTTCCGCCGACCTGAGTTCCGCCGACCTGCGTTCCGCCAACCT
>DASYLL010000396.1:0-9652 GCA_036009605.1 Thermoanaerobaculia bacterium | reverse complement strand
AGCCGCAGCTGCCGCTTTCGTATGCCACAGCGCGGATAGCAAACATACAAAGCGGCAGCCGCGGCTGCCGCACTCCAAACCAGTCATCCCGCCCATGCGTTGCGTCCGCCATTCTTCGCGCGGTACAGCGCCGCGTCCGCGAGATCGACCGCGCGCTCCCAACTCAGCCCCTGCAGCGGCCACGCCGCGAATCCGATCGAGCACGTCCGCTGAATCGTCGTCCCATCCGGAAGCACGAACGGATGGTCTTCGACGGCACTTCGCAACTTCTCCGCGAGCTCGGCCGCACACGCACGATCGACGAACCGAACCACGATCAGAAACTCCTCCCCGCCCCATCGCACGACCGCATCCGACGCGCGGAACGTGCGCAGCAGCAGCTGCGCGAGTTTCACGAGCACCGCGTCGCCGGCGGCGTGGCCGTACTGATCGTTCACGCTCTTGAAGTGATCGAGATCGATCATCAGAATCACGAGATCGCGCTCGACGCCGCCGCGCGCGGCGATCTCCAGATCGGCGTCAATGGTCTGTTCGAGATACCGACGATTGCGCAATCCCGTCAGTGGGTCCGTGAGGCTGGCCTGTTCGAGCTGCTCGGTACGACGCTGTACGAGCCCCTCGAGCGCACGTTCACGCGCACGCAACTGACGCACGCGTAGTCGATACGCGCCGTACAACAGCGCGGCCGCGACGATGGCCATCAACGCGCGAAACCACGGCGTCTGATGCACCGCCGGCAACACCGTCACTGGCAGCCGCAGTTCCTGAGCATCATTCAATACTCCGACGCGCAACGTGTATTCGCCCGGCGGCAGGCGGCTGTACGTCACCGAGTGCTGCGCGACACCCGTCGTCGTCCAGGCGTCATCGAGCCCTTCGAGTCGATGTCGATAGACGAGCCGCTGCGATTCCGCGAAATCCAGAGCGGCGAAATCCAGCGTGAAACTGCGCTCCGATTTCGAAAGCCCGATCTCCGACAGGATCACAGCACCCGGACGCGGCTTGCCTTCCACGCGCAACGCCGTCGCGACAATCGGTGCATTCGCATTTTCGAAACGCAACGCACGCGGATCGATGACGAGCAACCCCTCGGGCGATCCAAACAACAACCGTCCATCGCGCGTCCGCGCACGACTGGCGATATAGAAATTGCGAAACGCAATACCATCCGACGGACCGAGCTCACGCGCAGTCCATGTGCGCGGATCGACGCGCAATCGCGGCCCGATCCACACCATCCCCGCGTCGTCTTCGATCAACGCCTCGGCGGGTGTCGTCGCACGTCCCAGCTTCCGCGCGACGGAATCGAAGCGCGCGTTGCGACCATCCCAACGCGTCATCACCGCCGCGCCACCAGCCGTGCCCACCCACAATCGCCCATCGCGCGCGAGCATCAGATCGGGCACCCAGTTGTCCGGCAAACCGTCCGCGCGACTCGCATCCTTCGCGATGCGCACCGCCACTTCCGTGCGCGGATCGAACGAATACAGCCCGTTGTCCGTGCCCACCCAGAGCATGCCGTTCGTCGTCACAACGATCGACTCGATTGCCGGCGACGACTGCGCCGCACCCGGCCACTGCCGATACACGCGCGTCGCCAGCGTCCGCGGATCGATCCGCACCATCCCCTCGGAAGCACCGGTCCACAGCGTCCCATCGCGACCGAACGCCATCGACCGAATCGGCCCGCCGGCCAGTCGCTCCGATGGCACCCGCTCGAACTGCTTCGCGTTCGGCAGCAATCGATGCAGCGAAGAGTTCAACGTCGCCGCCCAGATCGTGCCATCTGCCGATTGCGCGAGACAGGTCAGCGCATCATCAGGCAGCGCGTAATTCGCGACGCGGTGCAACGTCGCATCGAGCACGTCGATCCCATTCCCGTTCGTGCCGACGAGGATGTTTCCCTCGCGCGTTTCGATCGCACGCACCACCGCCGCGTGCGTCAATCCATCCGAACGATTCGGACTGAAACGCAGCGAGCGCAGCGCGCGCGTTCGCGGATCGTGTCGCGCCAGTCCTTCTCCCCAACTCCCGACCCACATCAATCCCGAGCGGTCGCGAAACACCGCGCCGATCCGATCCGCACCGATCGTGTCCTGCAACACCGGATCGTTCCGCAACCGATCGATGACCGCCAGCGACCGCGCATCGACGATGTCGACGCCGCCGCCGAACGTCGCGATCCACATCTCCTCGCCGACGCCTTCCGCGAACCCGTATACCCAGTAATGACTGAGCCCGTTCGCATCCGCAGGCCGCGGCAGAATCTGTCGCGCACTTCCATCGCGCGGATCGACGACCGCCGCACCATGCTCCTCGGTACCGACCCAGATCCGCCCGCGTCGATCCTCATACAAACGAGTGGCGTACTGTCCCGCGAGCACCGGCGCGACGCGCTCGAATCCGCGTCCCTCGCCGCGCCACCGTTGCAATCCGTCGCGCGTGCCGACCCACAACGTTCCGCCGCGATCGACGAGCAATCCACGGACACGATCGTCCGCGATGCTGTTCGCATTGCCGGCCTCGTGTCGAAAATACACGATGCGTGACGACTTCGGATCGAGCCGCGCGAGACCCGCCGTCGTCGCGATCCAGATCCTCCCGCTGCGATCCTCCGCGAGTCCCTCCACGCGATCGTAGGCGAGTCGATGCCGCGTGAATTTCTCCGTACGCGGATCGAACACCGAGAGGCCGCCGCTGAACGTACCGACCCACAATCGCCCATCCGACGCGACCAGCAGCGAACGCACGTAGTTCCCCGCGAGCGTCGTCGGATCATCGGGATTCGAGCGATGGACGCGGAACTCATAGCCGTCATACCGCACGAGCCCGCCCTGCGTACCGAACCACAACAATCCGGAACGATCCTGCGCGATCGCAGTGCAGAGATGCGCGGGCACGTCATCAGGAATCGCAACGCGCCGAAACGACACGAGCCCGACGCGACTCTCCGCGGCGACGCCGAACGCGAGCATGAACAGCACGGCCGCAATCGAGCTCGGCATTTCGCCGATTATCAGTCAGAAGTACGCGCGCCGCCGCAGTCACCGCCACCACGAACGTCAAAGCAACGCGAGGCGGTATCTCGTGGGAACGATCGTACGTCCCGATCATCGTACACAGCCGCGACCACTCGAAAAACCTGAGGTGACGGGATGTGCGGTCAGGGGATGCGGACGGGGTAGACCGCCAACCGCTCGTGGTTGGCCCCTTCGACGCCATGCAGCACGACCTCATAGCGGCCCGGCTTGAGGAACGCGCGCGGAACGACGAGCGCAAACGTATCGCTGGGAGGACGGCGAAGGATGTCGCTTCTCCAGAGCTGTTTTTCCGAGGCGTCGACGATCTCGAGACGGAAATCGTTGCGTTCCGCCGATCCGATGATCGAGATCGCGAGCCGATAGTCGTCGCCTTCGGTGCTCACCACCGTGGAATCATTCCCGCCACCGCGAAACCCGCCTGGCCGAAGGATCCGGAAATCCTCGGCGATCTCACCCGTCAGAGCCGAAGCCTGTGGCATCCGATGCGACTGCAATGTCGACTGCCAGAACAAGCCTGCAAAAACGACTACGAGCGCCGCAGCCAGTCCGATCCATCTGTAAGGAAGGCGTCGTACCTGCTCTCGCTCGCCATCGATCCGCTTTTCGAGCGCTGCCCAGCGTTCTGCCAGTTCCTCGTCCGAAACGAGCGCGCGTTCATCCGCCTCGTCCTCGGAGAACGGCTCTACAACCGTTCGCGCGAGGTCGGGATGGGAGACCAGCAGCGCACGTATCCGCTCTGCCTCCTCCTGGGAAAGCTCGCCTTGCGTATACGCGAGCACTTCGTCGAACGTGGGCGGCTCTCCGAGCCGCCGGCGCTCCTCCGCCATGATCTCGTCATGGACGGTTTGCCAATCCGCTTTGCTAATCATCGTTCTTCCTCCGGCAGACCGTCTGGCCAGTTCAACCCGGCCACGTCCTCGCCCAGCCGCTCATGAAGATGCTTCTTCGCATCTCGCAATCGCGACTTCACTGCGTCCACGCTAATCGCGAGAATGCTCGCAATCTGTTTGTATTTGAAACCTTCGCCCCAGAGGTGAATGCTTTGCTGTTGCCCCTGCGATAGTTCTGCGATCGCTTCCCGCACCCGCTTTCTGACAAACCTCGCGGTCTCGCGATCCGCATAGTCAGGCGGCGGTTTGACGGCCGGTTCGAGTCGAGGGGGAATTTCGTCCAGAGACATGTCCTGTCCGCCGCCACGTTTCGCGGTAGATCTGGAGCGGATGCTGTTGTAGGCGACACGCCGCGCAACCGTCTCGAGAAAGGCCCACTCGGCATCTCCGCGATATTCATCGAGTGCCTCATAGAAACGAAGAAACGCGTCCTGGGCCAGGTCCTTTGCGTCCTCCTCGGAGAGACGAAAGGCCCGAATGTAAAACGCCACCATCCTTCGGTAGTACTTCGCATAGAGCGCCTTGAATCCTTCGCGATCCGTCATCGTTCGCTCTCAGTCCTGCGAATCGCGTATCTTATGAGTTCCGTGAAAAAGCTCGCGGTCATCGTCATCACTCTCTGCACCTTCACACCTTCCTGCAAAGTCAGAGACACGGATTTATCCAAAGAGGGGGTGCGTGCAGTGGAGCCGCGGCTGTCGACCTCTCCTGACTGGAAGGAATGGCGCGCACCCGCGAATCAGCCAACCATGCCACGCATCCCGTGCCGGCAAACGATCTCGACGTACCAGCAGGCTCTGGATGCGATCGTGAACAGACCCGGCTGCATCGACGCCTCGCTCGACGTGCTCGAAGAGCTCGCGAAGACCAGCGCCGAGGCGATGAGCGACGTCGCGGCCACCTACTACATACGAGCCCGCAACGAAGGCCGGCCCGCCGACCTCCTGGATGCATGGAGCGCCTCCGAACAGGCCATCCTCGCAGCACCGCGATCTCCCGCCGCACGTTTCAATCGCGCCCTGATACAGGAAGATCTGGGATTGACCGCCGACGCAATGGCCACGTGGAACGAGCTTGCGATCACCGATGCTTCGCCGTGGGGCCAGGAAGCGCGTCAGCACTACCGGCGACTGGCGGTCAGGCAAACGTTCGATGGTCTGACGCAATGGCCGCGCGATCAGTCTCGCCTTGCCATCGCTCTGACGGCTGGCGATCGAGCGACCGTCGAACAGTTGATCGAGCGGCTTCCTTCAGCTGCGCAACGATACCTGCATGAGGAACTGCTGCCACAGTGTGTCGTCGTGCGGAACGCCGAAAACCTGGCGAAGGCGAAACTCCTGGCCGGGGTGTTGTCGAAGCGCTTCATGGGCGATCTGTTTGACGTGCAGGTAGTGGATGCGATCGAGCGTGCCTCACCGGAACAACTCGAGGCACTTGCGCAGGGACACCTTGATTATCAGAAAGCACGACGCGAGCAGGAGTCCTTCAGGTTTGCCGAAGCCGTCGCTCTTTTTGAGAGCGCTTCCCGGTTGTTTCAGCAGGGCGGCAGCCCATTTTCCCTGCGTGCGGACGCCGGCCGTGCCGCAGCATTGGTCCGGGACTATGACGGCGCGCTGACAATCCTCGATCCAGTCATCCTGCAAGCCCGTGTGCACGGCTATGAACGCTTGCTCGTCTTCGCAAAGACAGCGCGCGCAAACGCACTCCAATGGCCGAATCGATACATTGACTCGCTGGTGGAACTGGATTCGGCGCTCGCGCATGCGACACGGCTACGCGATCATGAAAGCCTCGCTATGATCCTGACGCGAAAAAGCGGCACGCTCGGTTCCCTTGGCCACGAAGAGCTTGCTTTTGAAGCTGCGCTGGCGGCGATGAGCTATGAGCGCAGTGTCCCTGTCGGTCGTCAGCGTCATGCACTCTATGGAGAAATTGGCGCGGCGGCACTGGCACTCGATCATCCCGGCGTCGCCCTTCTCTATCAGAACCTGGCGGTCGAGAGACATCAGTACGAATTGACTACCGCACCGCCGGATCAGTTGGACCGGCTCGGCGAGATTCGTACCAATCTCGCCGTTGCCCTGCGTGAGCGCGCGAAGATCAAGCTCGCACTGCGGCCCGACCGCAACGATCAATCCAGTGCCATCTACGACCTCAAGGAATCACAAAGACTGCTGGCGGAGGAGAAGGGAACGGATCAGAACGTGACCCGAATTCTCGAAGCGAGGGCCGCCGAAATCCAGGGCCAGATCTCGATTCGGGCGGATAGCGCGCAGGCCATTGGAGCTTTCACTCGAGCCATCAATCTCGCGTCTGTCGAAAACCGTACATTTCTCGCCTCCCTCTATGCACAACGAGCCGATGCACACCGGCGCGCCAAGCATACACAGGAAGCAAAGAACGACCTGATCACCGCGCTCGCTGAGTTGCGCGCGGAAGAGCTGCGCATCCTCGAGCAACGGCAACGCGGGAGATACGAAGAGCTCTGGAACTCCTATTTCTCGCGCTTCCCGGAGGCCTATCAGACTCTGATCGGACTGCTGATGGACGATGGCGAGCATGCGAAAGCGTTTCAGTATGCGGAACGTGTGCGCGCCTTTGAGCCTCTCGATCTCATCCTGAGCAATGACGACATCCCCCAGACCTTTCGCGAACTGGCCGGAAATGACCTGACACCACCGGATGCCCAACGGCGCCTGCCTCCGGGCACGTTCCTCGTTCAATACTCGATCGAGGACGAACGCACTCACACGTGGATCCTCTCGAACCGCTCGTTCGTCGCTCTGACACAAAGAGTCGGACACAGCACGATCGAGCGCTGGACGTCACGCATCCAGAACGGCGCTCCACTCCAGAAAACGCCTGGTCTCAATGAGATCCTGACGACCGCCTACGATCAACTCATCGCCTTACCGCTTGCAGCCATCGCACAGATGCCCGGTGGCCGCGAAATACAGCGACTCGTCATCGTTCCCGATGGTGCGATGCACGGCCTTCCGATCGTCGCCTTGCGCGACCGGATCTCGGGCAAATACCTGATCGAGCGTGTACCAATCGAGTTCGCCGGCAGCACGAAGCTCTACATCAACTCACTCGAACAAAACGCCCGGCTTTTGTCCGCTCAGGCCCCTTCCGTGCTGGCGATCGGCAATCCCGCTTTCGATGAAACCCTGCCGTTCGCAAAAGACATGGACCCGATTCCCAGTTCCGAACAGGAAGCGACAGAGATCGATCAACTCTACAAACCGAACTCGCTACTCCTCACCAAAGGGGCTGCCACGGCACCGGAGTTCTTTGCCCAGGCTCCCAACTACACGATCGTGCATATCGCCGCACACGCGCTCGTCAATGCGCGCGTGCCGTCTCAATCCTTACTCTTACTGGCGCCGTCGAACCAACACAATGGCCTCCTGACGGCGTCCGAGTTACTGATCAACCTCCATCTCGATCGGACCAGACTCGTTGTGCTGGCAGCTTGCAGCAGTGCGGGTGGCCGTCCGGTCGGACTCGAAGGAGTGGCGCCGCTCGTGCGGCCGCTGCTCGGCGCGGGTGTTCCTGCCGTCATCGGCAGCCTGTGGGACGTGAACGACACCACATCCAAGCAACTGATGGTGTCTTTCTATCGTGGCTATCAGGCGAGCAACGACGCAGCGGTGGCATTACAAGCCGCACAAATCGAAATGCTCGAGAACAATCAACGCGACCCCGAGTCGATTTTTGCGTGGGCACCGTTTCAGGTGATTGGCCACACATCACCACTCGAGCGCCCCGCAAGCAATGGAGGAACAAACCATGGAATTCGTGCTTCGAATTCTCTTCAGCGGTCTGATCGTATTCATCCCCAGTGAGGACCGGCAGGAAGTCACCGTCCTGCTGCTCAACGTCAATCACGCCCATCACGTCTCCGACAACACCACCATCGAGCAACACAAACCGATTCTCGTTACGCGCGGCGGAGGGTGCGTCGGCGATTGCCCCACCGACGACACGGCCATTGCAGAATGGCTCTATCCCGACAAAACAACCGCTGCCGCACTCGCTTCTCTCGCAGTCGCTGCGACCGGCGGAGCAGCCTGGGACCTGACCGGCTCCGAGCTCTCTCTCTGCAAAGGCAACGTCAACGATCCCGACCTGCCGGCGTTCGTTTTCTATGACGACGCTCGCGGCAGCGTCAATGGCGTGCCGACGATCATTCCGGCGTCATCGACGGAGCGCGAGGACATCAACTGGCTCGCCGATCTGAAGAAACTCTGCCCCACGTGCAGCATCGATCCGGATGTCCTCGCGGCGCAGCCGCCGGCCGGCGTCGTCGCCGCACGCTTCACGCTGCGGACCGGCAAGCTGTTCACCTATTCGATCGCACGCATCGGGAGCGACGTCACGCCGGTGCATTTCAAACGCCTCGACGGCACCGGCAGCGCCTCATCGTACTCACAGGCTGTTGCCAGCTGGGTCGGTGCCGACATCACGGTTTCGGGTGAAAGCATCGAGCTCGTCGAGACGAAGTTCAACGGAGATCCTGGACGCTCGATGAAGATTTCGCCGGATGACGGCAAGGTCGAGATTGCACTGATCAACCTTCCGCCGCTCATGCCGCCGACGACCGAGATGCCCGCGACTCCTGAAGTCGGAAAACACTTCGAGATGTTCTATGAAGTGGCGCAGACGCCGCCTGCCCCGGCGGCTCGGCTCGTCCCGCTCGCCGGCGCGGCGCCGGGCGCACCCTCGTATCCGGAAGTCGACTGGCACTCGATCCATCCGGATGAGGAACTGTGGTCCGATCTGTTGAACCAGCTGCGGCTCAACATCGGCCGTACCGCGTACGAACAGATCCTCTGCCCTCCGTCGCAGAACCCGCGACCGTAGTCAAACGATTCGAAGGCGCGCCGCAATGCGGCGCGCCTTCTTTCGTGCAAGGAGAACTCTGCCATGCGCACCATGGTCATCTCAATCACGCTCGTCGCCGTTCTCATCACCGGTTCGTGCGGATCCGAGCCTGCCGTCACGCGTGTTTCCGCGGTGAAAGAAGTAAAGAAACCGCGAAGCAACGACATCCGCGTCCGCGACGCGGAGATGCTTGCTCAGCTGTACTCCCGATCGCGTCTCTCCGCGTGGGACGTGCGCGCCACCGCCGCGGGCAGCGACTGCGCCGTGCTGTTCATTACGACGACGATGCTTCTCGAAGACTCCTTGATCGATGCCCTGCATTACGGCTCCGGCGCGTATGACATTTATGACGGCGGCATCCACGAGTTCTATCGCCGGCGCGCATTTCGCGGGGTGGCTTACCAGGACCGCTCGAAAAGAATCTGGACATTTGGCGGAGTATCGCAGGTCGAGGCAACCAGCCTGACACCATGTCAATGAGCGGAGCCACACGCCGACAGCGGCATCGTCTTTGATTTTCCCTCACAAAAGAGCTGCGTCGCGCGCGTCCCTTCGTGATGCCGATTTCTCCGCAGCCATTGCAGAACACGATTATCGACGTACGCAGAAAGTGTGTCGACTGTCACGAAGCCGGTCGCATCGGTAGGCGCCTGGCACTGCAGACCGTCGATGACGGCCGCGGTAAAGACGCCATTACGACGCACGTCATCGTCATACGCGTAGTTACCTGCCGCGGCCGCTGCAAAGACGACCGTACCGTCGATGTCCGCGAGCTTGCGCATCATCGCCGCAGCAGAGCGCGGGTCGGGCTGGCCATTGCGTGCGTCGGAGGTC
>DASYLL010000395.1:0-25926 GCA_036009605.1 Thermoanaerobaculia bacterium | reverse complement strand
ATCGATATCCATATAGTCGACGCCGGGGAAACTTGCCACAGTTACTCCTTTGAGAGGCGGTTCGGTAAAGTCCGCTGTAGCTTATCGCATGCGTACGACGCTTTTCACCTCTGCCAGAAAGCTCCTGCCGCTGCTGGCCATTGCCGTGCCGATTCTGATCGTGGCCGTGCTGGCCTCGCGGATCGAGCAGTTGCCGGAGGTACGGAACTTCATCGCGTCGATGAAGAGCGTCGACAGCGAGTGGTGGGCGGTGCCGCTGTTTCTTCTGATTTATGCGCTTTTCGCGACATTTCTGCTGCCAGTGGGCTTGCTGTCGGCGATCGCGGCGCTGGTGTGGGGATGGAAAGTCGGCGGCCTCATCGACCTCACCGCGTGTACGCTGGCTGCGCTGCCGCCGTTTTTTCTCGCGCGTGGGGGATTGGCGCGATGGATCGAGAAACGGATCAAGCGCGAAGACGTGCCGGCGCTCGATTCACCGTTCGTTCTCTTCGTGCTGCGCATCATGCCGATCGTGCCGTATGTCGCGCTGAACTATCTCGCGGGAAGTGCGACGCGGATTCGCACGCGTGATTTCGTGCTGATGACGTTCGCGGGCTCGATTCCGAGCGTGTTTCTGTTCGCGTGGTTTGTCGACACGATGGCGGCAGGTGCGGTCGGTGCGGCGACGGAGGCGAAGATTTTCGCGGTCTGCGCCGTCATCGCGGTGGTGGCGATCCTGCTGCGGCTGGCCGCCGGTCGAGTAGTTCGACGCGCGTGAGCATCACGGAAAGCGTGCGCTGATCGCGATTGTTCGCGCCGCGAATCTGCGCGGGGACGAACGTCCGCTCTGGTGTGATCGTGATGCGTGTGTCGGTGATCGGGATGATGACTTCGACGGTCTCGTTGCGTTTGATTGCCACGACGGAATCGTTGACGCGGATGCGGTTCTGGTCGAGTGGATACTCCGGCGGTGTGCGGAAGACGAGTCGTGCGCGCGTTGCTCCGAGCGATGGAACTTCGAGGATCGCTTTGCTGCCGAGCCAGCGCCATGCACGGCCATCGCGTGTGCGTTCCGGTGCGAACACGCCTTCGATGACGCGGTAGCGTTCAGCAGGAGGCAAAGGGATCACGCTCACCGCGCCGTAGTGCTCGCGCGTGAGCTTGCGATACGCGTCGGTGTCGGCCCAGCGGAACGTGACGCCTTTCGCATCGGCGCGTTCGCCATCAGCAAAGATGACCATCGGCACGGATGGATCGCCGCCGTATTGCGCGAGACCTGCGTCGATGCGCATGGTTTTGTACTCGTCGAGTTGCACGGATGCGTGCGGCCAGAGCGGCGGGTCGTAGAGCACGATCGCGTGTTTCGGAACGTTCGCTTCGATCCAGCGGATGGCGGCAGCGGGTGGGGAGGGGGAGGTGGCGCGGGCACGCAGAACGGGGAGCGCGTACCAGATGGATCCGAGGACGTACAAGCATGTCATCCCGAGCGTGAGCGAGGGACCTGGGAGGGCGGGGCGCCAGGCGCGCGCATCGTGCCCCTCCCGCCCAACTCCCTCGCTACGCTCGGGATGACGAGTCGTCGCCGCGAGCAACGCGATCAGCGGCAGCGAAGGGATCGCGTAGCGAACCGCATCCGCGGGATCCATCGTCGCGAGTGCGAAACCGAGGTACACGAGTCCGCCCGCGGCGAGTGGGATCAGTCGTCGATTGCGACGAATCCCTGCAATCGCCAGCACGAGCAGTGGCAACGACAGAAACTTCGGCCCCCACGGATGCGCGATGAACCGCAGCGCGATGTGCGCGGCCGACTGTCCGCTGCGCGACAAATCCGCATCGTGCGCCGCGTAGTACTTCGCCTGTCCCGAAAGCCACTTCCAGTACGACTCCGGCCCGCCCGCCTGCATTACCAGCGGCACGAACCACGCGACACATGCGAGTCCGAACGCGCTTACCGCGATCGCGCGATCGCGCCACGAGCGCATCATCACCACCGCTGCGAGAAACATCGGCACGATCGCGATCGAGAGCTGCAATCGCCATCCGATCGCGATCGCGCAGAACAATCCACACAGCGCGGGCTTCTCGCGCGTGCATCCCCAGATCGCCAATCCCAACAGCGCCAATGCTCCCGCATCCGATTGCGGCAACGTTCCGGAGATCAACACGGCCGGCGACCCATACAGCAGCACCGCGGCAACGACACCCGTCCGCAAATCGGTGATCGTGGCAAACGCGAGCACGAACACGAGAAACCCGAGTGCGACCGCGATCACGCTCGTCGCCAGCAACGCCGTGAATGCGTCCGGTGTGAACACCGCCACCAGCTTCGCAAAGCCGATGTACAGCGGATAGCCGGGTGGCGGCGGGTGATGGAGCAGCGGCTCGTACTGCTCGACCCCGGCGACGAAGAGGCTCTCGTCGAACTCCCAGATCGAACGGGGAATGGTCGCGCAATGAAGGGCGACGATGGCGAGCAGCGCGATCGCCGCGAAGAGTTTCCAGTGCGTCAAGAGCCTCTATAATCGCGCCGATGTCAATAGGATACGTCCGCGCGCTGCGGGTCCTGCACCGCGCGTTCGGCCACTACCCCGCCAGCCACCGCGCCCACATCCTGATCCGCTTCCTGACCGCCCCGTTCCTCCGGACCATCGACGACATTCCGGCCGGCGCACGCGTCCTCGAGATCGGATCGGGCCACGGACTCTATGGCGTCCTCATCACACAGGAACGCGCGCGCGAAGTCATCGCCGTCGATCCCGATCTCAAGAAGAGCCTTCTCCCGTCACCGTCGCCGAAGATCCGCAAAGTAGCCGGCTACGACGACTGCATCGACGGCACGTTCGACGCGATCGTGATCTACGACGCCACCTATCGCATGCCGCTCGACATGCGTCGCGAGCTCTTCACCCGCGTTCTCGATCGTCTCGCGCCGGGCGGCCTCTTTCTCTGGAAAGACATGGACCCCGGCTCGTTCAAAATCAAATGGGCCCGTTTCCAGGAATGGCTCTCCGACACCATCCTCGGCATCAGCATCGGCGAAGGGTTCATTCACCAGTCGCGCGAAGATGCCACGAAGATGCTGCACGAGATCGGCTTCACCGACCTCGAGATCCGCGCCGTTGACCGCGGCTACCTCCATCCGCACTTGCTCTACACTGCGAAACGTCCCGCAACCTGATCGCCATGCGTCCGTCCGTCTCGCTCGTCATCCCGATGTACAACGAGGAGCTCAACATCGAGCACGCGGTGGCGGCGTCGCGCACGTCGCTCGATGCATACGCGAGCGACTGGGAAATCATCATCGTCGACGACGCGTCGACCGATTCCTCCATCCACATCGTGGCGCGTCTTGCCGAGGACGATCCGCGCATCCGCTCGCTGCGTCACGAGGTCAACCGCAAGCTGGGCGGCACGCTGCGCACCGGCTTCGCGGCGGCGACGAAAGACCTCGTCTTCTACATGGACGCCGACATCCCGTTCGATCCCGACATCCTCGGCACCGCCATTCGCGCAATGGAATTGACGGACGCCGACATGATCGCCGCGTATCGCCACGACCGCACGATGGAAGGGCTCAAGCGCGGCATCTACACGCTCGTCTACAACTGGCTGATCGGCATCCTCTTCGGATGGCCGCACCGCGACATCAACTTCTCGTTCAAGCTGATGAAGCGGCGCATTCTCGAAACGATCGAGCTCAGGTCGGAAGGGTCGCTGATCGACGCCGAGCTGGTCGTGAAGGCGAAGAATCGCGGCTTCACGATCCAGCAGATCGGCGTCGATTACTTTCCGCGCACCCGAGGCGAGTCGCACCTCGGCTCGTTCAGTGTCGTGCTGAAAATTCTGCGCGAGCTGGTGCGGCTCTACCCCGAGATGCGCCGGCGTCACCGCAACGTGATCGCGTCCACGTCGATCGAAACGGGACGCTCGCCATCCGAGACCGTGTAGACGGCGGTCACGTCGAATCGCACCGGCGCGCCGACGATGTGCACGAAGCCGTCGATGAAGGTACCGGGCGGTACGGCGAGATGCGTGTAGATGTCGCCGCAATCGATCTGCATCGACTCGTTCGGTTTCAGCGACCAGGGGATGAGGTTCGTGAACTTGCCGACTTTCTGCGAGAGCAGCGCGATACTGAACCGCTTCTGCCCCAGGACCGTGGCGGTGTTCTGGTTGGTGACGTTGATGGTCGTGAAGTACGAGCCGGGACTGAATGCGAACGCCTTGATCGATTCATCATCTGCTTTGCCGCAGACGAACTTGACCGAGCCGCGGAACTGCTGCTGAGCGAATGCCGAGGTCGCGACGAACAGGACGAGTGCCAGAACGAGCTTTCTCATGACTGATCCTCCTAATGATGTCAATATGGATCGCCGGACGTTGATTGTCACGGCTGATGACGTCGGGTTGCATCGCGGCATGACCGCCGGCGCCATCCGTACGCATCAGGAGGGGATCGTCACTGCGTGCAGCATCGTGGCGAACGGAGCCGCGTTCGATGACGCAGTCGCGCGCTTGCGTGACGTGCCGACGCTCGAGATCGGCGTGCATCTCACCCTGGTCGAAGAGCGACCGCTGACCTCGATTCGATTTCCGAAAAAGTACACGTCATTCGTGCCCTTGTACCTCGCGCGCGTGATCTCGATCGAAGCGATCGAGCGCGAACTGCGCGCGCAGATCGCGCGCGTGATCGAGACGGGGTTGCGCGTCACGCATCTCAACGGACATCAGCATCTGCATGTCCTGCCTCGCATTTTCGAAGTCGTGAAGCGGCTCGCGTCCGAATTCGCGATTCCGTACGTGCGCATCGTCGACGATCACGGCGGCGCTGCGCGTCCGCTGTCGATGCGCGTGTTGAGCGCACTCGGTCGTCGCGCACTCACGCCCGGACTCACGAACGACCGCACGATCGGTGTCGCCATCGCGGGACATCTCGACGATGTCGTCCCGCTGCTCGATCACGTCGAAGGCGTCACGGAGCTCGTCACGCATCCCGGGATCGGCGTCGACGGATACGGATGGGGCTATGACTGGGAGCGCGAGACGCGCGCGTTGTGCGATCCGCGACTGCGTGAGGAACTGACGCGCCGAGGAATCGCCCTCACGACGCCCGCTCATATAATGCGTTCGGCTCTATGAAAAACATTGCCGTAGTTCCCGGAGACGGGATCGGTCCGGAAGTCATCGAAGCGGGGATGAAAATCCTCGAGCACGTCAGTCAGGCGGGCGGGCTCGGCCTGAAGTTCACGCATTTCGGCTGGAACGCCGACGAGTATCTGCGCACCGGCATCTCGATGCCGGAAGGCGCCATGGACGACATCCGCGTCAACTTCGACGCGGTCTACCTCGGCGCATTCGGCGACCCCCGTATCCCCGACATGAAGCACGCCGCCGACATCCTCCTCGGCATGCGCTTCCAGCTCGATCTCTACGTCAACTATCGTCCCGTGCGGCTCATCGACGAGCGCTTGTCGCCGCTCAAGAACAAGGGCGTCGAAGAGATCGACTTCGTGATCTTCCGCGAGAACACGGAAGGCGCGTACGTCGGCATGGGCGGCATGTTCAAGAAGGGGACGCAGGACGAGATCGCGGTGCAGGAAGATGTCTCGACGCGCCGCGGTGTCGAGCGAATCATTCGCTATGCGTTCGAGTACGCGCAGCGCACGGGACGCAAGTCCGTGTGCATGTCGGACAAGAACAACGTCATGCGCTTCGGAGGCGATCTCTGGCTGCGCACGTTCGAAGCCGTCGCGGCGGAGTATCCCGACATCGAGCACTTTCACATGTTCGTCGATGCGCTGACGATGCAGATGGTGCGGGCGCCCGAGATGTTCGAGGTCATCGTCACCAATAACATGTTCGGCGACATCATCACCGACCTCGGTGCCGCGCTGCAGGGTGGCCTCGGCGTCGCGGGATCAGGCAATATCCATCCCGGCCGCGTCTCGCTTTTCGAGCCGATTCACGGTAGCGCGCCGAAGTACGCGGGGCAGGACATCGCCAACCCGATCGGCGCGATCCTCACCGCTTCCATGATGCTCGAGTACCTCGGCTTCATGGACGAGGCGAAGCTCATCGAGAACGCCGTCACTGATGCCGTGAAGGCAGGGGAGACGACGACCGATCTCGGAGGTTCGCTCGGGACGAAGGCGGCGGGAGAAGCGGTGTTGCGGCGCCTGTAACCTCCGCTCTCGGCCTTCTCCCCTTGTGAAAGGGGAGAAGGTGCGCGAAGTGCGGATGAGGGGTTGCTCTCGTCCTGAGGCGCGGCCCCTCACCCGGCCTGCGGCCACCCTCTCCCCGCAAGCGGGGAGAGGGTCGAGGGATGCTTTACCAGTTGATCGAAACGTATCCGAGGGCGCGGCGCTCGAGAAGGTCGCCGCCGAAGGATTCCCAGTGCTCGTTGTCGGTGGCGTTGCTCACATCGACGCCGACGCCGAACGTATCGTTGAAGCGCCAGTTTGCGGCAATGTTGACGACGTCATACTCCGGCACGTTGCCGACGAACACGCCCGCGGCCCAGCGGAACTCTTCGACCCAGCGATACGACAGCTTCGCGTCGAGCTTCGTTCCGCGCCACGCGATACCGGCGTTGTACTTGTTCTCCGGCGCGTTCGGCAGGAGCTGGTCGCCGCCCTGCGACGACTTCACGGTGAAGTCGAACTTCGAGTAGTTGAAGTCGAGCACCACGTTGTTGGTGAGGTAGTAGTTGATCGCGATCTCGCCGCCCTGCGTGTCGACTTCGCCCGAGTTTGCGTACGAAAGGACGAGCGCCGGAGCGCCGTTGACCGTCGTGAGACCGACGCGACGCGTCTGCAGCGCGGCCGCGAGGAAGTTCGTGAGACCCGCCTGCACCGGGCCGGGCAGCGTGTTCGGAACGACGTACGTCGGGAACGCCGGGTTCACACCAGGAAGCAGATCCGTGACGAAGTTCGTCAGATTGCTCTTGTAAAGATCGACGGTGAGGAACAGCTTGCCGCCGAAGATGCCGGAGTAGCCGAGCTCGTGGCTCTTGACCTTCTCGACTTCGAGATTGCCGTTGCCGAGCGCGAGGACCTGCATCTGGTTGAAGCCCAGCGCGGTGAGCGCGGGGACAAGTGGCGCGGACGCGGGATTCGCGCCTGCTGCTGCGGCGAGGTTGACCGGTGCCCCGGCCGGAACGCGCAGGAAGAGCTCCGAGTAGTTCGGGCGCTGGAACGCCTGGCTGTATCCGTAGCGGACGTTGTGGTTCTGCGCGAACGTGTAGACGAGCGCGCCGCGCGGCGAGAACTCGGGGTCGTGCAGCGTCGAGTCATCCCAGCGCGCCGCACCGACGAGCTTGAGGTTCTTGGTCGCATCGAACTCGATCTGACCGAACGCCGACTTCTGCGTTTCGTCGTGCGAGTCGGCCATCAGCGTTTCGAAGCCCGTGGGATCCGCGGTGGAGACTTCCTGCTTGTGCCACGCCACGCCGCCGATGACGCGCGCGCGGTTGTTGAAGAGGCCCCAGTTCGTCTGAACCTCGGCGTGAATGTTGTTCGAGTCTTCCCACAGACCGCGGGTTCCGTTGGCCGTTGCGTTCGGATTGAAGCCCGAGCCCGAGGCCAGCGCGACCTGCCGGTCGGCGATACGCGCGTCGTAGTAGGCGCCAACGTTCCAGTGCTGCGTGTTGAAGTTCACGCGCGTCCAGGGACGCTCGACGTCCGTGACCTGCACGCGACCGATACCGGTCTGGAAGGTCGGACCTTCGATCGTCGCGTAGCCGCCTTCGAGCGTGAGGACCGACGTGTTCGCGAAGTGCTTGTCGAGGCGAAGGCCGGCAAACTGGATCTCGTCTTCGACCAGCGCGAGCGGAACCGCTTCGCGCGGCAGGCAGTCGATCTGGCCGGAGGCGGCGCAGAGAGTCGAGTACTCGCCGACAACGTTGCGCGAGCGCGTGTAGTCATCGCTGTGCTGATACCCGCCGGTGACGCGGTAGTACCACTCGCCGCCGAAGCCGCCCGCGTGGCGGACGTCGCCGCGCTTGGTGTTCAGATCGCCGGCCGAGATGAGGACGCGGCCGCCGGGCGTGAGGCGCGGCTGCTTGGTGGTCATGTTGAGCACGCCGCTGAATGCGTTCGCGCCGTAGAGTGCGGAACCAGGTCCGCGGATCAGCTCGACGCTCGCAAACTCGTCGATCGGAATCGAGAGCGCGGCCCATTCCTGCGATCCGAGGAACGCGATCGCGGGATCGCGGCCGTCGATGAGCGTCAGGATGCGGCGGTTCAGTGAGCTGTTGAACCCGCGCGCGTTGAAGTTCGAGTCATACAGGCCGCTCTGCGTGTAGTCGACGCCGGGAGCAGACTCGATGATTCGTGAAGCCTGTCCCGATGCCGCGACAGCTTCGATATCCTCGGGCGCAATGACCGTGACCGCGGCCGGTGCCTCGACGACGCGTTCGGTGCGCCGCGATGCGGAGTAGACGGTGATGGTCTCGGCGACGCTGAGATTCCAGTCGACCTGTTTGTCGACGCGCGTCGTGTTGCCCGCCGTGACCGTGACGTTGCTCTCGTTCGCGGCCTGCTCACCGGCGATGAACGAAAGGCTGTACGTGCCCGGGGGTACGTCGAAACGGAAATTGCCGTTCGAGTCGGTGAGCTCGACTTTCGAGAGCTCGACGACCTGAGCGATGACTCCGCCGATGCCGCTTCCGTTCGCGCGGGTGATGCGGCCGGTGATGAAGCCCTGCTGCGCGTACACGGAGGTCGCGAGCAGTGTGAGACAGAAGGCGAGGAACAAGGATCGGACGGACCGGCGATGAGCCATTGGGAAATTCCTCCTCAGACGTGATGCGACCGAAGTAGCTGGATGGCGAGGAAGGTAGCGCGGGCTCGTAGCGGCGTCAACGCTTTTCAGGGGTTACGGCGAAGTCTTATGTTTTCAATGAGAAAGAGCACGAACGTTCGTATCTATTGGAGCATGCGCTCGGTGTAGAAACACGGGCCATCCGGGGGTTAGACGGCTTGCCGTGGCGTTGCGTAGGATGGCTCGATGACAATCGAGGTTGGTCGTATCTGCGAGCTCGTGCGGTATCCCGTCAAATCGATGGCAGGCACCCCGACCGAATCCGCATTCCTCGGATGGCACGGTCTCAAGGGAGACCGACGCTTCGCCTTCCGGCGTCTCGGCGACGACAGCGGCTTTCCCTGGCTCGCGGCAAGCCGCTTTCCTGAACTGATTCTGTATCGCCCTCTCGGCCTGGACGAGAGCGCAAGCGAGCCGCTGCCAACGCACGTGGTCACGCCGGCCGGAACGCAAGTCGAGCTGCGCAGCGCAGCGCTCCAGAGTGAGATCACCAACCGATGCGGCGTTGGTGTGGAGTTGATGACGCTGAAGCACGGGATGTTCGATGACGCGCCGGTATCGGTGATCAGTCTCGGGACGATTGCAGGCATCGGGCGCGCGTCGGGACTGGAGCTCGATCGCAGACGATTCAGAGCCAACATCGTGCTCGAGATGCACGACACCGAACCGTTTCTCGAGGATCGGTGGGTTGGCGGAACCCTTGTGTTCGGCGAAGCTGAGCCAGCGCCAGCCGTGAGCGTCACAATGCGTGATGTGCGATGCATGATGATCAACCTCGATCCCGACACGGCGAAGCAGGATGCACAGGTGATGAAGGCAGTCGTAGGCCTGAACGCGAACAACGCCGGCGTCTACGGAACTGTGATGCGGTCCGGGACCATTCACGTCGGCCAGATGGTGCGCTTTGTTCCGGGCGCCTCGCGATGAACAACTCGCCGTTCTGCACGTAATCAGGATGGGCGGTCGGGCTGAGAAGGCCGCCGTTGTCGCAGCAGGACACACGATGGCTGACATCCAGAAAAACGAGAGACCCCGCGGGACGGCTGCCGTAGCCAACCCGTCGCCGGCGACGTCCGGTGTATTCTTCACGCGGTCCATGGAAATCGGAACCGAATGGCTTGTCGAAGCAGCGGGTTGTCGAGCCGCAGCGTTGAGCGACCCGATCGTGCTCGACGCGCTTTTTGCGCGCGTCATCGAAGAGCTCGATCTGAAGCCGCTGCACGCGCCGGCGTGGCACGTCTTTCCTGATCCGGGCGGCATCACGGGCTTCGTGATGCTCTCCGAGTCGCATCTCGCGTGTCACACGTACCCCGAGCACGGCATGGCGACCATCAATCTCTATTGCTGCCGCCCTCGCCCCGACTGGCCCTGGCAGACCCGTCTCGCCGAGCTCCTCGGCGCAACCGAAGTGCGCGTGCGTGCCGTCGATCGCTCGATGGCCTATGAGTTGAGTCGGTGACCGTCGCGAACTGTCCCTCCTGCGGTGCTCCGGTCGAATTCGCGATCGGCTCGTCGGCGGCTGTCGTCTGCCGCTACTGCAACTCCGTCGTGGCGCGCACCGATCGCGATGTCGAGTCGCACGGCAAAGTTGCGGCGCTCATCGATACCGGCTCGCCGCTGACCATCGGAACGCCAGGCAAGTTCAAAGGCAATGGCTTCCGCATCAGCGGACGTACACAGATGCGGCATCAGGCCGGCGGTGTGTGGGACGAGTGGTACGCGGCCTTCGACGATGGACGCTGGGGCTGGCTTGCCGAGGCGCAGGGGAGGTTCTATGTGACCTTCCGTGTGGCGGCGGAAGCGCCGCCATATGAGCAACTCCAATTGAACGCAGTCGTTCCCGAGGTCGATGATCTCTTCGTTTCGGAGATCGGCGAAGCGGCGTTCATTTCGGCCGAGGGGGAGTTGCCGTGGACGCCGGAGCCGGGTGGGCGATACCGGTACGCGGATCTCACCGGCGACGCAGGACGCTTCGCGACGATCGACTACAGCGAACAGTCGCCGATCGTCTTCAAAGGCAACGAGACGACGCTCGCGGAGCTCGGGATTGCGGGCGAGGCGCGACGCACAAAAGTCGCGGCGGCTGCACTGAATTGTCCGAAATGCGCAGGCGCGTTGACGCTCCGCGCGCCCGATCAGGCGGAGCGCATCTGGTGTCCCTACTGCGGCGCCGGTCTCGACGTCACGAGCGGCAAGCTGCAGTACTTCGCGATGTTGAAGGTGAAGTATCGCGTCGAGCCGGTGATTCCGCTGGGCAGCACTGGCACGTTAGACGGCGACGTTTATGTGATCGCCGGCTTCATGCAACGCGCGGTGAAATTCGACATCGAGTACTACTGGACCGAATACCTGCTCTACAACGCCGCGAAAGGCTATCGCTGGCTCGTGAACAGCGACGATCACTGGAGCTTCGTCACGCCACTGCGGCCGGGCGATGTGATGGATCCCGCGGTCGGACGCACGTTCGCGACCAACATCGCGTATCAGAACCAGACGTACAAACTCTTCCAGGAAGCGACTGCGAAAGTCACGTACGTGCTTGGGGAGTTCTATTGGCGCGTCGCAATCGGCGAAAGCGTTGACACTGTTGACTACATCGCGCCGCCATTCGGCATCTCGAAAGAAATGACGACGTCCGGTGCGAGCGAAGTGAGCTACTCGCACGGGCGCTACCTGACGACAAAGGAAGTCGGGGATGCATTCAACGTTCGCGATCTCACGCCTCCGAGCACGATCGGTCCGATGCAGCCCTTCACGGGCTCGCGTCTCGGCACGTCGTGGCTGTTCATGGTGGCGTTGCTGATCGTCGCCGCAATCGTGATCGGGATTCGTCAGCCGGGGCGCGTCGTGCTCGATCAATCGATCGACATCAGCGCGGCGCCGCCTGCCGAGGGAGCGCCGAACAATACGCGGGTCATCTTCAGTGAAGCATTTGATCTGTCGGGGAAAGCGAACATCGAAGTTCGCGGCAACGCCAGTCTCGACAACAGCTGGTTGTACGTCGGCGGCGATCTCGTCGACGATCTCACGGGGAAATACGAATCGTTCGAATTGCCCCTCGAGTACTTCCACGGCGTCGATGGCGGCGAGCGCTGGAGCGAAGGCAAGCTCTCGCGCCGCGTCGTCCTCGGGCGCCCGGACAAAGGAAAGTACGCGCTTGCGCTGTCATTGCAGTGGCAGGAAGGACAGACGCCGCCGGCATTACACGTGAGTGTGCGCGAGGGCGTGTTCCGCTGGCCGTACTTCATTCTCGCGTTTCTCGCGATCAGCGTGCTTCCGGTACTGGCGTTGATCCGCTGGTTTTCATGGGAATCGCAGCGCTGGGCGGATAGCGCGCACAGTCCCTTCGGACAGTGGTCTTCCTCGGAGGACGATGATGACGAGGAGTGAGTTATGTTGAAAAAATTCTACGCGCTCTTCGGCGTGCTGGTGATTGCGGCCTATGCATACGGCGGCTTCACCGGCGCGGAGATGGGTCGCTCGAAAAAGGGTTACGCCCCGCCGGGCGGACGCGGGACGCAGGGCGGCTCCCGCGCGTTCTGGTACGGCGGTTATCGAGGAGGCAAGTGATGGTGGATCCGACGATGCTCCGGGTATTTCTCAACACCGTGCTGTACACCATCTTCGGCGTAGTGGTCTTCGGACTCGCGTTCTGGGCGATGGTGAAGTTGTCACCGTTCCCGCTCCGTCATGAGCTGGAGACGGATCACAACACGGCGGTCGCGATTCTGATGGCGTCGGTGATTCTGGGACTGGCCATCATCATCGCGGCGGCACTGCATGGCTAACGACCGGTAAATGACGAATCGCACGCCGATTCTCTTCATCAACGTCCTCATCATCGCGGCGTGCGGGCTCATCTACGAGCTGCTGGCGGGGACGGTTGCGAGTTACGTACTCGGCGATTCGGTCACGCAGTTCTCGCTGATCATCGGGATCTATCTTTCGGCGCTCGGCGTCGGCGCCTGGTTGTCGAAATTTCTGGATAACGATCTCGCCGCGCGATTCGTCGACGTCGAGGTCGCGGTCGCGCTCATCGGCGGACTCTCGGCGCCGCTGCTGTTTCTCGCATTCTCGCGGCTGGAATGGTTTCGTCTTTTCCTCTTCCTGATCGTGTTCGCGATCGGTGTGCTCGCCGGACTCGAGTTGCCGATCCTGATGCGCATCCTCAAAGAGCAGCTCGAGTTCAAGGATCTCGTCGCGCGCGTTCTCAGTTTCGATTACATCGGATCGCTCGCAGCGGCGGTGCTCTTTCCGATGTTCCTGATGCCGCGACTCGGCCTCGTGCGCACGTCGCTGTTGTTTGGTCTGCTCAATGCGGTCGTAGCGATGTACGGGACGTATCTTCTGCGACCGCTTTTGCGCGGTGTCACGGTTCTGCGGATTCGCGCGGCGATCGTGATCGTGATTCTGCTCGTTGCGTTCATCCGCGCGGATGACCTGACGACGCTTGCCGAGGATGAGCTCTATGCGGATGACATCGTCTATACGACGAGCTCACCGTATCAGCGCATTCTCGTCACGCGAAACCGGGTCGGATTCCAGCTGTTCCTCAATGGCAATCTGCAATTCAGTTCCGCGGACGAATATCGCTATCACGAAGCGCTCGTGCATCCTGCGATGTCGTCGCATACCGCGCCTCACCGCGTATTGATTCTCGGTGGTGGCGATGGTCTCGCAATGCGCGAGGTGTTGAAGTACGACAGCGTGCAGCACGTGACGCTCGTCGATCTCGATCCGAAGATGACGTCGCTGTCGCAGGCGTTTCCGCCGCTCGCCGAGCTCAATCATCACGCGTTTCGCGATCCGCGCGTGCGCGTCGTCAATGAAGACGCGATGATCTGGATCGAGCGCGAGCGCGACCCCTTCGACGTCGTCATCATCGATTTCCCTGACCCCAGCTCGTTCTCCCTCGGCAAGCTGTACACGACGCGCTTTTATCGTCTGCTGCGCAAGCGGCTCACGCCCGATGCGGTCGTGTCGGTGCAATGCACGTCGCCGCTCAATGCGCCGCGCGCGTACTGGTGCATCATCCGGACGATGGAAGCCGCGGGTCTGCACGTGCGGCCGTACCAGACGACCGTGCCGTCGTTCGGCGTATGGGGATTCGCACTCGCGCGGCAACAGCCGTTCGAAAAACCGCAGCATGTGCGCGTGCCCGCGCGTTTTCTCGACGATCCGACACTCGCGGCGATGTTTGTCTTTCCGCGCGACATGATCGCGGTGCCGGTCGAGATCAATCGTCTCGACAATCAGATGCTGGTCCGTTACTACGAGGAAGAGTGGGGGAAGTGGTCGTGACGCTCTCGCGGCGAGACCTTCTCACCGCATTCCTCGGAGCCCCGTTCGCCGCACTCGCTTGTCGTGAACGTGCTGTTGCGTTGCCTCCTGGCGATCTGATTGGTGCTTCACATGAAGTTGGCCATCGCTTGCGCGGCGGTTCTGCTGCACGTCCCTCGACATGGGAACAACACGACGTCGTGATCGTCGGCGCCGGCATCGCCGGACTCGCTGCTGCATGGCGGCTCGCGCGAGACGGTGTACGCGACATCGTGCTACTCGAGCTCGAGCCCGCGATCGGCGGAACGTCGCGCAGCGGCGCACATTTTCCGTGGGGTGCGCATTACGTCATCTCGCCCTCGGAATCGAATCACGTGATGACGCGCCTGCTCGATGAGATGGGCGTGATGGAAAATGGCGCGCCTGCTGAGCAGTTCCTCGTGCGCGATCCCGAAGAGAGGGTCTTCTATCGCGGACGCTGGTACGAGGGACTCTACATGCACGCCGGCGCGTCGCACGAAGACCTGCGTCAGTTGCGCGCGTTCGAGAACGAGATCGCGCAATGGTCTGCATGGCGCGATGGGAGCGGACGACGTGCGTTCGAGATTCCGATGTCGCTTGGATCGGATGATCCTGAAGTCACAGCGCTCGATGCGACGTCGATGGCGCAGTGGATGGATGCGCGCGAATTCACCTCGCCGCGATTGCGCTGGTATGTCGAGTACGCATGTCGCGACGACTACGGAACGCTGCTGCAGGACACGAGCGCGTGGGCGGCGATCTTTTACTTTGCATCGCGCGATGCGCGTCCCGTGATCACGTGGCCCGAAGGCAACGGCCGCATCGTCGCTCATCTCGCGGGTTCTGCGCCGACACGTACCGGCTGGCTGGCGATGAACATCACGCCGACCGACACCGGCGCCGACGTGATCGCACTGCGCGGCGCGGAAACGCGTGGGATTCGCGCGAAGCGAGTGATTTTCGCGGGACCGCAATTCGTCGCGCGTCATGTGATTCCATCTCGTCAGACATCGAGCGAGTTCACGTACGGATCGTGGATGGTCGCCAATATCACGCTGCGCGGACGTCTGACGTCGAAGGGTTTTCCTCCCGCGTGGGACAACGTGTTGTACGAAAGCCCGTCGCTCGGCTACGTCACCGCGACGCATCAACGCGGAATCGAGCACGGGCCGACCGTCCTCACGTACTACTACCCGCTGTGCGGCTCCGATGCGCATCGTGAGCGCGAACGCTTATTGTCGGGCGGTCGCGACGAATGGGCCGAAATCGCGCTCGCCGATTTATCGCGCGCGCATCCCGAGATTCGCACCCTCGCAACGCGCGTCGACGTCATGCGATGGGGTCACGCGATGGTACGTCCGCTGCCCGGATTCGTCTGGAGTGACGCGCGACGCAATGCCGCGAAGCCACACGGTGCGATTCACTTCGCGAACACGGACCTCAGCGGCGTCGCGTTGTGCGAGGAGGCACTGCAGCACGGCGTGCGCGCGGCGGAGGAAGTGCTGTCCGCCCTGTAGCGAGAGAGCGTGCAGCGAGATAGCTCTTGCGCAGCTCTTCCGGAAATCGCTCGATCGCATAGCGCAGCATCGTGCGCGGCATCGTGTGCGCATGTTCGCGAAGAAACGTCTCTTCGACTTCCTGATCGCGCTTGCCGACTTCACGCAACATCCAACCGACCGCTTTGTGAATCAGATCGTGCTCATCGTGCAGCAGGATTCGCGCGATGCGCAGCGTCTCCGCGAATTCATTGCGGCGGATCAGGTACTGCGTTGCGATAATCGCGATGCGCCGTTCCCACAACGACTGCGAGCGTGCGAGTTTCGTGAGCGTCGCGCGCGTCGCATGCGGCCCGACGATCTGCGGCGCCGACGCGTCGACGAGATCCCAGTTGTTGATGCGATCCGTCTTCGACAAGTAAAGCTCGTAGATGGCATCGCGCTCTTCCGCGCGTTTTTCGTGACGCCGAACCAGCGAAAGCAACGCGATGAGACGCTCTTCGTGCCACGGTGAGTCGAGCAGCTTCGCGAGATCGCGCAAAGTCAGCGCATCGCCGTCGCGCGCGATCTCGCGCATTTGCGGCACGGTGAGTCCGAGGAACTGGTCGCCGTGGCCGTACTGGCCAGGGGCGGTCTTGAAAAACCACAGCGACCCTTCCGCGCGTTTCGGATCGGCGGTAGCGCGAATGCGTGCGATGAGCGCGTCTACTGGCCGAACAGCCACAGCAGCACCATCACGAGCATCGCAATCGTCATGATCAGCAGCGTCACCTTGATCCACGACCAGGGCGCGGTGCCGGTGCATTGCCCGGTCACGCCATTCACGAGAAAGCGATACGGCTTGCCGTGATAGTCGTACGCCGAGATCCAGATCGGCAGCAGCGCGTTCTTGTACGCGACCGCGTCGAACGTCGTTTCGACCTGGAGATTGCGCTGCGTGTCGCCCGGCACTTCTCTCGAGCAGGCGCTGCGGATGTCATCGCGCATCCGCGTCTTCGCCGTCTCCAGCGCCTCGGGGAGATCGACCGCGTTTTCCTCCGCGAGAAAGCCCGACAGATACGAAGGCTCGTACGGGATCAGATCGGCGGTAGGGAACGGTTCGAGCTTGCGGCAGAGCGAGTCATCGACGCCGCGCGACGCTGGCACCGGCACGTCATCGAAGAACAACTGCAGCGTTCCCGACGCCGGTTCCCAGCGCACGCGTTGCTCGCGCCTTGTGACGGTCTGTCCGTTCTCCTGCACGTTCACGTTGACGTAGTAGTAATAGCCGGCTTCCGCCGTCCACCACGAATCCGTCCCGGCGTCGAACGTCCAGAAGGGGATGTACGCGCCCTGCATGGTGTTGATGCGCGACTTCGATTTCAGATCGTTCGGCCGCAGCCAGAGGCTGTGCAGCCATTTGCGAAACGAGTTCAGCGCCGTCTCGCGTGTGATCCGAAACGGCAGCAATCCCTCGGGACGCACGACCGTCGCATCCGGCGGCGCTTCAACCACGGCCGTCGTGCCGCAGAACGCGCAGGCGCTCGCGGAAACGTGCGGATCGAGTGTCGTATGCGCGCCACAGCGCTTGCACGCGATGACCTTGCGCTCCGCGCCCCAACCGAGGTCGCGCGGCGCACGCAGAGCGGCATCGACCGGTTTCTCGGCGATGCGCTCTTCGGTCAGCGCGACAGACTTTTTGAAACCGCAGTACGAGCACTGCAGCGCCGTTGCTCCGGGATTCCAGAGCAGATCGGCGCCGCAGCCCTCGCACGGAAACTTGCGGACTTTTGCGTTGGTAACGGCTTCAGCTGTCATGTGTTGGTCTGTCATCCCGAGCGTAGCGAGGGACCTGGGAGGGCGGGGCGCGCTGCACATTCTTCGCGCCCCGCCCTCCCAGGTCCCTCGCTCACGCTCGGGATGACGTTACATCATTGAGGCGGTGGCGGAGGCGGCGGCATCGTTCCGCCGTTCAGTCCGAGCTCGCTGTAGGTGTCGAGCGAAGCCCAACCGGCAGCACCCGGGCGCCACGCCTGCGTCGTCGCCGGAACCTGCCCGCTGCTGACCATCGCTTTCAGCGCGTCATCGGTGTACGGACCGTACGTCTTGCCGTCGATCGCAAGCGACCAGCGCGGCGCTGCCACTGGCGCCGCTCCCGGAGGAGGCGGCGGTGCAGCCGATCCCGACTGCTGCGGAGGCGCGTTGAACGCTCCCGACATGCTCTGTCCGATCGCCATGCCCGCGCCGAGGCCGGCGCCTGCACCTGCGAGACCGCCCGGATTCGCAGCGGCGATCTTGATCGACTCCGCGGTCTGCATCTGCGCGTACTGGCCGAGGCGATCACCGAACACGCCGAGCTTCGTCCTCTGATCGATCGCCGCTTCGACTTCCTCCGGAAGCGAAACGTTGTCGATGTTGAAGCGTGAAAGCTCGAGACCGTAGCTCGTGAACTGCGGAGCGAGCTCTGTCTGCGCGAGCTGCGACAGCTCGCGATAGCTCGACGCGAGATCGAGCGCGGCGATCTTCGACTCGGCCACGATGTCGGAGAAGTGGCTGATGATCGTCGAGCGCAGCTGGCCGAGGATGTCCTCGGTGGTGGTGAGACCCTGCGTGCCGACGACGGTCTTGAAGAACTCTTTCGGATCGCTGATGCGGATCGCGTACGTGCCGAACGCGCGCATGCGGATCATGCCGAACTCGGCGTCGCGCATCATCACCGGATTCTGGGTGCCCCATTTGAGGTCCGTGAAGAGGCGCGTGTTGAAGAAGTAGACCTCGGCCTTGAACGGCGAGTCGAAGCCGTACTTCCAGCTCCGCAGCGTCGTCATGATCGGCATGTTCTGCGTCGACAGCTCGTAGCGGCCGGGCTTGAACACGTCGGCGAGCTCGCCTTCGTTGATGAACACAGCGACCTGGTTCTCGCGAACGGTGAGCTGCGCGCCCATCTTGATTTCCTGCTCGTGGACGGGGAAGCGGTAAACGAGCGTGTTGCTGCTGTCATCGAGCCACTCGATGATCTGGATGAATTCGTTTCTGATCGCGTCGAACAGACCCATGGTCAGTGACCTCCGTGTGTCGGTGAATAGTACGTGGAAATTGGAGGAATGTTGCTGGTTGCTGGTTGCTGGTTTCATGCGCCTTTCCGTGGACGCGGCTCTCGGCGTGCTGCACCACGAACTAGGAACCAGCAACCAGCAACATTTCGACCTCTCCTCCTCGCATCCGGATCAGCACCGTACGGTCGAGCGCATCCCTCACCCAGATTCGGTTCGCGGGGTCGGTGGAGTCGATCGAGTCGACGCGCGCGATCAGCTCCTCGGGGGAGTCGATGACCTCGCATTCGCCGTCGTCGGTGATGACGCGGATCGGAAATTCGGGAGACATCGTCTAGACTATAAGTCCTCGCTGCAACAGCTCAGCAGATCAATATCCGCAAGGAGTTTCCCATGTCCGGCCACAGTAAATGGAGCACGATCAAGCACAAAAAGGGTGCTGCCGATGCCAAGCGCGGCAAGGTCTTCACCCGGATCATCAAAGAGATGACGGTCGCCGCGAGGCTCGGCGGCGGAGACGTCGAAGGCAACCCGCGACTCCGCTCGGCTGTGGCCGAGGCGAAGGCGAGCAACATGCCGAAAGACAACATCGAGCGCGCGATCAAGCGCGGGACCGGTGAAATCGAAGGCGCTCAGTACGAAGAGGTTACGTACGAGGGGTACGGTCCGGGCGGCGTGGCGATCATCGTCGAGGCGCTCACGGACAACACCAATCGCACCACCCCCGAGATCCGGCACACGTTCGAGAAGCACGGCGGCAACTTCGGTGCTCAGGGCTCGGTGAAGTTCCAGTTCGAGCGCAAGGGCTACTTCGCGATCGAGAAGAGCGCGGCCGATGAGGACAAGCTCATGGAAGTCATCCTCGAAGCTGGCGCCGATGATCTGCAGACGGACAACGCTGACGTATACGAGGTCTTCACGCGCCCGGAGAGCTTCGAAGGCGTGCGACAGGCGCTCGAAGCCGCGAAGATCGTCACGGTCGAAGCAAAGATCGACATGATCCCCGCGAACTACGTCGCCCTCGACGAGCAGAAATCGAAGCAGGTCATGCGTTTGCTGGAAGTGCTCGACGATCACGAAGACACGCAGAACGTCTGGTCGAACTTCGACGTTCCTCAGGAGATGATGGAGTCCGCCTGAGCTCGCGCGTTCCAGACCGCGACCACCGCGCATAGCGCCAGCGCCGCTCCCGTGAAAAACGCGGCAGCGGGCGAGACCTGCTGATAAAGCAGTCCGAAGATCGCGGTTCCGATCAGCACGCACACTCCGTTTGCGAGGTAGTAAATCCCGAAGCTCTTCCCCCGTATCTCGCGGGGGACGAGATCGGCGATCCAGGCGCGTTCGGCACCTTCGGTCAGCGTGAACGGAATCGCGTAGGCGACGAACAGCACGACGAACGACGTGAGCGTCTTTGCGAACGGAAACAGCGCGTAGATCACCGCGTAAATCGTCCAGCCCGCGATCAGCAGATAGCGCCGCTCCATCCGATCCGACAGCGCGCCCGCGCGTGTCGAGAACAGCGACTTGATCACGTGATGCGCCGCCCACAGCAGCGGCAACATTGCCGTCGACACGCCCGCGGCGTGCGCCTGTAACAACAGGAACGCATCGGAGGAGTTGGCGAGGGAGAAGAGGGCGATGGCGGTGATCGCTTTGCGGAAGGATGAAGGATGAAGGATGAGGGATGGCGCCACAGCGGCGACGGTCGGCTCCTCCTTCATGCTTTCGCCTTCATCCTTCTTCTCATGGAGCAGGAAGACGAGCATTCCCACGCCGATCGCTCCCGGCACCACCGCGAACAGGAACGTCGTCTGCAGCGAGAGCCCGAGTCCCTGCAACAGCAGCACGGCCAGCAGCGGTCCGAGGATCGCGCCGGTGTGATCGAGCGCGCGATTGAATCCGAACGCGCGGCCGCGCTGATCGGACGGGGTCACATCCGCGATCATCGCGTCGCGCGGCGCGCCGCGGATCCCTTTGCCCGTGCGATCGATCAGACGTGCGGCGAGCACCATCGGCCACACGCTGGCGAACGCGATCAGCAGACGCGACCCTGCCGCGAGCGCGTATCCCGACACGATCATCGGCTTGCGCTTCTTCACGCGATCCGACCACGCGCCCGAGAAGTACTTGAGGATCGACGCCAGTCCGTCCGCAATCCCTTCGATGAGGCCGATCACCGCCGGCGTCGCGCCGAGCGTCGTCGTGAGAAAGACCGGGAGCAGGGGATAGATCAACTCGCTCGCCGTGTCGTTCAGGAGCGCGGCGAGGCCGAGAAGGACGACCTGCGGTTTCAGGCGGGACTGCATCACTAGAACGTCTGAACCGTAATCTCGCCGCTCCGAATCGGTCCCGTCCCGTACGCGAGACGGTTACCCATGCGATCGACTACAAGTACGCTCAACACATCGAGCGGCGTGTCGATCGGACTCGTGTGATTGTCGACGAGCATCAGCCAGAAGTGACACGGCACCGTGCCGCTGTTCGCCGTGCAACGGCCGTTGAGATACGTCGTCGGTGTGTGCTTGCCGATCGACGACATCTGCTCGATCAGCGTGACCTGCAGGTCGCTGATCGACGTGTCGGTGAGGCTGAACCGCATGGTAATCGTGCCGTGCGGGTAAGGGCTGCTCGACTGCGGATCGCAGCCGACGTCGTTCGCGGTGATGTCGATCGTGCCGGTCTTGCTCACGTCGACGCGCCGGCTGAGGTAAACCTGCGCGCTGCCGAATGCTTTGCCGATATTGCACACCTGCAGCGTCGGGATCTGGGTGACCTGCGCGAGGCAGGGAGTGGCGATGACGATCGCCGCGAGGGCCATTCCGAGTTTCTTCATGACTTCCTCCTCGGCCGATAGTGCCATGGCGTTGTTAGAATGCGCGCGCAATTTCAAAAGGAGCTCTTCAAATGCAGATCAGGAAGGTGGGCGTGCTCGGCTGCGGTCTCATGGGATCGGGCATCGCTCAGGTCGCGGCACAGGCGGGATACGACGTCGTCGTCCGCGAGGTCGAGCAGAAGTTTCTCGACAAAGGTCTCAGCGGGATTCAGAAATCGCTCGGCAAGTTCGTCGAGAAGGGGAAGATGCAGCAGTCCGACATGGACGCCTGCCTCGGCCGTCTCAAAGGCACTACGAACCTCGAAGATCTCGCCGGCTGCGACATCGTCATCGAAGCGATCATCGAGAACGCGCAGATCAAGCGCGAGACGTACGCGGAGCTCGATCGCATCGTGAAGAAGGCCGCGATCTTCGCGTCGAACACCTCTTCGCTCACGATCACCGAGCTCTCGATGGCCACCGCGCGGTCGAAGCAGTTTGTCGGCCTGCACTTCTTCAATCCGGTCCCGCTGATGAAGCTCGTCGAAGTCGTGCGCACGATCCTCACGAGCGATGAAGCGTTCGACACCGCCTTCGCGTTCGCGAAGAGTCTTGGCAAAGAAGCGGTCTCGTGCCACGACAACTCCGGCTTCATCGTCAACCGCCTGCTCGTGCCGTACATCCTCGACGCCATCCGCGCGTACGAAGAAGGCGTCGGCTCGATCGAGGACATCGACAAAGCCATGGTCCTCGGCTGTGGCCATCCGATGGGACCGTTCACGCTGCTCGATTTCGTCGGCCTCGACACGACTTACTACATCACTGAGGTGATGTACGAGGAGTATCAGGAGAAGCGCTTCGCCGCGCCGCCGCTCCTCCGCAAGATGGTCCTCGCCGGCCGCCTCGGTCGCAACAAGACCGGCACCGGTTTCTACGACTACACCGGCGAGAAGCCGGTCCCGTTCGACGCGAAGCGCTGACGCTTCGCGCAGTTCTCGGTTGTCGGTTGTCGGTTCTCCGCAACGTTGCGCCAGGACGACGACTCACAGACAACCGAGAACCGACATCTGACAACAGGAATCAAACACATGCCTTACGAGAATCTCAAGAACGTCAAGGTCGAGAACAAGGACGGTCTGCTGATCGTCACGATCGACCGTCCCAAAGTCCTCAACGCGCTCAACGCACAGACGGTCGATGAACTGGGCCGCGTCTTCCGCGACGTTCGCGACGACGACTCAGTGCGCGCGATCATCCTGACGGGTGGAGGCGAGAAGGCCTTCGTCGCCGGCGCCGACATCAACGAGCTGGCGCAGATGACGCCGATCACGGGCAAAGCGACCGCCGAGCGGGGACAGCGCGTGTTCCGTTCGATCGAGCGTTGTCCGAAACCGGTCATCGGCGCGATCAACGGGTTCGCCCTCGGCGGTGGTTGCGAGCTCGCACTAGCCTGCCACATCCGCATCGCATCGGAGAAAGCGCAGCTCGGCCTCCCCGAAGTGACGCTCGGCATCATCCCCGGCTACGGCGGCACGCAGCGCATGGCGCGTCTGCTCGGCAAAGGCAAGGCGCTGGAACTGATCCTGACCGCGGATCGCATCGGCGCGGCCGAAGCGGAGCGTATCGGTCTGGTGAACAAGGTTGTCCCGGCGGAGCAGCTCATGACTGTTGCCGAGGAGATGGCGCGCAAGATCATGACGCGCGGACCGCTGGCTGTCAGCGCGGCGATCGAAGCCGTGATGAGCGGCAGCGAGATGCCATTCGATGAAGGACAGTTCCTCGAAGCAACGCTCTTCGGACTCCTCGCGTCGTCCGAGGACATGAAGGAAGGGATGAAAGCCTTTCTCGAGAAGCGTCAGGCGGAGTTCCGCAACCGCTGACGCGGTTGGTTGTCGGTTGTCCGGGCTGTGTCGCTCGAGCGATGAGTCACAGACAACAGACAACCGACAACTGACAACATCCAGGAATGCAACGCCCGACACAGCTGTAAAGTGACTTGCATGGAAAACCTCGAACATCTCATCCACGATTGGAACGTCGACGGCGACGTCGCCGCGCGTCCCAAGCGGAAGATCGAGTTCGACGATGAAACGCTGCGCGACGGCCTGCAGTCGCCGTCCGTAACGGATCCGTCGATCGAGGACAAGCTGCAGATCCTCCACTACATGCACGCCATCGGCATCGACAACGCGGACATCGGCCTGCCGGGCGCGGGGCCGCACGTGCAGAAGACGGTCGAGCGGCTCGCGCGCGAGATCGTCGATCAGAAACTCTCCGTCTATCCGAGCGCGGCGGGCCGCACGCACGAGAACGACGTCCGTCCGATCATCGACATCTCGCAGCGCGTCGGCATTGCCATCGAGGCCGATCTCTTCATCGGGTCATCGCCGATCCGCCAGTTCGCGGAAGAGTGGGATCTCGACTGGATCATCGCGCAATCGACGAAGGCTGTGCGTTTCGCGGTCGAGAACGGAATCCCGGTCATGTACGTGACCGAAGACACGACGCGCGCGAATCCGGAAGACATCGAGAAGCTCTACATTGCTGCGATGGAAGCCGGCGCGTCGCGAGTTTGCATCGCCGACACCGTCGGTCACGCGACGCCGTGGGGCACGCGCAATCTCGTGAAGTTCGTGCGTGAGATCGTCGATCGCGTGAATCCCGAGGTCAAAGTCGACTGGCACGGCCACGAAGACCGCGGCCTCGGCATCATCAACTGCATCGCCGCACTCGAAGCGGGCGCCGATCGCGTGCATGGTTCCGCTGCGGGGATCGGAGAGCGCGTCGGCAATACGCCGATGGACGTGTTGATGGTCAATCTCAAGCTGATGGGATGGATCGACAACGACCTCACGAAACTGCCCGAATACGTGAAGTTCGTTTCGCGCGTGTGCGGTGTACCGCTCGCTGATCGCTATCCCGTATTCGGACGAGATGCGTTCCGCACCGGAACCGGCGTTCACGCAGCCGCAATCATCAAAGCGAAGAAAAAGGGAAGTGACTGGCTGGCCGACCGGGTTTACTCGGGCGTCCCGGCGGGAATGTTCGGGTTGAAGCAGATCATCGAGGTCGGGCCGATGTGCGGTCTCTCCAATGTGATCTACTGGCTCGACGTCAATGGTTACCCGCAGGAAGAGGGGCTGGCCCAGGAGATGTTCCAGCTCGCAAAGTCGACGAATCGCATCCTGACCGACGACGAATTGCACTCATGTGCGCGGCGCTGGCAGGAAAAGGCAGCAGGCAGCTTGCAGTAGGCAGTTGGATCGTTATCAGCCCGAGTGGCGAAATGGCAGACGCAGTTGACTCAAAATCAACCGTCCTTACGGGCGTGCCGGTTCGAGTCCGGCCTCGGGCACCACGAAGACCAAACTCAAGGGAAGCCAAGACCACCAACCATGCGCCGACTCACCGCGGTACTGCTCTCTCTCCTCCTGGCTGACGTCGCGCTCGCGGGTGTCAAGGAAGATCCGGATCGCGAGGCCAAAGGCCGCGGCGATCGTTTCGGCCGCGCGATGATTCTTCAGCCGAAACAGGTCCTGACCGAGGCGGACATCGCCGATCTCGCGTCGCGCGGGATCAAGGTCACGCGCGCGATCACCGAAGGCCGCTACATCGCCCGCGTGCAGGACGGCGTCACGGCGACCGACGATGCGCGCATCGCGTCGCTCGAGCCGATGACCTCGCGCATGAAACTGCATCGCTCCGTCGTCAGCGAAGCCTCGCTGGCGAAGCCGCACAACCGCGTCAACGTCATCTTTCATCGCGACGTCGATTTCGAAGCCGCGCGCGATGCGATTCTCGCGTCCGGCGGCGAGCTCGAGGACGTTCTGCAGGTCAAGTACTCTCCCGGGCAGCGCCTGACGGTCAATGTTTCGGCGGCCACGCTGCAGGCGCTCGTCGCGGATGAGCGCGTGATGACGATCGTCGGCATTTCCCGCCGCCAGCCGCGCACCGAGAACGCCGTCACGGCAGCCGTTCACAACGTCACGCCGCTCTACTCTGCGCCGTACGGACTGAGCGGAGAAGGCGTCAATGTCTCGCTGTTCGAGCTCGCGGAAGCGCAGGGCTCGCACGTCGAGTTCGCGGGAGGCCGCCTCACGGTCAACGCCCTGGGCGGCACGGCCGACAACAAGGGGCACGCCACGCACGTGGCCGGCATCATTGGTGCCGCGGGCGTCAACGCGGCCGCGAAAGGCATGGCCCCCCAGACGCGCATTTATCAGTACTGCCTCCCTGTCTCCGGCCAGAACCAGTGCGAAGGCGACTGGCTCGAGCTGAAGGACGAAGCACTCACGCCGCTCGGCATCATCGCGGACAACAACTCCTGGGGTTTCACGCTCGGCTGGTTTACCGAGGGTGGGTTCCCGGTGTGGGACGGCAGCGAGATCTGGTTCGGCTCGTACATCCCTGACTTCGGCGGACCGTTCGTCGACGATATCTCGATCCAGCGCAAGGTGCTCTTCGTCCATTCCGCCGGCAACGACGG
>DASYLL010000394.1:0-21259 GCA_036009605.1 Thermoanaerobaculia bacterium | reverse complement strand
AGAGCGCGATCGCGTTCGGATTCAGGCCGCGCCCGCTGAGCGTGATGCGGCCCGCGGTGATGTCCATCTGATCGAGCCACACCAGATCGGGGAGATCGCGGCTGATCTGATCCATCACGCGCACGGGACCCTTCTGGTTCTGCTTCAGCTGGTTGATGAGGTCGATGCGCTGTTGCAGGTTGTCCTTGCGCTTCTGGTAGTCCTCGACCTCTTTGATGATGTTCTCGAGCTTCTGCGCCTGGATGGTTCGTTCCGCAACGATCGCGGCACGGGCATCACGCTCGCGCTTTTGCCAGAACCAGTAACCGAGCGAGACGAGTGCACCGACAATCAGACAGCCGACGATCAGGATGTTGTTGATCTGGGCACCGCCGGCTCCGCCCGAAACGGCCATCGCCGTCGGCTGCGGAGCTGCCGTAGCGCCCCGGACCGCCCGCCCTTCCCGCACCAGATTGATCTTGATCAAGCGTCCCCCAACTTCCTCATGGCAAGGCCGACGGCGATCGCCATGCTCGGCGCAATCTCAGCCAGTTCCTCCGGATGGAACTGACTCTCATCTACCGTGATCTTGCGGAACGGGTCGATGATCGACACCGAGATGCCGAACTTCTCGCGGAGGATGGCGTCGAGGTTGAGCACACCCGAGCCGCCGCCGGCGAGCACGATCTCGTCGACGCGCTCGGCGCCGGACGTGGCCGTGAAGAAGTCGAGGGTCTTCCGGAGCTCTCCGGCGAAGTCCTCGGACACTGAGTTGAGGATAGGGATGACCTGCTGGACCGTGAACTCGCCCACCGGCGTACCGCGCTTGAGATCCTCGGCCTGATCGAAGGAGAGGCTGAGCTCGCGCTGGATGGCGTCGGTGTATTGATTGCCGCCAAAGGTGATGTCGCGCCAGAACATCGAGATGCTGCCGGAGAGGACGTTGACGTTGGTGACCGAGGCGCCGACGTTGACGAGCGCGAGGACCTTGCCGTCCTCCATCTCGTAGTTCGCCTCGTAGCAGTTCTGCAGAGCGAACGCGTCCACGTCGACGAGCACCGGCATCTTGCCGGCGCGGCTGATCACCGACGTGTAGTCGTTGATCTTTTCCTTCTTCACGGCGACGAGGATGACGTCGATGTTGTCGCCCGATCCGGCACCCGTGAGCGGCACGTAATCGAGGTTGACGTCGTTGATGTCGAAGGGGATGTACTGCTCAGCTTCCCACTGGATGGATTCGGCCAGTTCCTCGGGGGACATGGAGGGCAAAGTGATCTTTTTGATGATCACCGAATGGCCGGAAAGGGAGGTGGCGTAATTGGAATTCTTGACCGTTTGCTCGCTGTTCAGCCGCTGGATCGTGTCGACCACCATGGACGAGTCCATGATGGAGCCGTCAACGATGGCCTCCGGCGAAAGCCTCTCGCTTCCAAGCTTCACCAGCGAGTAGGTTCCGCCCTTCTTTTCCTTCAGCTCGACGAGCTTTACCGCTGAAGAGCCGATATCAAGGCCAACGACATTTTTGCTCTTTGAGAAGAACACCGCTCACCCCATCCATCTCACACTCACTTCTCATTGGCTTCCGGGCCGGGATCTAGAAAGGTGAAGCGAAATTACAACGTTTAATTTGACGTGTCAACTCTACGAGTTTTGGATAAGTGATGCGGTGACGCGCATTTGCGCGAGGTTGACGGGCCTCGAAGCTTGCGCCGATTCGTCTCGATGATTACAATCCACGCCTTTCGCGTTATTTGAGGGAGTCAACAATGGCCAAGATGTGCGAAGTCTGTGGGAAGGCACCCGTGTTCGGAAACCGGGTCAGCCACGCTCACAACGTTTCCAGCCGCCGCTGGTTGCCGAATCTGCAGAGTGTCCGCGTGATGGTGGGCTCGGCGGTGAAGCGGATGCAGGTGTGCACCCGCTGCATCCGTTCCGGATCGATCAAGAAAGCGGCGCGGTAGTTTCATGGAGGACAGGCGCCCCCGCCTGTCCTCCGCCACTCTTGCCCGCGCGCTCTCTGTCGCGGGCCACCCTTTCCTCCTCATCCCCCTGATGGTCGCCGCGGCGACCCGGAACTGGATGTGGACCTCGATCGTTGCCGCCGGCACGATCCTCCCCCTCTTCTTCATCGTCGCGCGCAACGTGCGCCGCGGTGTCTGGAGCGATCACGACGTCTCCCGCCGCGATCAGCGCGGCGGACTCTACCGCGTGGCGTTTCCCCTCGTGGCAGTTTCCGCATTTGTGCTGTGGATGATGGACGCCGGTTCCGAAATGATGCGCGGCATCATCGCTGCCGTCGCGATGCTCGCGCTCGGCATCCTCGGCAACCGCTTCCTCAAGATCTCGATGCACATGATGACCGCGGCCTACTGCGGTGTCGTGATCGCCTGGCTTTACCCGATGACCACGTTCGCGATCGTTCCGTTTGTGCTCGCAGTGGCGTGGTCGCGATGGAAGCTCGAGCGTCACACGATCGCCGAGATCGTGGTCGGCATCGCGATCGGCACCGCAGCCGGGCTCTTCGCCGTGCTGGGCTAGCCTCTGGCTCTCACGGAACCTCACTCCCTCTTCACGCGCCGTTCACCTCCGTCGCACGTTCCCTCCCCGCCCGCCCCGTACCGTGGCAAGGCGTGAATGCTCAACGTTTTGCATCGCTCGACCTGGTGGAGGTGAACCTCGTGATCCGCACGGTCGCCTCCGCACAGCGCCTGCGTCTCTGCGGCATCGCGCGGATCGTCACGCGACTCGGCAACGGCTGGATCTATCCGATCGTCTCGCTGCTGCTCCTCCTGTTCGACGACAGCGACCGCGCCCTCCGCATCATCGCAACCTCGGCCGCCAGCCTCGGTATCTCGTTCACGATCTATCCGTCCGCGAAGCGATTCCTCGCACGCACGCGTCCGTGTGACTACGCACCGTCGCTCGCGCACACGCCTGAGCCGCTCGATCGCTATTCGTGTCCGAGCGGACATGCGATGACCGCGGCTGCTTACGCCGTCCCGCTGATTGCCGCATGGCCTGCAGCTGCGCCGGTCGCAGTCGCACTCTGGGCCGTGATCGGGTGGTCGCGCGTCGCCGTCGGCCATCACTACGTCAGCGACGTCCTCTTCGGTTCCATCCTCGGTGCAAGCATCGCCGCGCCTGTCGTGGTGATGAGCCTGTGACGCGATTCCCGTTCGAAGATCGCCCGCGCCTCTGGGGCGTCGCCGTCTCGCACTATCAGGTCGAAGGCAACGATCCCTGTGACTGGACCGATTGGGAAGCCGCCGGCAAAACGCGCGGCGCGCCATGCGGCGATGCAGCGGATTCATGGACGCGTTACGAAGACGACGCACGACTCGCAGTCGCAGCCGGCGCGAACTCGTTTCGCTTCTCAATCTCCTGGAGCCGCGTCGAGCCACAACGCGGCGTCTTCGATGATGAAGTGCTGGCGCGCTATCGCCGTTTCGTCGACACGCTCGTCGCGCTGAATCTCGAACCAGTCGTCACGCTCTTTCACTACACGCATCCGCGCTGGTTCCACGAGAAAACGCCGTGGACGTCCACCGCGTCCGTGCTCGAGTTCGGCCGTTTCGCCGGACGCGTCGCAGACGCACTCGGTAGCGGCGTGCGCTTCTGGGTCGTCCTCAACGAGCCGCTCGTGTTTCTGCTCGCCGGATATCTCGACGCGCAGATTCCGCCCGGCATCTCGGACACGCGCACGCTCAATCGCGTCTTCGATCATCTGCTCGCCGCGCATTGCACAGCCGCGAACGAGATCCGCATGCGCAATCGGCACGCGGCCATCGGCATCGCACACAACATGATGGGCTTCGCGCCGGAGCGCGAATCGAATCCTCTCGACGGTCTGCTCGCGCGCACGGCGCACACGATGTACAACCGCGGCATCATGGAGGCGTTCGCCACAGGCCGGTGGAACTTCCTCCTGCCGCCGGGCACGACGCTCCGCGGTCGCCGCGACGAGTTGCCGAACTGGCTCGATGCGTTCGGCATTAACTTCTATTCGCGCCTGCACATGCGCTGTCCCGGCCGCAAACGGATGATCGGCGATTTCGACTATCACGATCGCACCGGCCACGGCCTCACCGACAACGGCTGGGAAATCGCCCCGCACATCCTCGGTCCCCTCATCGACGAAGCGGCCCAGTCGGGGTTCCCGCTGCTCATCACCGAGAACGGCATCGCCGACGCGGAAGATCGCCTGCGTCCGCAATACCTGCGCATGCACGCGGAAGAGATCCGGAAAGCGGAAGCGCGCGGGATTCCGATTCACGGCTACTTCCACTGGTCGCTCCTCGACAACTACGAATGGCTCGACGGCTACGAACCGAAGTTCGGACTCTACGCCGTCGATCGCAGCACGCAGCAACGCACGCCGCGCGGCTCTGTCGAGGTCTTCCGCGATCTCGGCCGTGAGTTCACGCGCTCTTTACCCGCTGCACAAACTCCGTTGCACCTCGCGGGCGCACAGTCCGTGGTGCGAAGGGAGGGATGAATGCTGCTGGCCGACTTCCACATTCACACGAACTGGTCCGATGGAGCGCTCCCGATGGACGAGGTCGTGGACCTGTTCGGACGTTCCGGACACGACGTCATCGCCATCACCGACCATGTCGTCAACAGCGACAGCCTCATCGGCAAGATCACGCACGGCATGAAGCTCAGCGTGACGCCGGACAACTTCGCCCGCTATCGCGATGAGATCGAGCGTGAAAAGAAACGCGCGTGGGATCGCTACGGCATGGTCGTGCTGGCCGGCTTCGAGCTCACGCAGAACGCCGTCACGCGCAAAAACTCAGCACACGTTCTGGCGCTCGGCATCGATGAGTACATCTCGGCCGACGGCACGGTCGAAGAGATGCTCGAGCGCGCGCAGCGCAAGAGCCGCATCGTCGTGGCCTGTCATCCGAACGAACAGAGCGACTGGTTCGCGAACACGTTCTACATCTGGAACCGCCGCGACCAACTCGCGGAGCTCGTCGATCTCTGGGAGATCGCCTGCCGTTGGGATCTCTTCCCGCCGGTCGCGAAAGCGAAGCTCAAGTACATCGGCAACAGCGACTTTCACAAACCCGAACATCTCTACGCGTGGAAAACGCTCCTGCCGTGCGCAAAGAACGAAGCCGAGATTCTGCGCACGCTCGAGCATGGACAGGGACTGGCGGTCACGCGGCTCGCGCCGTACGACGCGGCCCTCGCAGGATGATGACCAGGACGCAATGGCCAGGACGCAATCGCAATGATCGCTACGTTGATCTTCAGCACGCTCGCCCTTGTCGGCACGATCCTCACCACCGTTCAGACTCTGCTCGTGCGGCGCTTCCGGAGAACGAACCTCCCTTTTGGGGAAGGCCTGCCTTCCCGGCAGGCCGTTTCGTTCCTTTCCATCCTGAAGCCGGTCTGCGGACTCGATGACGAGCTCGAAGAGAACCTCGTCTCGTTCACTCGCATCCGTGGCATCCGCTACGAAGTGCTCATCTCCGCCGAGGAGTGGGAGGATCCGGCGTTGGAAATCGTGCGGCGGGTCATGCGCGCGCATCCCTTTGCGCCGTTCCGCATCATCGTCGATCCCGGCTCGCGCCACGGCGTGGTGAATCGCAAAGTCGAGCGCCTCATCGCCGCCGCACGCGACGCGAACGGCGATGTGCTCCTGATCTCTGACAGCAACGTGCGCATCGAGCCGAACGATCTCGCGCGCACGCTCGCGGCGTTCGACAATCCGCGCGTCGGCTGCGTCTCAAATCTCTTCACCGCCGCCGGCGCGCAATCGACCGGCGCGACGATCGAGTCTCTGCATCTTCTTTCGTTCGTCGTTCCCGGCGCGGTACTCGCCGCAACCGCAGGTGTGCCGTGCGTCGTCGGCAAGTCGATGGCGATCACGCGCGAAGCGCTGCAGGCGATCGGCGGCTTTGAGCGCTTCCGCCGCGTGCTCGCCGAAGATCAGGCGATCGGTCTCGCGGTGAAAGAGGCAGGATACGAAGTCGCGCTCTCACCGATCGTCGTGCGCAATGTCGTCGTCGATCGCACGGTGAAACGCGCGCTCAATCGGCAAGTGCGGTGGAACAAGATCCGATACGCGTTCTCGCATCGGTTGTACGCGTCCGAGCTGCTACTCAATCCGCTCGTGTTCGCGCTGCTCGCTTCGCCGACAGTGGCGTTGGTCGTTGCGCTCCTGCGCATTCTTCAGATCGCGATGTTGTCTCGCGCGACCGGAGCGAATCTCACCTGGCGCCAGATCGCACTCACGCCGGTTCTCGATGTGCTCATGCTGTACGCGTGGTTCGTCCCGTTCTTCTCGAACAGCGTCGAGTGGCGCGGCTATCGCGCACGAGTGGGCCGCGACACGGAACTGATCGCAGCATAGAAACCACGCCACGGAGTCGTTCATCAGGACGAGCACCGACGCGTTACAAATCGTTTTCTGTTTCTTCGAGACCTTTTTCTTAGTGGTGCATCTACATTGGTAGAGGTCGACCACGAAAGAAACTCGGAGGTATCGATGAAGAAAAGTAACCGCTCACTCCTCCTCTCTCTCCTTACAGCCTCATTGACGCTGCTGACGTCCGCCGTCTTCGCCCAGGAAAAAGACAAGATCGTCCGCGCCGGATCGGACAAGATCGAAAACGAGTACATCGTCGTCCTCGAGGACGACGTCCTCCCGGAGCAAGTGTCGGAGCTCTCACGCCAGGCCGCGGGCGCTCTTGACTTGCGCGCCGAGAAAGTCTGGCAGCACGCGATCAAGGGATTCTTCGTCAGAATGTCCGAGGCCCAGGCCGAGGCGCTCAGTCAAAACCCCAATGTGAAATACATTGAAGAAAACGCGCAGTGGTATCTCTCCGCCACGCACCCCACGAACATCAATCCCGTTACATGCGATCCGACGGTCAGCAATTGTCCGGCCGTCGTCGACAATCGGCTGTGGCATCTGGACCGCGCGGATCAGAACCGCGCGTCACCGACGAACCAATACTCGTATACGACCAACGGAACAGGTGTCACGGTGTACGTCGTCGACACCGGCGTAAACAGGTTCCACCAGGAATTCGCCAACAGTGCACGTATACGACCGGGCTTCAACGCCACACCGGACCTGATGCCAGCCGATGACCCGTGCATGGGCTTCGCGCTTCCGGCGAATCACTTCTATGAACAGGGTCTCTACGACAGCGAGGTTCTGGGAGGCGGTCACGGCACAGCAGTGGCCTCGGCGCTCGGCGGAACGCGTACCGGAATTGCGAAGAACGTCACCATCGTCCCGATCAAAGTGGCGCCCTGCGACCGGCTCTCCGGTCGCGAGCGAATCAACAGCCACCTGTACCAGCAGAACGAAACCATGTATCGCTCTCCCAACAATGGGCTCAACTCGGGAGTGCTGTATCGCGCCCAGAACACCGGCACTTCGGCGAACAGCGATCCGGGATCCTGGCCCGTGGGGGACAACCAGACCATCCTCGACGGCCAGATCATCTGGAAGGTGATCCCGGTCGACAACACTGCCAACATCAACACACAGTTCCTGATCAATGGGCTGGACTGGATTCTCTCGTCGGCAAATCCCGGACCGAAGAGCCATGCCGTAGTGACCTTGAGCACATACCGCGTTGCGACAGAGGCACTCGTCGCTGGTCCTTCGAATTCGGTCGAGCAGTCGATCCGCAATCTGCTCGCGAACAACATCACGGTCATCGCGTCGGCGAACAACCAGAACGGCAACGCCTGCCACACGAGCCCGGCCCGCCTGTCTGCAAACAATCCGGACACCATCATCGCGAACAACGTCATCACGGTGGGCGGCTCGATGATCATCAACCGTCCATGGACCGTCGATATCTCGGATGTTCCCGGCGGCATTGTCGCCGATGGGCCGACATCCGTCTTCACGTCTTATGGTCCCGAGCTCGACTACGATCCGACGAAGCCCGTACGTGACGGACGCTGGATCTGCGGCCGTGGCGACTCGTCGAGACTCTGCTCGAACGCGACCGCCACCGCGTCGCCGAATCCCATCAACGTTTCTAACTACGTCAACTTTCAGGGCGGTTCCAACGCCGGTCCCTGCGTGACCTTGTTCGCGCCGGCGAAAAACATGTTCGTCGCCTCCCCTGCAAGCGCCAGCGCCTATCGCGATGCGCGTCTCCGCGGCGGGTATGCGAGCGGGACGTCGTTTTCGGCGCCGATCGTGGCCGGCTTTGCCGCGCGCCTCCTGCAGGCCACCCCGAGCCTGACACCTGTGGATGTGCGGACGGCACTGCTCAATAACAGCGCGGCCACGCTGGACGCCGGTTCGCTGGATACGGTCGCCCACAATGGAGCTCCCATCACCGGCACGCCGAACAAGATGCTCCAGCTCGGCGACGTCAACATCACCAGCCACCCCGTCTCCGGCACCGGGCCGGTCACGCTGTCCGTGACCGCGAGCGGCACGTCCACGCTCACCTATCAATGGTACGAAGTGAACGCCGGATTCGATCTCGCGAACTACAACTACGGCGCGCATTCGTCGACGCCGATTGGCGGCGCGACGTCGAGCACGCTCAACGCGCCCGTATCGCCCGTCACCAAAGCGTATTGGGTGCGGGTCACGAACGCGGGCGGTTCCGCGGACAGCAATATCGCGACGATCGAGCCCGGCGTTTGCGACGCCGCCACGATCGTGCAGCAACCTCAGAATCAGACCATCGCGCCCGGCCAGACCGCAACGCTCACTGTCGTTGCCGGCGGTACCGCACCACGGACGTTCCAGTGGTTCGAAGGCCCGAGCGGCACCACGACGACTCCTGTCTGCGCGAATTCGGCGTCGTGCGCGGTTGCCCCTTTGACGACGAAGCAATACTGGGTTCGCGTTCAAAACGCATGCGGCCCGCCCGTCAACAGCACTGCCGCCACAGTCACCGTGCAATGCACAGCAGCACCGACGATCACGGCGCAACCGACTTCGCGCACGACCAATCCAGGCCAGTCGACGACGCTGAGCGTGACAGCAACACAGGCAGCGTCGTATCAGTGGTATCAGGGAACAGCACCATCCACGACCACGCCGGTCGGTACGAATAGCCCGACATTGACGGTTGCGCCGACGTCTACAACGAGCTACTGGGTTCGTATTACGAACGCGTGCGGCTTCGCGGATAGCGCGACGGCAACGGTCTGTGTCCTTCCGTCGATCACCGCACAACCGACGTCGCGCACGATCAATCCCGGTCAATCGACGACGTTCACAGTGACCGCCCCCAATGCGACGTCGTACCAGTGGTATCAGGGAACGGCACCGTCGACGACGACGCCTGTCGGCACGAACAGCAACTCGCTCACTGTGACGCCAGCCGTCACGACGAGCTACTGGGTGCGTGTGACCAATGCGTGCGGCTTCATCAACAGCACAACCGCGACAGTGACGCTTCAGACCCCGGGGATCACGCGCATCCAGTCGGCGTTCTCGCTCGCGAACTCACAGACGAGCATCACCGCAAACTGGCCTCAGCCAACGCAGGCCGGCACCTTTCTCGTGGCAGTGATCTCCGGCGTGATGGATCCGGTTCCGTACATCAATTACACCGCACCGGCCGGCTGGACCGAGGCCGTGAGGTCGGAGTGGAACAACATCAAGCTCGCGGTTTATTACCGCCCGAACAATCCCGGCGCGCGAACGTCGGAGACGTTCACCGTTTCCCCCGGTTTCCACGACATGACGCTCTATATTCTCGAATACTCCGGAATCGTCGCGGTAAGTCCGCTCGACCGGACCGCAATCGTGGGAAACAGCAGCAACAGCGGCAGCGTACAGACGGGATTCACGCAGAACACGACACAGGCGAAGGAGCTCGTGATCACCGCGCTGTCCACATACACCCAGACGCAGTTCTCCACATTTCCGACGGATGGCTATACCGAGGTTTATGACAAGTTCGTCATGTTCGACCTGACCACCGCCACGTACGAGAAGATCGTCAACGCGATCGGCTCCTACGGCCATAGCGCCTCGGTCGGCGGCAACGAACAATGGGTCGGGCTGGTGGCTACATTCAGAGGCACTCCCTGAGATTCGATCTGCCGATTCTTCTTACGGCCCTCCCGCACGAGGCGCGCGGGAGGGCCGATAGCCGAATGACAGGCGATCTATTGCGGAGCCGAGGGCTCCTGCGGATCAATCAACCGCCGCGGCCCCGCTACCGCCGGTCAGCGGTTCACGCCGGAAGGCCAGGATGACATTGAATGCAACGACAAAGAAGAACAGCTGGAAAATGTGGCCCACTGCAGCCACAAACTGTACGAATCCAGTCGCCGGTGCGAGGTCATTTGCTCCTGCGCTGGTAGTCATGAAATAGACATAGTCGAGAAGCTCGAGTTCCGACCCGACACTGGACTTCCGCGGCTCTAACGATTTCCGCTGCAGAGCCGTCAAATGATCCGGAACCCGGACGAACTGAACTTCGGCGCTCAAGTCTCTCTTCAGATGTCCCCGGGTCGCGGATCGCCACGAATCGTCTACACCCAGATAGGTCCCGTCCGCACCTGAAGCCACCAGGAGCCACTCTATGTTGAGCGGGGGACGTCCGTCCTTGTCCCTGCGAAGCGTCGTCAGACTTCGCTCCACCAGAACCTGAACCTCCTCAGCTCGTGCGCGCGATAACTCGTAATTCGACGCAAATGCACCCTTCGGTGGCCGTTCATTCGCGTGAGCCACAATGACGCCCCGGTAGCGTTCGAACGGCGAGACGTCATATAGCCTCGCGAGCTCGCCTTCCAGCGTCTTCAGCGCGACCAGGTTCCACACGATCTGTTCGAGTTCTCTGGTGCAGCCATTGTTCTCCGCCGGGAATCGTCCCCGGATTTGCTCTATGCGCCAGTCGAGCGCAGCATCGCCTCTGAAGAACCTCGGATCCAAGGCTGCAGGGTCGACAAAACTCGTGCATCGAAGCGTCGCTGAGCCCTCTGCAAACGTCAGCATGTGAACAGGCTCCGTCGCATTGAGCAATGACTTGCTGGTCTCGGTCTCCAACCTGGGCTCGACGGCGACACCTCCGCCGATCGCCGTATCTACCCTGGCACCAGACGTTCGATACTGCCACCTTTCACGACGCGATCGTGGAAAGCGATCGACATACTCAGAAACAGCAGGAGATGGAGGTAGGTCACCAGTAACCCGCAGATGCTCAGGAATCGATGGCGGCGCAACTGCTGGATCAGTCCTTCGAGCCAGGGCTTCTCTTTGCTCTGGCCCTGATCCTCTTTAGCTTCCTGCCCCGACTCATGATTCATCATCCATGAGGTCAGCTTATAGACGGCGAAAGCGAGAAGAGCCCCAATCAATAGAGATACATTGGACAGAAGTTTCACTGTGGCCGAGTTCATCCCGCCCTTCAGCGCCAGCACATATCCCCAGACCAGAAGATTCTTCAAAACGTCGAACCCTGTTATGCAGAGCGTGAGAATTACTGGCTTCTGTGGGATCGGGAGAAGACTATTGGCGCCAAATGCGATCAATACGGATGGCAAGAGGAGTAGAACAGTCACCAGAGGACCGGAGGTCTCCGGAGTCGATGCTCCGTACCACATCGGGATGAACGCTGTAAGGAGCGTCACCACGAGCATTGTGCGGGCCGCCCAGTTCAGCTGGAGGCGCGGTGCGCCATTCATCGTCAGATCCGCGGGTTGCGCCATCGAATGCTCTCCATCGGGGGACTCAGCCCCCGATCTCCGAAAAACCATAAATCGCGCTCTGGATCATCGCTTTCCAGGGCACACGCACCGCCAACGAACTCTGCACCAATAGCTCGTGCTCGGGCTTCGCATCGAGATCCCGGCAAGGCGCGACGCCTACGCGGCCGTCGTGGCCGCGAGGAACTCCCACATCTGCCAGAAGTGATCGCGGCTGTTTCATGCGTTCTTCTGCAGCCGCAAAGGCATCTGCTGCGGCGCTCACTGCCCCCTCTGTAAAAAGACACCAACTTCCGGAAATCGTGTCTATCCCAGCGGTGGGGTTGCCGGAAATGCCGGCCCAGGCGGAATCACAGTCGATGCGTCCAAACCGTTTTCACGACCTGTTGTACGTGCTGGCTGCAACGTGGGCGCTGTCAGGCGTCGCCGCAGAGGTCCAGGGCGAAGCCCGGAAGGACGCCGTGGCCGATGCCATCGTGATCGTCGATACCTCAACGAGCATGCGCGAGCCCGGGATGGATCCGGAGCGGGCGTCGTTACTCGTCACGAAACTGTTCGCCGACATTGTCCCCGGCGACATCGCCGTCATTCGCCTGCTCGATGTCGATAGCGACAAGAACATCATCCGCAGTCGCCCTACGGGCCAATCCGGTCCCTGCCAGGAAGATCCCACGCGCACCTGTTACAGGGTGGAGCCCAGCAGCGACTGGGAAGCCGACGCGCGCAGCGGCAAGCTCGGCTCCCTCGCCCGCCCCACCCGCGGAGATGCGCCCTACAAACAGTCGCTCGAAAAGCATCTCACGCAGAACGTCAGCAACAGCATGTTCTATCTGGCGTTTCGCGCAGCGCAGGGAATCTTCGACGACCACCGGAAGGACGTCAGCCGCCCGCGCGACCTGCCGCGAACGGTGATCTGGCTTTCCGATGGTCGCTCGGAAGGGCCGGATGGTGTCCGCCGATCCATTCAGGAACTGGTCGCGGACGGAGTGTCGGTCGAAGCGATCGTCTTCGGGCGTGGAGACACTCAACTCGCGACTGCGGCCGGCCTCAGGCCGCGACGCGCATCGACGCCAGGCGAGATCATGAAAGCCTTCGCAGGCTCCTTCCGCCGGATCGTCCAAGCGCCCTATGAGATCGACAACGTCGTGTCGATCCAGCCCGCCTTCGATATGAAAGCGAATGTGGATGAGGCGTGGATCGTCGTCTATGGAGACGACTCTCTCGGAGACGTCTCGATCCAGGGTCTCAGTACCACCGTGCCGGCAAACTACGCCGTCGATCGCTGGCCCGGGGCCGGTGCATACAAGGTCGCTTATTTCAAACGACCGGCGGCAGGTCGCTGGACCGTCCACGCCTCCGGCGGCGGTCCGGGAGTCGCCTATGCGGTCGTGCAGCGCTCAGCGCTGGCGCCGGTGCTGCTCGAGCCGAAACAGGCCATCAGCGGAGCTCAGGTGCGGCTCGTTGCAGGAGTGAGTGCCGGGAGTCCCGGGACGATCATCACCGATCCGGAGGTGCTTCGGGATCTGACGATGACGGCGGATTTTCAGGGACATCAGGTCGCGCTGCAGGACCGCGGAGCACGGCCGGACGTGGCTGCAGGCGATGGCCGATTCAGCGCGACGGCGACCTTTCGCGGTTCCGGAAAAGTACCGATACGCCTCCGGATCCGGAGTCCGCTGGTCGACCGCACCATCGACACCACGGTCAATGTGTCCGGCAGCTTTCGCTACACCGGCCCGCCGATCAACGTTGATCTCGGCACGTTGAGCGCGGGCAGCGAGTCCTGTCGGCAGCTGGTCTTCCAGGCGGAGCACGAGGGCGGAGTGCCGTTTGCCCTCGAGCGTTCGCGCCGAATCCCTTCCGGGCACAAACTGGAGATCCGCCTGCACTCGACCAGGCTCGCCGAGGACGGCAAACCGGTCACGGTCAACCGCGGCGACCGACTCGAAGTCTGCCTCTCGACAACGACGACCGCACCTTCGTCGAGAGCTTCTGGCGAACCGTGGCTCAACCTGCATGTGGCCAGCAGCGAGGCGCCGGAGCATCGGATCATTGTTCAGTTACGCTGGAAAGTGCAGGGACTCTCCTTCTGGCAACGGTGGCGCTGGCTGATCCTCTCGATCCTCATTCTGTTGATCGTTCTCTTCTTCATCGGCGCTTACGTGTTGCCGCAGCGCTTCCAGGGCGGATTGGCGGTGGTATTCGTCCCGGAGCGGGATGAGCTCGATGAGCAGTCGCCGCAACCGGTCAGGCAGTGGAAGGGCGTGGGGATCGGTTTCTATCGGAATGCGGCGGCCTTCCTCCATCCGGACTACCGCATGTCCGGAGAGGCCCAGGGCGCGCTGGCCTCGCTCCATGCGGAGAAGGGCGGCACAAACGTCCGGCCCGGACGCGGGTTGTCGCTCCATCGCGAGACGCTGGAAAGCGACTGGGAGGCGGTCCCGGCTCAGGGGCGTCGTGCGCGCGGTGGCGACATCTACCGGATCGGCGATCGCGGACCGTACTTCCGGATCGCCACCCGGGGGCGAACATGAAACGCGTGTGGCTCCTGCTTGCGATCGTCATTCTTGCCGCCGCTCCGGCCGAAGCGGCCCGCCACATCCGGGTCGTTCTCGACCTTTCGAAGTCGATGAAGAGAAACGACCCGGGACGGCTTGCGGTCCTTTCGACGATGTTGCTGCACGATCTGGCGCGGCCGAATCCAAGCAGCGGCAACAGCTTCGAGATCATCCCCTTCGACCTGCACTGGCGCTGGACCGACCCCGCCGCCGCGCCGCCGGTGAGCACGCAAAAACCAATCCGCGCGGAAGTCGGGCAAAGAGCGGACTTCCTTCGGGCCGTCAAGGCTCTCCCTTACGAAGCGGACATGACGTATTTCTATCCCGGTATCGCCGCCGCGCTACAGGATCTCGAACAGTCGGGCGCCGCCGCTTCTGACGTCCGCACGATCGTACTGATCACCGACGGCGTGCCTGAATCACTCACCCGTGATGCGGAGCTGCAACGCATCCGGAATGACCTTGCACCGCGGATCGAGCAGCAGGGCATCCGCCTGTACGTGCTGGCGTTCGGTGGAGAAGCAGCTGGAAACCGGGCCTTCTTCTCCGACGTCGTTCGCTCGAGCCAGGGTGCATCTCTGGGCGACGTCTTCATCGACGCGAACGGTACGCAACTCCTCGAATACATGTTGCAGATCTTCTCGCGGAGCTTCGGTTTTTCTCCCGATATTGCCCACCCGGTTCCCGGCACGTCCACGCTCGACCTCGAAGCGAGCACCACCCCCGAACGGGTGGCCGTGGCAGTGCTTTCATCACTCCCGAAAGCTCCCAGCCTTCGCCTCACACCACCGCAACAGGGTGGCAGCGTCAACGCGCCCGACGGCGTACAAAATGGCAGTGAGCCCGGCGGCAGTTATTCGCTGCTCTGGGCGCTGATGCCAGGCCGGGGTCGGTACGCCTTCGCCTCCGATGCCAGAGGGACCGTCGCGGTCCTGCGACCGACACGGCTGGCGATCGAGATCCTGCCGGCGCCGCCGCGCAGGCAGGTGGACCGTGCGCTCGCCGACACACCCTTCCCGCTGCGCGTCCGGGTGTACTCCCCTACCGGTGCGCAGGGCGACCCGGGACCGGTCGACCTGTCGTTCCGCGTATTCGGTGAACGCATCCGACAACCCGGCTCCACGACCACCTCCTACGCATGGCAGAGCGACCACACGCCTCCCGCAGGCGGCGGGAAGGTAACGCCACAGGGCCGCGAGTACGAAATCGTCGCCGAGTTTCGCGAGCACCCCGAAACGCCCGACGCTGTCTATGTCGGCCACCTCGAGGTGGAGGCGAGGCGGGGCGAGGCGATCGTGGGCGATCTCACCAGGGGACGCGCGCACCGCGTCGAGGTTCATCCGCTGCTCGGCATCTCTCCTCTTCCGCTCAGTGCCTACGCATCATCACAAGCACTCGGTCGGCGCCAGGAAGCGTGCACATACTTCTCCTTCCAGCTGAGTGCCGGACGGCTGCCTCACCCGGACCAGCCCAGGTATCCAGTTCGTGCCGTTCTCACGCTCTCCGATCCGAGCATCCTCGATCACGAGCTGAATCAGGCCTCGTTCACTCTGGACGGACATCCCCTCTCCATCGAAGGAAAGCCGGGACCGCAACCGGGTGCCTGGTACACGGGGAGAACGCTGTCTCCGGGCGTACTGCTCGGCCGGCACAAACTCTGTTCGCGCATCGGCAAACCAACGCGTGGTGACGCAGCCAGGCCACTCGAGTTGAAGCTGCGAACGACGCTGCTCGATGATCCTTACGACGAATTCGGAGTCATTCGCTCCTTCCAGCTCAAAGTGCTCGTGGCGCCGCCAACGTTGTGGGAAAAGTGGCGGCTGTTTCTCCTTGCGACGCTTGCGCTGCTGGCACTCCTCACGTTGCTGTGGTACCTGCGGGATCGGCCGCTGTTTCCGCCGGATCTTGGCTACGCCATCGGCCGCGAAGATTCTTCGGCAGCCCTCGGATCCCGTCCGCTCGAGCACTCCCCCGTCGCCAACTTCTTTGGCTGGATCGCGGAGAGCGCCGTGGTCGCGCCGGGCGAGGACCGGCCGCTGGGTCGCGTCCGTCCCGGTGCCGAAGAACTGTTTCAGTTCCGCCCTGCTCGCGGCGTGCGCCTCGAGGTGCCTGGCCAGGACCAGACCGTCCCGCTGCGACGCGGGCTGGCCACGCTTGCCGTCCACCGCGCGTATCGCCTTCGTACCGACCGCGGTTCGTACCTGTTCCGGATGGAGTATCGATGAGGCAGCGGCCGATGCTCCTCCTGACGTTGCTCGGTGCACTCACCGCAGCCCAACTTCAGGCAAATGGCCGGCACCTGGCGATCGTCGTCGACACCTCGGGATCGATGCAGCAGAACGACCCGCAGCGCTACACCATGCAATTGTCGCAAGTTCTCTCCGATCTCGTTGACGCAGGCGACGAGCTGTCGGTCATCCGCATGCCACCGGATTTCTTCTCACGCTGCTCCGCGGGGCCATCGTCTTCGCTCGTACTGCAACTCGATCCGGCCGATCGGGCGAGCTTCAAGGCGCGGCTCGACCAGCTGATCCAGTTCAACACAGGAACACACTTCGCGGCGCCGATTCGGACAGCCATCTCGCTACTCCCCAATGAGCCCGCCGTGCAGCGCATGCTCCTCGTGATCGCCGACTCCGGCGGCCTCGGCAACTGCGAAAGCGCACTCACCCAGGAGTTGCTCGACCTCAAGCGGGGAGGTGTCACGATCGCCGCCATCAACATCGGGGGCAGCAGCGGCGCCTTCGATGCGAATCCGGCGTTCGACTTCACCACCGCCGCGCTGGACGCGCAAGGACTGATCCAGGCAGTCGCTCTCGTTTACCAGCGTTTTCTCGGCGCCAAGCGGGTCCAGACCGGCGCTGTTCAAAAGGACATCGAAGTGGAGGTCGCTCCCTACGTAGGAGAGGCATTTCTCGTCGTTGCCGCGGACGGACCGATCGGGGCCATCGAACAACTCTCCGGGAATCCCGGCGCCGCCACGATTGACCTGAACCACCGCGGCGGCGGTGAGACACGAGGACTCGACGGCGTTCTTCGCGCCTATCGAATCGTTCGGTTGGAGCGTCCCGCGTCGGGACGCTGGCGGTTCCGCGCCGGGGGAGCGAACAGTCGCGGAGGGTGGATGCTGCTTCAGGACTCGGCGGTCGGAGCACGCCTCGTCTCTTCTCCAACGGTCCCGAAAGGGACGGCCGTTCCTCTCGAGGTCGAGCTCTTCGACCAACGCACCGGACAGACAATCGCCGATCCCTCCAAAATCCCCGGTCTCCGGACCGAGCTCGAAGTTGACGGCCGCACGGTCACCTTCCGCGACGATGGCCAGGACGGCGACCGTCAGAAGGGCGACGGTGTACTCACCGCAACGACCACCTTCGACAAAACGGGCGAGACCTCGCTCGCGGTTCATCTCCAGAGCGACTTTCTCGATCGGCGGATCGGGATCCAGGCCAAAGTCATCGAAGCGTCCTGGCTGCTAAACGTCACCACGCCCAAACGTGCGGAGGTCGATCGACCCGTGCCGCTGTCCGTCACGGTGCAGCCGATCGGGCCGCCGTCGGCACTTCGCCAACCCGAGCGAATCGACGTAGTCACCGGCGGCCCCGTCGTCGAGCTGCGTGACGATGGGCGCGGAGCCGACCGGGAGGCACAAGACCGGACATTTGGTGGCACATGGACGCCAACAGATACCGGAAATTTTCAGCTCGACTACGTGCCCGCCGGCGGTAGCCTCGCCGCGCAGGCAAGCGCGCCGGTCCAGGTGCTGGGACGGCTGCGTTTCGGCCCGGCGACACCGTTGACGCTGGGCCGCCTCCCAAGCGAATCAGAGGGCAAAGGAGTCCTCGACCTCACCTCCGCCGACGCGCGGGGAAACTTCGATCTCAAAGTGAGCTCCACTTTCGAGCACGATCGCTCGGCTCTCGAAGTGGATCTCGGGAATGGGTGGGTGCCTCTGGGACGCGAGCCGAAAACGCTCCGCCTCGTCGAAGGTGGCCGCCGGAAATGGCCTCTCCGTCTGCGAGTGGGCGAATGCCCCGCACACCGCGCGGTCGACAAACCCTTTGATGTCGCAATCGAAGGGATTGCTCCCGATGGCCAGCGTGTCAAAACGACCATCCCCGTCAGAGTGGAGATCGTCCCGGACCCGTGGCTGCACTGCTGGTGGCCCGTCCTCGTCCTCGGTCTCGGCGCATTGATCACCTGCGTGCTAGTCCACGGATTCTGGTCACCTTCACGCTTTTCTCCGCGAATTGGTGTCCTTATCTCTCCAGAGGAGGATCTCGATGAGGGTTTCTTTCACCCGATTCGCGGCCAGCGAGGATCCCGAAGCGGTTTTTATCGGGACGCACGAATCTACGTTTGCCAGGACTTCCGCCTTGCGGGCAAAGCGCGCGCGGCGATCGCGCGTCTGCGCGCTCACGACAAACAGGTGCGCATCGAGAGCGTTGCCGGTGCCGTGGTCTGGCGTCGTACAGCAGACGGCGACTGGGAGCAACTCCCTTCAGGCGAGTCGACGGCCCATTTCGGCGACCTTTACCGCAATGACCCGGGAAGCCTGTTTTTCGAGCTCAGAAATGCGTAGTTCGGTCGAATCATCGAGGAGCGAGAGATGAGCGAAGAGTATCGAAGCGGCCAGGGCACCATCATTCCGACCCTGTTCATCGGCATGGGCGGCGTCGGCTCCCGCATCGTCGATCGCATCGCCAGCCGTGCCGCAGTGCTGCCGAACTGGGAAAGTCAGCTCCGGCCATTGACGAGTTTCGTCTCGATCGACACGAACGAGCTCGATCAACACAAGCTCCGAAACATCCCGGAAGCCAACCGCCTCAACATCGCAGCCTTTGACAAAGCGAAAGCGATCGAGCACTTCCGGCGATCCAAAGATCCGCAAGCACTGCAGTGGCTCGACCCTGCTTACCAGCCTCGCCCCGGATACAAGCCGGGCGCAGGCCAGATCCGCGTCGAAGCCAGGCTGGGGTTCTTCTATCACTCGCTGGAAATCCGCCAGCGGTTGAAGGAGCTGGTGACAGAGAGCCTGCGGCCCGGTATCACCTGGCGCCAGTCGACACCACCGAAGTTCAACGTCTACCTGTTCTGTACTGTCGCCGGCGGCACGGGCTCAGGGAGTTTCCTCTCAACCGCCTACCTCATCGATGCGGTTCTGCGGGACCAGCACTGGCAGCCACGGGTGGTCGCCAATGTGCTGTTGTCCACACTGATGCTCGACAAGGTCGGGCCCGAGCTGCATCCCGACATTCACGCGAACACATACGCCGCGCTGAAGGAGCTGGAGCATCTCACCAAGCTCGATTACGCGCAGGTCAAGCGCGAAGGCCGAACGCAGGAGAAGTTCGTCTACTGCCGGGACGAGAACAACCGCACGGTACAGACCGTGAAGACGCGACCGTCGTTCATCACCTTCGTCTTCGACCGCCCGCCGCATCTTGGATTACCGGACGCCGAAGCGGCAATCGCCGATGCGGCATTCCTGCAGATCTTCACTCCGATCATCGACAACCTCGCCGGGGAACTGGACAACTACGAGAAGAATCTCGAGGAGCTGACCCACTTCCCTGGTGACCTCAAGAACCTCGGGCAGGGATACACCAAGAACTTCGGTGCGTTCGGCGCCGCCGCACTTGTGCTCCCGGGCCACGAGCTGCTCGAATACGTCGCGGCCCGCTTCGCCGCGCAAGCCATCCGCAGCCAGATCACATTCAGCGTCGATCGGAACAACCCTGCGGACGATCGCGCACGCGCGCTGGCCAAGCTCGCCGTCGATTACTCCGATCCGAAGTTTCTCAACATGTCGGATGAAGGACGCGAACGGTCGATTCATCAGTCGTTCGTCGCATCGGTTCAGGAGATGGCGCGCCAGGACAAGAGCCAGGACCTGCTCGACGGCTTCTGGTACCAGCTCGTGGAGTCGATTGACGACGGACGACAAACCGGCGTCGATGAGAAAGGCGAACCGATCCGCAACGAGTCCGTGACGCGGCTGGTGGAACGCAAGCTGGAAGAGGGACGGCGCGACCTCTTGAACAAAATCTCCATCAAGGAACGTGCGTTCGTCTTCCACCGTGAAGGCGTCAACCAATACGTCGAGCTCGTCAGCCGCCTGATCGAGGACATTCGCACGGCCAGGCAGATCGTCGACGAAGCGGTGCGCGGGCTGGAAACATCGGCGGCAGAAGGCGAAGTCGTCTCCGACCTCAAGCTCGATCCGATCGCCGAGCGCTATCTCATCATCCGCCTTCTCGAACGGTGCGAGAGTGGATGGATCCCGGACGCACAACAGCAGTTGGAGAAAGCCAGGTCTCGCGACGTCGGCAACCCGAAAGTACGCGAGCGACTCGAGCGCGAGCTGTTCGAGACGCTGCAGGAGATCGCCGGCAAACGCAGCATGTTCAAAGGCGATCAGGACTTCCTGAACGCGCGCGACGAGGCGCAGGAGTATTTCCGCAGCGTTGCCAGCGCCGCGCGCAAGACCTTCGATGCGGAAATCCGGCTGAGGCAACTGCGGTCGCTCGCCGAGTATCTGCAGCGTCGCTCTCGCCAGTACGCACGCCTCGCGACACGCATGGACTCGCTCGTCCAGGAGCTCGAGCGCGAAGCCGAGCGGCTGCGCCGCGGCGAGACCACGCTCGTTGCGCCGTTCGCGCTCCGCGTCGAAGTCTTCGAAACACTCGACGAGCCGCGGCAACGCATCTGGGACAGGGTGTACCGTGCGCTGTTCCTCGATGGAGGCCGCTATCTGGCGACGTTCGATCGCCAACTCCTTGCAGAGACGATCGCCCGTGAGTTGAAACCGGTGGTGCGCGCCGATGGTACGGTCTCAGAGAAATCGATCGACCAGACGGTCGTCGACCTGCGCCGCGCATTGCGCGACCTCGGACGCGAGCGCATGCGGCCAACCATCTTCGGCCAGGTCGGACATCCGGGGCTCGATCTCGTCCGCGGGCTCGAGCTCGAAGCGCAACTCCTGCTGCAACCCGGAAAGCAGCCCGGCGAAGCGGTCAGCGACGAGGAAATTGAGGAGTACCGCGAGAAGAAATTTCGGGCGCTGG
>DASYLL010000393.1:0-7774 GCA_036009605.1 Thermoanaerobaculia bacterium | reverse complement strand
CACTCGGCAGCCGCACGTGCCCTAGCGAAGCACCCAGCGCAGCCGGCCGTGCCGGCTTGTGCTACCGTGACTCCATGACGTCACTTCAGGAGAACGAGCCCGTGCAGAGCCTCACCGCCGGCTCGTGTCTTTGGCTCGCGTAGCAGCCACTCTTCGCTGAGCTCGTGTTGGCGTCGCTGGCGATGGTGTCTCTGACCGTCCGCTTGCCGCACGCACAGACAGCGAGGAACTCTCAGTGATCACCGTCGTCGACAACTACGACTCATTTACCTACAACCTGGTGCAACAGATCGAGCGCCTGGCCGGCGAGCGCTTGCGCGTCATCCGCAACGACGCGTTCGAGCCGCAAGCGCTTCTCCATGAACGTCCGCGCGCGATCGTCATCTCGCCCGGCCCCGGTACTCCCGCCCGCGCCGGCCGCTGCATCGATCTCATCCGCGCCAACGAAACCATCCCCCTCCTCGGCGTCTGCCTCGGTCATCAGGCCATCGCCGAAGCGTTCGGCGCGAGCGTCATCCGCGGCGACGTTCCCGTCCACGGCAAAGTGAGCGACGTCTCGCACGAAGGTCAGGGACTCTTCGCCGGATGTCCACAGCCGATGCGCTCGGCGCGCTATCACTCGCTCATCGTCGCGCGCGAAACGCTGCCCGACTTTTTCCGCATCGACGCCGAATCGCCCGACGGCGCGATCATGGCCATCTCGCACCGCGATCGCCCGATCTTCGGCATCCAGTTCCATCCCGAGTCGTACGGCACCAGCGGCGGCGATCAACTCATTCTCAACTTTCTCGGAGGCATCCGATGATCGCCGAAGCCATCAGGCGCGTCGTCGATCGCAAAGAGCTCGCACGCGACGAGATGCACGAAGTCTTCGGCCACGTGATGGACGGCCGCGCGACGGACGTGCAGAAGACCGCGCTGCTCATCGCCTTGCGGATGAAAGGCGAGACGCCTGACGAGATCACGGGTGCCGCACTCGCGATGCGCGAACGCGTTACGCCGCTCGACGTCGATGACGCATTGCGCGATTTGCTCGTCGACACCTGCGGCACCGGCGGCGATGGACGCGGCACGTTCAACATCTCCACGATCGCCGCACTCGTCGCCGCAGGCGCCGGTGCGAACGTCGCGAAGCACGGCAATCGCGCAGTGTCGTCGTCGTGTGGCAGCGCGGATCTGCTCTCCGCACTCGGCGTGAATCTCAACCTCGACGCGGCACGCATGTCGATCGTGCTGCGCCGCGCCGGCATCGCCTTTCTCTTCGCGCCGAAACTGCATCCCGCGATGAGCGCCGTCGCCGCAATCCGCCGCGAGCTCGGCGTCCGCACGATCTTCAACGTCCTCGGTCCGCTCACAAACCCCGCCTTCGCCCGTCGACAGGTGCTCGGCGTCTATACGGAACACCTCGTCGAAACCGTCGCGCGCGTACTGGCCGCACTGGGTGCCGCGCACGCGCTCGTCGTACACAGCCGCGATGGTCTCGACGAAATCTCCGTCTCCGCGCCGACGCTCGTCTGCGAAGTGCGCGATGGCGAGATCCGCTCGTACGAAATCACCGCGGAAGAGATCGGCGTGCGCTCCCATCCGAGCGAAGCAATCGCCGGCGGCGACATCAACGAGAACGCGACCATCGCCCGCGCAATCCTCAATGGCGCGGATGGCGCACGACACGACGTCGTGATCGCAAACGCCGGCGCGGCACTGTACGTTGCAGGAGCGGCCGCATCGATCCGCGAAGGCGTCGCCCTCGCCAAGGATTCGATCCTCAGCGGCCGCGCCAGAGAAAAACTCGAACAGCTCGTGGCCGAAACCAATACGCCCACGGACAACCGACAACCGACAACCGACAACCTGCACGGCCTGCAAGGACGTGCACAATGACCGTGCTCGATCAAATTGTCGATCGCACTCGCGTGCGTCTGCGCGAAGAGCCGATGGACGTCGAAGACGTCCGCCGCACCGCGCGCGACAACGCCGCCGCAAAAACAGCATTCGCTTTCCGCCACGCGATCTCGCGCGATGACGTGAACATCATCTCCGAGATCAAATCGGCATCGCCGAGCGCTGGGTCCATCATCGAGAACCCCGACGTCGAATCGATCGCCCGTGAATACGCCGCCGGCGGTGCCGCGGCGATCTCGATCGTCACCGAGCCCGAGTTCTTCCGCGGCTCGACTTCCTGGATCGCACGCGCGAAAGCAGCCACGGGCCTCCCGGTGATCATGAAGGACTTCATCGTCGAGCCGTCGCAGCTGATGCGCGGCATCGCCGCGGGCGCCGACGCGATCCTGCTCCTCGCGTCGCTGCTCAACTCACGAAAGCTCCTCGACTTCATCGGCCTTCTCGAAGCGTACGGCTGCGACGCCCTCGTCGAAGTCCACGATGAAGAAGAGCTCGAACGCGCCGTTGCCGGCGGCGCGCGTCTCATCGGCGTCAACAATCGCGACCTGCGCGATTTCCGCGTCGATCTCGAAACATCCGAACGCCTCGGCCCCCTGATGCCACCCGAAACCATCCGCGTCGCCGAGAGCGGCATTCGCACGCGCGCGGACATCGATCGACTCCACGCCGCGGGATTTCACGCCTTCCTGGTCGGCGAATCATTGCTGCGGCAGGACGATCGCGCCGCCGCCGTGCGTACACTGAGAACAGCATGACGAAAATCAAGATCTGCGGAATCACTCGACTCGACGACGCGACCCTCGCGGCGGAGCTCGGCGCCGACTTTCTCGGCTTCATCTTCGTCCCCGATTCGCCACGCTACATCGACCCCAAACGCGCCGCGCGCATCATCGCGCAGGTGCAGTGGTCGGGCGGCAAGGGGAACCGTCACGACGGCCGCCCGCTCGAAAGCCAGCCGCTGCACTGCGTCGGCGTTTTTCGCGACGCATCGATCGAAGAGATGCGCCGCGTCTCGCAAATCGCCGGCAACGAGTACATCCAGCTGCACGGCAACGAGCCCGACGAAGTCGCGCGCGAGGTCGGCAAGCCGGTCATCAACGCCGTGAAAGTCACGGACACTGTCCCGATCGTCGCAACGAGCGCGGAGTGGGTGATGTTCGATACCGGCGGCGGCACCGGCCACACGTTCGACTGGTCGCTGCTGACGCGCGTCTCGCGCTCGAAGCCGTTCTTCCTCGCCGGCGGTCTCACCCCGGACAACGTCGAAGAAGCGATTCGCGCCGTGCGTCCCGATGCCATCGACGTCTCCTCCGGCGTCGAGTCCGCGCCCGGCGTGAAAGACCAGGCGAAGCTGCGCAAATTCTTCGATCGGGTGCGATCGACATGACCGCGGCGCTTCCCGATCGTCACGGATTCTTCGGGCAGTTCGGCGGGAGGTTCGTTCCCGAAACGCTCATGGCCGCGCTCGATGAGTTCGAGAGCGCGTACAGGAAACTCAAACGCGATCCATCGTTCAAGCGCGAGATCGAAGACGTCCTCACCGATTTCGTCGGACGTCCGACGCCGCTCACCGAAACGAAGAAATTCGCGGAACTGAGCGGCGGCAATTTCCGTCTCTTTCTCAAACGCGAAGATCTCACGCACACCGGCGCGCACAAGATCAACAACGCCATCGGGCAGGCGCTGATCGCGAAGCGGATGGGCAAGCAGCGCGTCATCGCGGAGACCGGCGCCGGCCAGCACGGTGTCGCCACCGCCACCGCCTGCGCCCTCCTCGGCATCCAATGCGTCGTCTACATGGGCGAAGTCGACATGGCTCGTCAGGAGCTCAACGTCTTCCGCATGCGTCTTCTCGGCGCCGAAGTCGTTCCTGTTTCCAGCGGCAGCCGCACGCTGAAAGACGCGATCAACGAAGCGATCCGCGACTGGGTGACGAACGTCCGCACCACGCACTACATCATCGGCTCCGTCCTCGGACCGCATCCGTATCCGATGGTCGTGCGGGATTTCCAATCGGTGATCGGCCGCGAAGCGCTCGTGCAACTTCGCAAGCGCACTGGCGGATTGCCCGACGTCGCCATCGCGTGCGTCGGCGGTGGCTCGAACGCGATCGGTCTCTTCTACGACATGCTCAAGCACCCGTCGATCCGCATGATCGGCGTTGAAGCCGGCGGCCGCGGCACGACCCTCGGCGAACACGCGGCGCGTTTCTCCGGCGGCGCGCTCGGCGTGCTGCACGGCACGCGTTCGATGGTGCTGCAGGATGAGTTCGGCCAGATTGCCGAAACGCATTCGATCTCCGCGGGCCTCGACTATCCGTCGGTCGGTCCCGAGCACGCGCATTTGCAGGAGACCGGCCGCGTCGCGTATCACGACTGCAGCGATGACCTCGCGCTCGAAGCGTTCCACAAGCTCAGCGAAAGCGAAGGCATCATCCCCGCCCTCGAATCGTCGCACGCCCTCGGATGGCTGCTGCGCAAAGGACACACGATCGCGCGCGACGCTGTGGTGATCGTGAATCTCTCCGGCAGGGGAGACAAGGACGTGCCGCAGGTGCAGCGGATGAAGGACGAAGGATGAAGGCGCTCTTCACGCGTTTGCGCAAAGAACAACGCTGCGGCCTCATCGCGTACGTCACCTGCGGCGATTGCGACACCGTGAGCATCGTTCGCGAGCTCGAAGAAGCAGGAGCCGACGCGATCGAGCTCGGTATCCCGTTCTCCGATCCGATCGCCGATGGTCCGGTGATCCAGGCCGCGTCGCAACGCGCTCTCGCGAAAGGCACGACCACACGCGACGTCTTCGCGATCGCACGCGCGATTCGCGACAAGAGCACGATCCCGCTGATCGCGTTTTCGTACTTGAACCCCATCCTGCGCTACGGACCCGAAGCCTTTGCGCGCGATGCGAAAGCAGCGGGCATCGATTCACTGCTGCTCACCGATCTTCCGCCCGAATCATCCGCAGAAATCAAGGCGGCGATGCGCGCGCAGGGACTCGGAGTCGTGTTCCTCCTCGCGCCAACATCGACCGACAAACGCATCCGCGCGATCGACAAAGCGAGCGACGGCTTCGTCTATTACGTCTCGACCACTGGAGTGACGGGCACGCGCAGCGAGCTCGATCCGGCGTTGCTCGTGCGGCTCGACGAAGTGCGCGCGAAGTTGAAGAATCCGATCGCGGTCGGCTTCGGCATCTCGCGGCACGAGCACTACGAACTGCTACGCGACCGTTGCGATGCGATCGTCGTCGGAAGCGCCATTGTTCGTGCAATCGGGAACGGAGAAAGCGCCGGAGCAGTGGTGCGCAACATCCTGGGGAGGTAAGCTTTGCGCACACAGCATGAGCTCGGCATTGTCGCAATCCGACGACATCGCCACATTGAAGCGGCTCGCCGCGGGGATCATCCGCGCGCAGGGCAACCGCTTCGTCAAAGAATTGCTGCGCCGCAAGAACATCCGCATCGGCAGCAACAAGGATGACTTCGAGCGAGGTCTGACCGCGGCCATCGAGTCAGGTGAGCTCACGCTCGAAGACGTCGAGCAGTGGCTCGCCGAGGTCGAGGGATGGGGCAACCAGCACGTCTACCTCTTCAACATTTCCTCGACGCTGAAGCGCGAGCTCACGCAACCGAAGCTGCGTCAGAGAGTCCGCGATGCAGGACTCGATCATCTGTGGGATGCGCAGACCGTGATGGTGTTCCCCGAGGTTGCGCAGCTCACTTCGATCTCGTTCGTGGATGGAGTGTTGCGGCTCGTGTGGCAGGAGACCTCGCCCGGCTGGGTGGCGGTTCCGGAGAAGAACTTCACCCGCGAAGAAGACCTCGACCTCTACGAATACCGCGCGTTTCGCAAAGTCGAGTGGCGCGCGATCACGCGCTTCGAAGCGCACGTGTCGAGCGGAATCGCCGCGCTGTTCATCGCCGATCCGATCGTCGGTGAAGAGCACGCGGCCGCGATCGTCGAAGCGAAGCGCGTCATCGATCTGCTCATGCCGCTCGCACACCTCGAGCGCGGCCAGTTCAACATCCCGATGGTCGCGAAGAACCTCGATCAGCAGAACGTGCCGACGAACAAAGTCCCGAATCCCGGCGTGAAAGCGCAGAAATCCCGCCTCGGATCCGGTGACGCATCGATCGAATTCGCTGCGAACGCGCCGGGCAAAGCGTACTGGGAAGAGCAGGCCATTCAGGATGTGCGCAACGCCGTGCGCGCGCAGCAGCTGAATGCATTTCACGGCGTCGGCGGCGTCTTCCACTTCCAGGACGGCGACGGCCTCACGCGCCCGCTGCGCGTGCAGCTCTACGGCAAAGACCACCGCATCCGCCTGCGCGCCGAAATGAACGCGAGCGAAGTCTGGACGATCCTCGCAAAACTGAGCCGCTATCAATGAAGACGCCGTCGCCCGAGTACTGGGATGCGTTGATTGCTGAACTGACGGGCTCTCAGCCCGTCGCTCTTCGCGACCTCTTCGCGACGCGCATCACGACCTTCACCGGCATCGAACTGCCGCCGCCCGAATCCAGCGCCATCGCGTTGCTCGATCGCTTCGCCGCGGACGGCTTCCTCGAGAAGCAGCTCCGCATCAACGAAGACGGGATCGAAGAAACGATCTACGTTCGCGACCTCGCGCCGGCGCGCGTCGTCGACTGGCTCATCGCCATCCACGGCATGAACACCACCGGCGCGTGGCAGGAGTCATTCACCTGGAAGTTCAGCACGACGTGGGGTCGCTCGGTTCCGATCGCGATCTACAAATACGGCATCATCATCGCGGGCGTGGTCATGGCCTGGCGCTGCGGAAAGCTGCGAGAGAACCTCCGCGAGAAACTCGCCGTGCTGCGCGATGAAGCGCAGAAACACGGCTTCAACGGCAAGCCCGATCTCATCGCGCACAGCTTCGGGACATGGCTCTTCGGACATCTGCTCGAACGCGAATTGACACGCGAGAACCCGCTGAAATTCGGACGCGTGATCCTCACGGGCTGCATCCTCCGTCCCGATTTCGACTGGCAGAAATTCCTCGACGCGGGACTCGTCGACGACGTGCTCAATCACTACGGCACCGCCGATGCCGTCGTCCCGCTGGCCCACACGTTCATTCACGGCTCCGGACCTTCGGGACGACGCGGATTCGATGGCGATGGCGCGATCAATGTTCGCGCCGAAGGATTCGGGCACAGCGATCTGTTCTCGATGGAGAACCTCGAACGCTCGTACACAAACTACTGGCGCCCGTTCCTCACGCTGCCGCGCGAGGAACTGCGCACGTTGCCGGACATCGCTGATCCTGCGACGCCATGGCGCGCGATGCGCTTGCCCGTCTTCCCGCTGCTCATTTTGTTGCTTGCCGCGCATTGACCCACTCTTGGCCTTCTCCCCTTGTGAAAGGGGAGAAGGTGCGCAAAGCGCGGATGAGGGGTTCTTTTCGTGCGATCGACAAACCCTCATCCGCCTTCGGCACCTTGTATGTTGAAGGAGAAGACGTGGGGAAGCCGTCGGCACCTGAAGCCTGGAGCTTGTGGAGAAGATAGGCTCCCCGCCCTCATTACCAAGGCCGCAGAGTATCTGAGGCGATGGAGCCAGCATTTACAAGGTCGGCCGGTGAGTCACAGGGTCGGGAAGCCCACGTCTTGAATAACGCAGTGGGAGCGGAGATGCAATCCAAGACGAAGGTGGGGATCGACGTAAGCGCGAAGACGTTGACGGGGGTGCGGCGTCGAGAACATGAGGAGAAAGAGCAGGAGTTTGGCAACGATGCAGCCGGGCATCGGGAACTGCTCAAGTGGATAGGCAAGGCAGCAAGGGTCTGCGTAGAAGCGACCGGCGTGTATCACCTCCAGCTGGCCCTGATGCTGCGAGCAGCAGGGGTA
>DASYLL010000392.1:0-16125 GCA_036009605.1 Thermoanaerobaculia bacterium | reverse complement strand
TGCTCACGGCGATGACCGACATTACCGGCAGTTTCGAGAAAGCCGTGCTCGCGGCGTCCGAGGTTCTGGCGATTCGCGGAGAGATCTATCCGTCGACCCTCACCGACGTGCGTTTGCGCGCGGAGCTCGAAGACGAGACGGTCCTCGTCGGCGAAGTTGCGATCAGTGGCTCGCACATCGGTGAAGCACCGCGCACGACCGCGCGTCACGCACGCATCACGCACCTCGCCCTCGAACCTCCGGACGCCGAGCCCACGGCAGGCGCGCTTGCCGCACTCGCAGCGGCCGATCTCATCATCATCGGACCCGGCTCGCTCTACACGTCGGTGCTGCCGAACCTCGTGATCCGCCAGCTCGCCGAAGCGCTGCGCAATGCGAAGGCACTGCGCGTGTATGTGTGCAACGTGATGACGCAGCCGAATGAAACCGACAGCTTCACCGCGCAGGATCACCTGCGCGCGATCGTCGAGCACGCTGGTCTCGTCGTAGACGTGATGGTCATGAACGGCCGCCGCCCCTCGGAATCGATCGTCGCGCACTACGCCGAGATGAATCAGGATCCCGTGCAGTTCGATCTCGAAGCGATCCGCGCGCTCGGCGTCACGCCGTTCTTCGGCGACATCATTGCAGAGGACGATTACGTGAGACACGATCCGGACGCGCTGGCGAAAACGATCTTTCAGATCTACGACCGCTACGGACGCACACTCGAACGGATGCGAAAAGACACACAATGAACGACAACCTCGAAGTAGTGATCCTCGCGGCCGGTCTCGGCACGCGCATGAAGTCCTCGACCATCAAGATCCTCCATCGCGCGGGCGGGCGTCCGATCATCGACTACGTTCTCGATCTCGCCGCCGACGTCTCGCCAAATCCGCCCGTGATGGTCGTCGGCTATCAACGCGAGACGGTGCAGGAAGCCGTCGGCAGTCGCGCGCGATTCGCGGTGCAGGAACAACAGAACGGCACCGGTCACGCCGTGTTGCAGGCCGCGACGTTTCTCGAATCGGCGAAGCGCGTTCTCATTCTTTCGGGCGATGTACCGCTCACGCGCCCCGAGACTCTGCGAAGCCTCATCGACGAGCACGAACGCTCGGGCAACGCGCTCACACTGCTCACGATGAAGCTCGCACAGCCCGCGATGTACGGCCGCATCATTCGCAACGACGACGACTCGGTCGTGCGCATCGTCGAAGCGAAAGACGCGTCCGACGACGAGAAGAAAATCGACGAAGTGAACGCTGGCATTTACATCTTCGAAGGCGCGCATCTCTTTGAAAACCTGCGCAATCTCTCGCCCGACAACGCGCAGAAGGAGTACTACCTCACCGATCTGCTGAAGGTGATTCGCGACGCCGGACATCGCGTCGGCGCCGTCATCGCCAACGATCCGATCGAAGCCCTTGGCGTCAATTCACGTGCCGACCTCGCAGAGGTCGACACCGAGATCCAGCGCCGCGTCATCACGAAGTTGATGAGCGAAGGCGTGACGTTCCGCAATCCGTCGACAGTCGTGATCGATTCAACCGTGACGATCGGCGCCGACACGGTGATCTACCCATTCGTCACACTCGAAGGCACGACGCGCATCGGCGAAGAATGCGTCGTCGAACCGGGCGTGCATCTCATCAACGTCACCGTCGGCGATGACGTGCATCTGAAAACCGGCACCGTCGCGGAAGACGCGATCATCGAAGACCAGGCCGCGGTCGGACCGTACGCGCATCTGCGCCCCGGGACGAAGCTCGGACGCAAAGTGAAGATCGGCAACTTCGTCGAGACAAAGAAGGCGGTCTTCGGCGAAGGCGCGAAGGCTTCGCATTTGTCGTACATCGGCGACGCCGAAATCGGCGCGGACGTGAACATCGGCGCCGGCACGATCACGTGCAACTACGACGGCAAGCACAAGCACAAGACCGTGATCGAAGACGGCGCGTTCATCGGCTCCGACTCGCAACTCGTCGCACCAATCCGCATCGGGCGCGGTGCGTATGTCGGCGCGGGATCGACGATCACCAAGGACGTGCCGCCGGAGTCGCTGGCTTTGTCGCGTACGCCGCAGCGCGTGATCGAAGGATGGGCAGGGCGGAAGAAGTCATAGAGTCGTAGAGGCTTAAAGTCTTAGAGGCGCCTGAGCCTCGCGCCCCTCTAAGACTCTACGACTCTAACCCTCTAAGACGCTCACCGCTTCTTCAGATCAACGCGCATCCGTCCGAAGTCGATCACGACATTGAAATTGCCGAGGAAGTTCTGGCCGAGGATTCCAACGGCGTTGTCGGTTTCACTGCCTTCGTAGATCGGAATCGTCTTGAACGAGCCCGCCCATTTGTCGATGCCGATCTCGACATCCTTGAGCTTCGCGCCCCGCTTCATTGCGCCGCCCAATCCCTGCAATGTCGCGGTGTGAGACGAGCCCAATGACGCAACCGGCAGTGCCGACAGCCGCGCTTCATTGAGGAACGTGATCTCCGAGCCGGTATCGATCACGAACAGGAACCACCCTTTGCGATTCACGGCGCCGCGCACGTGCGGGCGGAAGCCTTTGAAGAAGAGGTTCTGATCGAGAGCGGGCACACGATCCGCGGGCGTGAGTTTTTTGAACGTGATGTTGCGCGAATTGAAATTGAGCTCAAGACGGAACTCCTTCAGCAGACTCGAGCCGAGGAGGAAGTTCATGTCGAACTGCGTGCCGTCGGTTTTGCTGAGCAGGAAGCGCAGCTTCTGGTCCGGCATGATCGCCACCGGCACGTTCTCGATCACCATGCCACCCAGCTCCAGCGTGTCGAGGATGCCGAACTTCACACTGATCGGCTCGCCGAGGAGTCCGTAGAACGTGCCCTCGAAGTCACCGAGACTACGCACAGGGAGTGTCGCAGCGAGTCGCTCCGAAATGATCGACAGCACAGCACCGGAATCGACGATTGCCTCGACGTCCGTCGAGCGATTCACGCGCACTGCGAGGCGCGGCACATCGGGGCGTCCGAACTTGAACGGCAGACGCTGCTCGGCCTTGCCGCTGAAGCGATACACCGGCACGCCCACCAGCGACTTGAGGTATTCGAGATGCCACTGTCGGATCTGCATGCCCTGCGTGACGGCGATGTTCGCCCACTCCAGGCTCGACTCGAAATTGTTGGAGAGGAACTCGACCTGCGAGAGATCCCACGCAATGTCCGCGTAGCTGGAGCGATACGGTTTGAGATCGAGCGCCGCGCGCAGGCATCCGCGCGCATCGTCATAGCGGCCGGAGATCAGATACGCGTTGCCGTACGCGCCGAGCTCCTGCGCGCTCTGGCGCTGTTTCTCGTTGGTCGAAGCGTGCTCGATCACGCGCAGGTAATCGGATTTGCGAAGCATCGAGACGACGTCCGAGCCGCGATCGATGCTCGTCGGAGTGAGCAGAAGCGGCGTGACGTTGACGTCTGTGTACAACGCACATCCGCTGAGTGCGAGGAACAACACTGCGGCGGCGACCTTGCGAACCATTGCCATCTCCTGGAATGCCGCGATTGTACGAGCCAAATTGCAAACGGGAACGTACGAAGCGGTTTCGCCACAGTGCCTCCCGCGTTCTGTTACAGGCCGGGCCGGCACGGCCGGCTGCGCTGGTTGCTGCGCCTTGCGGCGCGCGCTACTGATCTTTCAGGCTCAGCGGCTTCGAGCGGCGCAACGCGCCGGGCGTTTCTCATCCCCGCACGAGGATGCACCGGCGCGGCCGGCTGCGCTGGTTGCGGCGCCTTGCGGCGCGCGCTACTGATCTTTCAGGCTCGGCGGCTTTGAGCGGCGCAACGCGCCGGGCGTTTATTCAGCCGCGCACGAGGATGCCCAGCTCGCGGATCTGATACGCCAGCGCCTGCCGCGACATCTTCAATGCGGCGGCGGCCTGATTCTGGTTGCCGCTCGATTCCATGAGCGATCGTTCGATCAGATCGCGTTTGAAGCGCATCACTGCATGTTGATAGGAACCCGCACTCGCGCGAGCGGGCGCAACATTGCGCAGGCGCTCGGGCAGATGCTCGACGTCGATCTCTTTCGCGGACTCGCCCGCCATCGCGTGCGCCGCGCGAATCGTGTTCTGCAACTCGCGCACGTTTCCCGGCCACGCATACGCGGTGAAGATCGCTTCGGTATCCGTCGACAGCAGCGCAGGGCCGGAGCGATGCTTCGTTCGCTCGATGCCGAGAAAGTGCGACGCCAGTAGAAGGATGTCGCTGCCGCGCTCGCGCAATGCGGGCAGGACGACTTCGACGCCGCGAATGCGGTAGTAGAGATCGTCGCGAAAACGTCCTTCTTCGACGGCCTCGTCGAGACGGCGATTCGTCGCACTGACGATGCGTACGTCGGCGGAGCGGTTCACGGTGTCGCCGACGCGGCGGAACTCGCCCTCCTGCAGAAAGCGCAGGAGCTTGGCTTGCGTCGGCAACGGCAGCTCGCCGACTTCGTCGAGGAAGAGCGTGCCGGCGTCGGTCGTCTCGATGAGTCCCGCGCGATCGCGATCCGCGCCGGTGAATGCGCCGCGCACGTGTCCGAACAGTTCGCTCTCGACGAGGTTCTCGGGTAGCGCTGCACAGTTCACGGCGGTGAAGGTCTTCTGTCGACGCGGCGACTGGCGATGCATTGCGCGCGCGACGAGTTCTTTGCCGGTTCCGGATTCGCCGAGGATGCACACGGCGACGTCGCGACGTGCGACGCGGGCGACGAGCGATTCGATCTCTCGGATCGCCGCGGATTGGCCGACGATGCCGTCGATCGCACCGGCGCGCGTGGGGCTCGTGTTCTCTTCCTGTTCGAGCAGGCGTCGGAAGCGATGGTTCTCTGCGCGCGTGCGAAAGATCGCGGCAATCGCGTCTCGGCCGTCCGCGGTCCATTGCGAGGAGCCCTCGACGTAGAGATGCTCGCGATCGCTGCACGCGGTCCAGTCGACGGCGCTGTCGAGATGATCGAAGCTCGGCACCGCATACGATCCGATGGCGTTCCATTGACCGAGGCGGTTGCGCGTAGCGAAACACCACGGGATGTCGAAGTCATGTGGTGCGAATGGGAAGTCGCGCGCTGCGGCTGCACGCAGCAAACGCAGCTCGATCTCGGTTGGTGCAGGCGCGGCGTCGAATGCGAGATCGAGCTCGGTCGCGAGCACACGCGCGGTCGCGGCGTCGTTGTTGGCGATGGCTGCGCGAAAACGAATGAGTTTCGCGGGAACGGAATCGCCGATCGCGTGCTGCCACTCGCTGCGCAGACGGTGATGGCGACGGGTCAGCTCCGCGTTGCCCGAGCGGCCTGTTGAGCACTGCGCCGTGCGGCCGTCCATCACATCCAGCTCGTCGACGATGAGCGCGGCGGCTTCGCGGATCTGATCGTGATGGCCGCGGCGCTCGAAGATCGACTGCGCGGCGCGTCGTGCGTCGACAAAGCGCCCGCGCGAGAAATCGAGATGCGCCGTGAGCAACTGCACTTCGGCAAGCCGCACTTCGTCGCTCGTGCTCGCGTAGTACTGACGCAAGCGCGCGATGCGCTGCGAGGCGTGCGCCCACTGACCCGCGTCGGCTGCGAGGTATGCGAGCGTGAAGACGATGCCGCCCGCCGCGCGATCGCCCTGCGTTTCCTCGACCTCCTGCAACGCCTGCACTGCAACCGCTCGCGCGAGATCCCAATCGCCCGCGGAGAAGACCGCGAACACACGATCGAGCGACGCGTCGATACGTTCGATCGTGTTGCGTGCGCGGTTGTGCGCTTCGGCCGCGGAGCGCGCGGCCTCTTCGTAATCACGACGCTCCACCGCGCGATACGTCGCGAGGCGCGACGCGAGATAGTGCGACGGTGGCGGCGTTGCGTCGAGCTCGTGCAGCGCGCGCTCGTAGTCGAGACCCGCGCGTTCTTCGTCGGTCGTTGCAACGCAGCGTTCGAGCTCGCGCACGGATTCGTTCTCACGTTCGAGCAATCGCAGCAACTCGACGCGCAGGAGGTGCGCATCGAAGGAAGGCTCGACGCGATCGAGCCGCGCCAGTGACGTCGCGTAATCGCCCATGCGACGCTCGACACGCGCGAGCACGAACTCATCGCCGAGGCCGAGATCGCGCGCGTCACGATAGCGACCGCAGTCGATCAGCGCGTGAGCGTAGCGACGCGCGAGGGATGGCGTCAGCACCGATGCAGGAACACCACGCATCGCAGCGAGCGTTTCTTCGGCGCTCGTCCATTCCGCGCTTTCGAGCACACTCGCGGCAGAAACAGCATCGCCGGAATCCAGCCAGAGCAGCGCCGCGCGAGTCCCACTCGTGTGCGCGGCAGCAACACGACAGATCGCGGGACGCGACGCCGCGGGAATCAGTCGCGTGGCTTCGTCGCGAATCGCATCGCTCGCAAATACGAACGACGTTTCGTCGAGCGACGTCACACCATCGACGACCAGCTCTTCGAGGTCGCCTTTGAACAGGAAGTCGCTGAGGAACTCCGTTGCGAGCGTCCGAGAGATCGTGGTGCCGAGGAGTGCCAGTGCTCCGATGTAGGAGCGCGCGGGCTCGGTGAGACTCGGCAACGACGCGCGACGCGGCGGAATCTCGCCGTGCGCGAGATACGCACCGAACGCGGGCGAATCGACGAACTCGTCCGGCGGCACATCGAGCGCCATGCGCGCAGCGAGACGCGGTGCGATCAGAAACGCGCGTGCATCCGGCAACGCGTGCTCGTCATTCGGAATCAGCCACGTGCCGTGCTTCGCATTCGCGAGCAGCTCGACGACCTGGCGCGAGCCTTCATCGAATGCACCGGCGTCGACGACGATGAACACCTGCCGCGCGCGGGATGTCGCGCCGAGAATCCGCTCCGCGGCCGCGGCTGCATCGATCATGCGATCGCTGATCAACGCACCGACGGCCGAGTACCGCTCGAGCGGCGACGCACCACGAAGCACCGTCACGCGAAACGAACCGTCGAGCTCCGCAAAACGCTGCACAGCGTCGACGCAATCGTCGGTCGTGTATCCGAAGCGTCCGTGCTCATTCACGAGCACACGCAACCCTTCCGCGCCCGGAGCCGCGATCGCGCCGCACGCCGCGCGACGCATCCATCGCAGATCAACCGCGATATCGCGTGACACTCGCGCGAACGCATCCGCGTAGATCGCATCCGCACGCGCCCATGACTGACGCAGCGTGTCCAGCTCCGCGCCAACCTGCTCCGCGAACTGCTGCGCGAGCGTCAACACCGGCGGCGCCGGCGACGGATCACAGGCACGAGCCGCGACGCGAAGCAGCCGCACATCGCTTCCACGCTTCTGCGCGACCGCCCACTCGGCGGGATCGAATTCACCATCCGCGATCCCCGCGAACTGCAACAACGCCTCATGCGCCGCGAACTGCGCGAGCAGCGACAACCGATCGCGCGAGCCCAACTCGCGAACCTCCGCGAGCGGTGTCGCCGCGAGTGACTCCGCCCAAGGCAGCGACGCATGACGCAACGTCGCGATCAATGCCCGATCCCAGGCGAACGCGGCCGTTCGTACAACGGGCAGAGCCGGGCCACGCCGGGCACTTCCGCGCATATTCATGGATGGGCCGAAAGAGTAACGGATGAGTGTCTTAAATGCGAGTCACATACAATCCGCCGCGCATGAACGACGTGGAGATCGGCATCGAAGCAGCGCGGCGCGGAGCCGCCATCCTTCTCAAATACTGGGAGCACCTCGGCAAGGACGACGCCGATCTCAAGGCGCGCCATGACTGGGTCTCGAACGCGGACCGCGAGAGCGAAGCCGCGATCCTCGACGCCATCCGCGACCTCTCCCCCGGCGACGCCTTCCTCGGCGAGGAAAGCGGCAGCACATCCGGCTCCAACGACCGCACGTGGATCATCGATCCGCTCGACGGCACGTCGAACTATCTGCAGCACTTCCCGTTCTGGTCCGTCTCGATTGCGCTGCGCGAGCGCGGCGAGACCGTTGCGGGCATCGTCTACGAACCGCTGCGCGATCTCTTCTTCACGACGCAGCGCGGCGCCGGCGCGTTCCGCAACGGCAAGCGGATGCGCATCTCGACGCAGGAAACGCTCGAAGGCTCGTTCATCGCGACCGGCTTTCCGTTTCGCGCGCAGGAGTACGTCGCGCCGTACGTCGCGATCTTCAGTGACGTCATCCGCACGTCGAAAGGCGTGCGTCGCGCCGGTTCCGCAGCGCTCGATCTTGCGTACACCGCTGCGAGCATCTTCGACGGCTTCTTCGAGATGCATCTCTCGCCATGGGACGTCGCCGCAGGCGCGCTGCTCGTCACCGAAGCGGGCGGCATCGTGACGGATTTCTCCGGTGGCCAGCGCTGGCTCGAGCGCGGCAACGTCGTCGGCGCATCGCCCGGCGTGCATCGCGAATTGATGAGCGTCCTGGAGCGTCACGTGACGGAGGACCAGCTCGATCATCGCAAGGAGCCACGACTCGAGGTGTGAAGAATGTTGCTGGTTACTGGTTGCTGGTTCAAGGTGACTCAGCGCGTGCCGGTGCTTCCTGGCGCTGAATGACCTCGAACCAGCAACTAGCAACCAGCAACATCATGCCCCGCACTCGCAAACTCCCCAAAGCCTTCTTCCTCAACGACACCGTCTCCGTCGCACGCGCACTCCTCGGCTGTGTGTTGTGGCGCCGACTCGATCACGGTGAGCTGCTCGCCGCACGCATCGTCGAGACCGAGGCCTACCTTGGCGCGAACGACATGGCCAGTCATGCGCGGTGTGGATTGCGGTCGGCGCGGAACGAGTCGATGTATGCCGAGGGTGGGACTGCGTACGTTTACTTCACGTACGGGATGCACTGGTGCCTCAACGTCGTGACGCAGGAAGCGGACATCGCGGAAGCAGTGCTCTTGCGCGCGGCGGAGCCGTTGCGCGGCATCGAGGCGATGCGCGAGCGACGTCCGAAAGCGAAGAAAGATTGGGAGCTGATGAACGGGCCGGGCAAGATCTGCATGGCCATGGACATCGATCGACAACTCGACGGACAGAGCTTTCGCGGCGACACGCTGTGGATCACCGCGCGCGACATCGAAGTGAATGAGGACGACATCGTCGTGAGTCCGCGAGTCGGCATCGACAACTCGGGCGATGCGGCCGCGTGGCCGCTGCGGTTTTACCTGCGCGGACATCGTCACGTTTCGGCGCATCGTCATGGTTGATCACTTCCGCACGCTCGCCGAACCGGCCGAGTTTCGACACAAGATCGAGCGCTCGGAGTTTCTCGGACTCGCGTTTCCCGTGACGACGGACGAAGAGTTTTTCGCAGAGCTCGAACGCGTGCAGAAGCGCTACTTCGACGCGACGCATCACTGCTGGGCGTTTCGTCTGTTCGCGGATGCGCGGTCGCGCAGCTCCGATGCGGGCGAGCCGTCCGGCACTGCGGGAAAGCCGATCCTCGCCGCGATCGAAGGCGCCGCGTTGCACGACCTCGGCGTCATCGTCGTGCGCTGGTACGGCGGTATCAAGCTCGGCACCGGCGGCTTGTCGCGCGCGTATCGCGAGACCGCGGCCGAGACGTTGAAGATCGCGACGCCGCTCGATCGGTATGTGTATCAGCGCATGCGCATGATCGTGCCGTTCGATGCGCTCGGCCAGATCTATCGGTTGGTGAATCCGCCCGATGTGGTGCTCGTCGAAGAACGCTATGGCGAAGAGAACGAGTTCTTTTTCGACGTGCGGTTGTCCGCGGTCGACGCGTTCACGAAGCGGCTGACGGCGCTTCGCATCGAAGTCACTCCTCAGTAACCGTCGTCTTCGCGATTCGATCGCCTGTCCGCGGTTTCCCCGCGAGCACGAGAATCACCTCGATCAGGTTCCAGCCCGGCAGCACGAGCGGCAGATTGCGCACGATCGAGCGTCCGTAGCCGCAGCCTTCGCCGTGCGGGGTGAGCATGCGCAGGCCGAGGAGCTGCTTGCCGATGGATCGGCGACGGAAGCCGTCGCGGAGGAGCATGGCCATCATGAAGATGCCGAGGGCGCTCCACCAGACGAGCTGGATCCCTTTGGGCGTGGTGGTCCAGGTCATCCCGTAACTGACGAGAGACGCGGGGAGAATGAGCAGGATCGCGATCGACAAAGCGTCGACGAGAAACGCGGCAATCCGGAGTAGTTTGGTCTGGGGGCTATCGTTCACACTGAAACCTCGGCAGGCGATTGTCGTACAACCGACTTGCAGGTGTCAGATGAACAGGCTGAACCGTACGCTTTATTTACTCCCGATCGCACTCGTCGCAATGGCGTGCGGTCGGGCAGACGGACACACCGACCGCCGCAGCAGTAATCAGGCGACCGCGACGATCACCCGCAACTGGCCCGCCGCCTCGATCCGCGAGCTGCGCGTGTTCGAAGTCGACGGCAACATTTCCGTCGAAGCGGCGCAGACGAGCGACATCTCGCTCGTGGCCACCGCGCGCGGCGATCTCGACATCAAGAAGGGCGTCGAAAACGACGGCCTCTTCGAGACCACGCTGGAAGGCGACACGCTGCGCATCGGACGCCGCGAAGAGCGCAACGGCAAGCGATTCCGCTTCAACTTCTCACTCTTTGGCCGCGACGACAAGCGCATCGACTACGTCCTGCGCGTGCCGCCGACGCTGACGCTCGAAGTCATGACCGTGAACGGCAAGATCATCACGCGCGGCGTCGAAGGCGAAACGCAGGCGACCACCGTGAACGGCAAGATCGACATCGAGACCGCGGGCCTCAACGAGCTGCGCGCGACGACCGTGAACGGCACCGTGAAGGCAAAGTTCACGCGCGATTTCCAGGGCGCGCGCTTCAAGACCGTGAATGGCGGCGTGGAAGCGATCTTTCCGCAGAATGCGTCGTTCGCCGTCGACATGTCGCAAGTGAATGGCGACTTCGAAGCGGCGTTCCCGCTGAGCATTCACTCGAACCCCGGCAGCCGCCGCGTGTCGGGTGAGGTGAATGGCGGGAAGCACGATCTGAAGATCGTGACCGTGAACGGCGACGTGGAACTGGCGCGGGCAAACGGGTCGCTGTAGGGACGCGGGTAGGGGGCGCCCGCCCGCCAGTTCCCATGCTGGCGCACGGGATACACTCGCCGCCGCAATGAAGCGGCTGGCTCCGATCGCGCTCTTCGTCGCATTTGCGCTCGCGGCCGTCGGTCCGATCCGCAACTACGACTACTTCTGGCATCTCGCCACCGGCCGCTGGATCGTCGAGCATCGCGCATTGCCGCTGACGGATCCGTTCGCGCTCGCGAGCGACAAACATCCGTGGATCAACGGCGAGTGGCTGTTCGAGATCGTCGCGTATGGCGCGCACGAGATCGTCGGACTCACGGGCATGTCGGTCGTACGCGCGTTGCTCGCGGCGTCGATCTTCATCCTCGCGTTTTTCAAATCGCGACGCGATCTGCTGCTGACCGCGATTGCATTCGCAGGCGCGATGCAGACGCTCGATCTGCGACCGTCATCCGTAGCGATGCTGTTCGTCGTGCTGGTGATCGCCGCGCGTTCGTGGATCGCGCATGCGATTCTCGCGGCGCTCTGGATCAACATCCATCCATCGGCGTTGCTCGCACCTGGACTCGCAGCGTTGTCGACGCGTCGTGTTGCGCCGATCGTCGCAAGCGCACTCGCGTTGCTGATCAATCCATTCGGATGGCGCGCGATTCTCGCGCCGATCGAGTTGATGTCGTTCGTCGGCAGCGGCGCGTTCGTCAACGCTGAATGGCTACCGAGCCGCCTCTCCCAGTTTCCGTTGCTCTATCTCTGCGTCCTCGGCGGCGCGGCCGCGTTCATCGTGCGTCGCGACGAAGAAGGTGCGTGGTGGCGCGTACTGCTCTTCGCAGGATTCGCATTTCTCGCGATCCGCCACGTGCGCAATCAGGGATTGTTCTTCGCGGCGTTTCCGCTGCTGATGCCGCGCTTCGAGATCCGTCGCGCAATCGTGTACGTCGGTGCTGCCGCGGCAATCATGTTCGTCGCGATCACCGCGGATCATCGACTCGGCATCGCGCCTGAGCGCTTTCCCGTGCGCTCCATCGCGCGTTTGAACGAGACAGGCTTGCGCGGCAACATCTACAACCCCGATCAGTTCGGCGGTTTTCTGATCTGGTCGTTCTATCCCGAGCGTCGCGTGCTCACCGACGGCCGCAACGAGCTCTATCGCACGTTCATCGAAGAGTTCGCGGTCGCGCGGCGCGATCAACGCGCGTGGCGTGCATTGCTCGCGAAGAATCGCATCGATCTCGCGGTCGATGAGTATCGTCCGCCGCTGCCGGTGCTCGATGCAGTCACGCGAACACAACAAACGATGCCCGCATCGCTCGCCTATTGGCCGCGGAAGGATTGGGCGCTCATTGGATACGACGATGCGTCGATGGTGTTCGCGCGGCGCGCAGCATTCGCGCCTGCAGTGATCGAACGATGGGAGTTGGTGGGAGTGGTGCCGGACCAGCGTTGACGCGGCTCAGTTGACCATTTCGTGCGGATCGGAGTAGCTGAGCTCTTCGTGAGGCCAGCGCTGTTGCAGCACGCTTGTGAAGCTCGGCTGCACGATCCGTTCGTAACGAATTTCGAATCCGGGGAAGAGCTCGAGGATCGCCTTGCGCGCGCAATCGACGAGGCATCGCGCCTCGCGATGAGAGACCGTGCGATCGCTGCTGATCAGGTTCAGCGTGAGATCCACGATCATCCGAACACGACGGAGACGGCGGCGCTCGAAGAACGCGGAGTCTGGCTCCGTGTGCGATTCGTATTCGAATTTCGGCATCGTTGTCACACGCCGCAAACCACTGCTTTGTAGAGTGAATTCCAGCCGGCATGGCCGGCTGCGCTGATTGCTTCGCTCCTTGGACGTACGGCTGCCGAGTGGGCCAGTTTCGCGTGAACGCCACGACGGGTTGCACCACTTGGCAGCCGCACGTGCATCAGCGAAAGCAACCAGCGCCCCGGGCCGTGCCCGGCGGCCTAGGCGTGTTCGCGGTCGCCGTCGGCCCAGATCTCATCCGCGACCGCTGTGTCGACGCGCGATTCGTAATAGCGGATCGCGCTGCGCCCGACGGCGTGCACTGCCGCGTAGTTGAGCGCACCGCCGGAAACAACGCCGACGAACGGAATGAATTTCGTGAGCCGATCGCGCAGCACGCGCGTGCCGATCTTCTCCGCGATCATGCCGCCTTCGATCGTCGCTGCGCCGAGCATCGCGGCGATGCCGCTCTTGCCTGCGCCGACACCCGATGCGTAGGCGAGACACGACAACGCTTCATTGAAACGTTCGCGCGCAGTGGGCTCGTGTCCGTAGATCGTGGCGATGCCGAGGATGAGACGGAACTGCTGGTAGACGAGATAGGCGAGGTCGGCGCCGAGTGCGCCGAATGTTGCGAAGCCCATCGGCAAGCCCGTCACTGCACCTGCTGCCGCGCAGCGGATGCCGGTGCGACGCGCGAGAACACGCGCGTGCTGCGCGGGCACGAACGCGGGTGCGTTCGTGCGAAGCTCGTCGACTTCCTTCTTGAGCTTGTCCGTGTCGACTTCCTCGAACATGGAGCGGAAGAGCTCCTCGAGCACCGAGTCGGCGCGGCGCTTTATCTCTTTCGCTTTCACCATGGTTCGTTCGAAGAGTGTGTGGGACGAGAGCTGCGAAAGCTCGAATGCCGGCGCAAAATCCATGTGAACTTCGTTACTCCGTGCTCTTGCTTTCGCTTTTTGTCTCGGATTTGGTTTCGGTTTTCGTCTCCGTCTTCGCTGTCGAATCCGACGATTTGGATTCGGACTTCGAAGAATTGGAGCTGCTGCTGCTGGCGCTCGGGTAATCGGTCTTATAGAAACCGGAGCCTTTGAACTGAATCGCGGGAGACGACGGGAGTTTCTTCATGTCGCCGCCGCAGCTCGGACAGTGTTCGAGCGGCGGATCGGAGAACCTTTGAATGACTTCGTGTCGCTCTTTGCAATTTGCACACTGATACTCGTAAATCGGCATGTCGTTCTCTTGTCGATCCTTACTAACGCGGAAGGGATGAGGCCGATTTCAGGATCCGAGCCTGCCCAGGCGGTGATTCGAAGTCTCTTCTGCAGCGAGAACCTTGCCGTCTCTGAAATAGACGGCCGCGAGCGCGCCGGTTCGCGTCCGGTAGTACCACGCTTCGAAGGTCGTGCCCGCGCGGCGATTCTTCACGCTCCAGCCGGGCAACGGCTTGCCGAGGAGGGTGGCGACCTGACGTTCGGACATGCCTTTGCGAAGCTGGAGCATCCCTTCGTGTGTGACGGAGAGTCGCGCAACCGCGCGCGCCATTTCGCGCCGCGCGTGATCGTTCTCGGGATGGCTGGTCAGCACCGCGCGATAAAAACGGACCGCATCCTGATACCGTCCAATCTCGGCGAGATCGTCCGCGAACTCCAGCTGCAGGCGCATCCAGACATCCGTGGCGCGGCTGTGGGTGGGATGCTTCATGACGAACGCGCGCACCGAGTCCGCGTACATCTGTTTGTGATCGGGGGACGCGTCGGGCGCGGTCGCGGCGCGCTTGTGGCGCAGCACGTCCCGCCACTCGGCCTGATGATCGGCCGGCGGCTCGTTCGCGCAACCAAGCGCGAGCATCACCAAAACCACGGTGAAACAAGGGGAAACTCGCATCCACCCGTAAGTTAGCACGAGCCCCGCTTCCTTGACAGCGTGAGAGAGCGAGGCCGATAATCCGCGCTCGGGCAAGCTACAGCAACCGGAGGATTTATGGCTGTGAGGGGCGAGGAAGTCGCGAGCTCGATCGACGCGCAGGTACGCGAGTCGATCGAGAAGATGGTGGCCGAGATCCGCTCGTCCGTCGAAGACGTGCGTGTCCTGGTCGACCAGCAGCTCAAGGCCGCCCTTCAATCCGTTCAGGCCGACGTCAACTCCTTCACGTTCCTCCCGCAGATCCAGAAAGCGATCACGGATCTTGAAGATGGGATCGAAGCGGATCGCCCGCCCGTGCTCGCGGCCGCTGCAGTGCCATCCGGCGCCGGTGCGATTCGCGTCAAAGCTGGCGTCCAGGCCATCGAACGCGGACGTTCACAAGTGGACGTACTGAACTCTCTGCTCGAGCAGAGTCTCGAATTCGGATCGCGCGCGGCGCTGCTGATCCTGCGCGGCGAAACGTTCAGCGGATGGAAAGGCGTCGGCTTCACCGCCGCGGGCGGCAACGACGAGCTGATCAAGCGCTTCAACGCGACGCCCGGTCTCATCCCTGAGCTCGACCTCGTGTTGCGCGAAGAGAAAGTCGTCGCCTGGGACGGCGCCAATCTCTCGACGCGTCTCGGCGTTGCAGCATCCGAGACCGCCGTGCTCATCCCGATGGTCATCAAAGACAAGGTCGCCGCGGCGGTCTATGTCGATGCCGTCGGCGACGCGAAAGGAAAGTTCGACCAGTCGGCGCTCGAGCTGCTCGTCTTCACGACGGGGCTGCTCGTCGATACGCTCGCGATTCGCAAGAAGATCCCGTCGCCGAGCCTCAGCGATGCCGGTGTTTCCGAGCATCCGGCCTTCGAGCGCACGTCCACTACGGGACCAGCATTCACCTCGGGACCCGTATCCGCTCCAGTCGTTCCCCCGCCTGCACCAGCAGCAGCGATTCCGGATCAGCCCGTTCCGCTGCGCACGGACGCCGGCACGGTCGCGATCAACGCTGCGCAGTTGCGCGAGTTGATGGCGGCGCAGCGTCCCGAGTTCAACGTTCCGTCTGCGGACGATTTCAGTGCGAGCACTCCCGCGCCACAGCCGAAGCCGGCACCTGTGGCTCCGCCGCCGCTCGCGCCTGCTCCGGAGCCTCCGAAAGCAGCCGCACCGTCGCCGGTCACGCCGACGCTGTCGACCGAAGAACGTCCCTCGACGCAGTACATCCCGCCCGCGAGCCTCGCGCGCGGAGGTTCCCCCGCCGGACCACCGACGGAAGACAGCAAACGCCACGATGAAGCCCGCCGCTTCGCGCGCCTGCTCGTGTCCGAGATCAAGCTCTACAACGAGTCGAAAGTCGAGCAGGGTCGCAAGAACAGGGATCTCTACGAGCGGCTGAAGGACGACATCGACCGCAGCCGTCAGATGTACGACGAGCGCATTTCCGAGGATGTGCGGAAAGGCTCGAACTACTTCTACGATGAGCTGGTCCGGATTCTTGCCGACGGT
>DASYLL010000391.1:0-2012 GCA_036009605.1 Thermoanaerobaculia bacterium | reverse complement strand
CGGGCCGAGATCGACGCCCGCGAATTTGTTCGCGAGTGCGATCGGGTAGTAGACGCCCACGCGCGGCGCGGCTGCGAAATCGCGGAGAAACGTACGCGGACCCGCGGATGCGAGCACGGCGCCCTCGTCATCGCACTGCATCGGGGAGAACGACGCATTCACGATGATGTCGATGTTCGTATCGAGCATCGTTGTCCATCGCTCGGCGGCCGCGAGAAAAACGTTCAGGCGCTGCTGACCGATGGTCGTGCCGGGGTTGCTACCAACGGGCGTGGCGGGAGTTGGATCGTTGAATCCGAGGAGGGGCAGATCGGTGTTGTTGATGATGACCTTGCCGGTTCCCGCGGACGCGTGGAACGCAACCGCGGCAAGGAGAAGCACTGCGAGAAGAAGTCGGCGCATTCGCTACTGCTCCTTCTCTTCTTTCGTGGCGAGCTTGTCGATCGGACGCGTGAGGAAGCGTTCCGCGCCCTGCTCGTTGTCGACGCAGGAGAAGACGATCTTTCCATCGGTGTCGATGCGCGCGACGACGACTTCGAGCGCTCCCATTCCGGACGCGATGCCGTCGAGCGTTTCGATGACTTCTTCTTCGGCGGTCGCTGCAAACATCGCCGTGAGCGCAGCAGTGCGCGCTTCAGTCGCCGCAACGTCGACCGCGGCTGCTGCCTCTTCGGCGCAATCAGGATCACGATCCTTTTTTGCGGCGTCGGCCGCGAAAACAAACGGCGTGATGACGAGCGCCACGGTAACGGCGAACACGGACATCCTTCGAGACATGCTCTTCCCTCCTGGACGGATTCTGAGTCTCAGAACCTCATCATCGAGACAGTTATTTTCAGCGACGACCGCGCATGCCGACCGGACGGCCCGTGGTGATCGGGAACCCGTTCGGCGCGAGTACGTGTGCCGCGGCGTTCACGTTGATCACTCCAACGCCGAACAGCGGATCGGGACCCGTCACGCCGAGGTCGGTGGCCGTAGTGAGCAATGCGTTCACGACCTGCTCTGCAGTGGCGTCCGGCGCGAGCGCCCAGACGAGCGCCGCCGAGCCGACGACGTGCGGACACGACATCGACGTGCCGCTGTTCTCGCCGTAGTCGTCGTTCGTGAAGGCGATGGTGATGGTGTGCGAGCCCTTCTGCAGCAACTCTTCGCCCAGCTGCTGCGTCAGCCGCAGCGCGACCGGCCAGTCGTAGGCGCGGTCATCGTCGTTGTTGAAGAGCGTCCACGATCCCGGCGTCGGAACCGGAACGTTGTCGAAGATCGCCACGGCGATCGCGCCCGCTTCTTTCGCACGGCGCGTTTTCTCCGCGAACGAGATCTCGCCGCGTTTGATGAGCGCGATCTTTCCCGCGACCGTCGACGGAAACTGTCCCGCCAGACCGAAGCCGCAGTCCACGAACTCGCCCGAGACGACGGCGCGCTTGGAGCCGGTGAGCTCGTGAACGAGCGTCGCCGATTCGCCATCGGCAACGTACGAGATCTCGTGTGTCCCGGTCGGCAGAGTCGAGAGGACGTCGACGCCGGGTGCCGAGAGATCGAGCTCCGGTCCCTGATTGGAGAAGGATGCGTGCTGCTGATCGAACGTCGTAGCCGCAACTGCAACGACGGACGGATACGCTGCCGGAAACGCAACCGGCGCCGGCGTGTTCGCCGTGGAAAGATTGCCCGCCGCGGCCACGACGAGAACGCCTTTGTCCGCGATGCGCTGGAACGCTTCGCGCTCCCCGGTGCTCTCAGTGGTCGCGCCGAGCGACAGGTTGATGATCCAGTTGCCGCCGAGGGCTTCTTTCTTTGCGGTGACCCAGTCCAGGGCTTTGATGATGCCTTCGCTCGTGCCGTTGCCCTGGCCGTCGAGCATCTTCACGCTCCACAGCCGGACTTTGGGCGAGACGCCGAGGACGCCGATGTCATTGTCCGCGGCCGCGATCGTGCCTGAGACGTGTGTGCCGTGGCCGTCGTCGTCGAGCGGATCGTCGCTGTTGTTCATCACGTTCCGGCCGCCGGCGTAG
>DASYLL010000390.1:0-27436 GCA_036009605.1 Thermoanaerobaculia bacterium | reverse complement strand
CAGAGTCGCATAGTCTCAGAGTCTCAGAGATGTCATTCGCACCGTTTCTCCTCTGAGACTCTGCGACTCTGAGACTCCGAGACTCCCCCTCGGGATGACGCAGCCCCGCCGAAGCGTTCCCCCACCCATGCGCGCCTTCCTCCTGGTCACTGCTCTTGCATTGCCGATGTTCGCGGGCACCATCGACGTCCGCGTTCAGAACGCGCGCGGCGGCGCGATTCGTGACGCGGTGGTCTTCGCGCTGCCCGAGGGGAAGACGTTGGCGCTTGCGCAGAAGAGTGCGGTCATGGATCAGAAGAATCGCATGTTCATCCCGCACGTATTGCCGGTGCAGACGGGCACAGCCGTGCGCTTTCCGAACAGCGATGACATCCGCCATCACGTCTACTCCTTCTCGCCGGCGAAATCGTTTCAACTGCCGCTGTACAAAGGCACGCCCGCGAATCCCGAAGTGTTCGACAAGTCAGGCGTCGTCTCGATCGGTTGCAACATTCATGATCAGATGACCGCGTTCATCGTCGTTGTCGACACGCCGTACTTCGAGAAGACGCCGGCCAGTGGCCGCGTTACGCTGCGCGATCTTGCTCCGGGCCGCTACACGCTGCGGGTCTGGTATCCCGACATGCGCGACGAGCCGAAACCGCAGAGCATCACGGTGACTGGCAGCGAACGCGCCAGCGCGACGTTCGTCGCGAAGTAATCCATGGCCGTCCGGAGCTTCCAGGCCCGACTCCTCTACCTCCTCATCGCCATTCTCGTTCTACTCGAAGCGGGCATGCTGATCTCCGTGCACTACGCGGGACGGCGCACGCTGCAGCAGAGCATCGCCGACGATCTGCGCGTCGGTGCGCGCGTGCTCGAACGCATTTTGCAGACGCGCGCTCGCCAACTGTCGGATTCACTGCGCGTGCTCGCGCGCGACTTCGCATTCCGCGAAGCCGTCGCCTTCACCGATCTGCCGACCGTCACCTCGGTGCTCGACAATCACGGACGCCGCATCGACGCGGATGTTGTCGTACTGATCGCGCTCGACGGGACCGTGACCGCGGATACGGTGGGCGGGCGGATGGCGGGGCAGCCGTTTCCGTTCGCGGCGATGCTGAAGATTGCGGAAGCCGACGCAGAGGGCCAGGCCTCGGCGACCGTGTCGTTCGCGGGTCGTCCGTATCAATTCGTGATCGTGCCGGTGCTCGCGCCGCGTGCGATCGCGTGGGTCTCCGCGGGGTTCGAGATCGACGAGACCGTGCTCGAAGATGTCGCCAATCTGACGTCGCTCGATGTCTCGATCTGGAGCACCGGCAGTAACGCGCTGTTGATCTCGACACTGCGTCCCGATGCGCGCGATGAGCTGCGTCAGCTCCTCACTGCGCGATCTGCGACGCCGCAATCGCTCGAAACCACGTTCGACCTCGGCAGTGACACCTACGCGACGCTCCTGCGCCCGCTGCCGACTGGCGACCAGTCGCACGTCTACAGCATCGTGCAGCGCTCGCTCGCGGAGGCGCGGCGTCCGTTCGTCACGCTGGAGCGCCAGGTGTTCGCGCTCTCGTTTGCAATCCTGTTGATTGCGATCATCGCGGCGGTGTTGTTCGCGCGCACGGTCAGTCGTCCGCTGCAGGTTCTCGCAGACGGCGCGGGCCGCGTCGAGCGCGGCGACTACATTTCGCCGATCGTCGTGAAGCAGCAGGACGAGATCGGACATCTCGCGACGGCGTTCAACACGATGCAGGCCGCGATCGCGGCGCGCGAAGAACAGATCACGTATCAGTCGACGCACGACGCGCTCACGAGTCTCCCGAATCGCTCGCGTTTCCTCTCGCGCGTGGCGCAGGCGATCGCGGCGAGGAAGCGGAACTCGAACGCTCCCGCCATCGGCCTGATCGTGATGGACGTCAACCGCTTCAAGGACGTGAACGACACGCTCGGCCATCACTTCGGCGATCAGCTGCTCATCGAGATCGGACGGCGCCTCTCACAAACGATCGGTGCGAACGACACCGTCGCGCGACTCGGAGGCGACGAGTTTGCGATCAAGTTCTCCGTGCCCGACGCGCGTCACGCCATCGAGGTTGCCGCACGCGTGGCCACCACGTTCGCAGAGCCCTTCGTCCTCGGCGATGTCTCGATCGAAGTCAACGCCAGCCTCGGCATCGCGCTCTATCCCGATCACGCCGACGATGCCGACACGCTGATCAAACGCGCCGACATCGCCATGTACGAGGCGAAGAAAAATCAAAGCGGCGTGGCGATGTACGAGGCCGGGCTCGACGAGCAGAGCCTGCGACGCCTGTCCCTGATGATGGAGCTGCGCCAGGCCATCGCGGGAGGGGAGCTCGAGCTCTACTATCAACCGAAGATCGACGTCGCGACCGCGCGCGTCGTACACGTCGAGGCGCTCGTGCGATGGAATCATCCGCGCCACGGCGTGATGCCGCCGGACGAGTTCATTCCGCTCGCGGAACAGTCGGGACGCATCGGCCTGATCACGAAATGGGCGATTCGCACGGCGATCGCGCAATGCGCGACGTGGCGACGCGACGGACTCGATCTGACGGTCGCGGTGAATCTCTCCGCACTCGATCTGCTCGATTCCGAACTGCCGACATTCATCAGCGGACTGCTCGCCGACGCCGAACTGCCGCCCGGCAAGCTCGTGCTGGAGATTACGGAGAGCGCGGTGATGAAGGATGCGGCGTACGCACAGAAAGTCCTCGCGGAGCTGAAACGCCGCGGCCTCTGCCTCGCCATCGACGACTTCGGCACCGGCTACTCCTCGCTCGCGCATCTCAAACGACTGCCGGTCGACGAGTTGAAGATCGACAAGTCGTTCGTACTCAACCTGAGCGAAAGCGCCGCGGACGATCTGGTCATTGTGCGCTCGACCATCGAGCTCGCGCACAACATGGGTCTCATCGTGATTGCCGAAGGCGTCGAGAGCGCGGAGTCGTGGAAGATTCTGAAACGCCTCGGCTGCGACATGGCGCAGGGGTACTACATGAGCCGGCCACTGCCGGTCGTCGCGATCACGGAATGGTTCCGGACGTCGGCTTGGGGCATCGGTTAGTCGCTTCGCTCCTCGTTACTGGTTGCTGGTTCAAGGTGCCTCAGCGCGAGAGCGGTGATGTTGGATTGCAAAATCTCCCGCAAATCAAAACTGCGGAACATTGCGGGATGAATGCGGAACGACGACGAGGAAACGAATGAAAACGTGCAGCTTAGGGCCGACGGCAGTTTGATACCAGATCGCCCGCCGGATGCGAGTGTTTCGCAAAAAAGCGATGAGGGATCATGCACGAAGCCGCCGCACTTTTGATCAGGCCATAAGCATAACCTGCTGAGTGGGTATGGCTTAGGGCTTTGCTTGCGTTCTGCGATGCATCGGAGTCCGTGAGTATGAGTGCGTATCGATGGGTGCATTGTTGGGTGACAACGCGATCCGCTCTAACCGCTAGGCATTCCAATACGTTATCGCTTGCTCCGGCGCCGTAGGCGACTCGCCACGAAGAGTGCATTTTCGGCAGAGCTGAGGCTCGCTTAGTTTTTGGTTTTCCGAAGGACCGAAGGATCAACGCCGAGCGTTTGGGCGAGCTGCTCGACGGAGTATCGGAGCTTGTCGATCGCCTCAAAGGAACCGTGTGACGCGTCGTTGGCGGGAGCTGAAGGAATCGCCAGTTTCACATTGCCAACGGTCACGTCGTCAACTCAAGAGAGCGCGCGACCTTCGCGACGATTGCGAGCGACGTATTGCCACCTTCGTCGTCGCGGACTGGAACACCAGCGGTACGAAGCTCAGCGATGTGCTGATTACCGTCGTCAATTCAGCAGGCAGCGAGAGCGTAGGGACTCGCTCGATGATCGGGCAGACGTTCGCCAAGGCGGGCGGTGCATCCGACTACATCGTCCAGCAAGAGACGTCGCTCGCACTCACGAACGGGCTCAACGCGGCTGTCACGCTACCGAGCGGGCCGGGGTTCCTGCGAATCACGGGACCAACGGCCGCATTTTCCATCGGCGGCTTCTCGCCCATGGGCGGCGGCACCACCGCCTTCCTATGCAACGCGACGGCTTACCCGCTGACCGTGCTGCACGAATACGGAGGCGCCAGCGCAAACAATCGGATTGTGACGCCGAGCAATGGATCGGTGATCGTGCAGCCCGGAGTGATCGTCGCGTTCACGCGATGACGCTACGGGCCGCTGGCGTCTGTGGTGGGATCAGATCGAATGGACCAACGTTAGCGGCAAGCCCACCGCCATCGCTCGCGTTCAGACGAACACCGGAACGTACGCGTCGATCGACGTGGCCGGCAGCGCGGGCGGCTACGCCGGCATCCGCTTTCCTGACGCGCATCAGGATCAAACGTTCATGACTTCGACCTCGGCTGACCTCTCGGGCGTGTACCGAAAGGAAACGTCCGCATGGTCGTGGTACTGGCAGAACGGAACGCTCGTCGTTGGCACGGTTCCGTGGGCGAACATCGGCAGCAAACCGACGACCCTCGCAGGCTACGGAATCAGCGACGCCGCTCCGATCAACTCTCCCACTTTCACCGGCACACCCACCGCGCCGACCCCGGCCGCGGCCGACTCATCGACCAAACTCGCGACCACTGCCTACGTGCAGTCGGCTCTCGCGTCAGGAGGAGACCTGCAATCCTTAATGCGATCTCGCCGGCCGGCAGTATCGGAACTACCGCCCTCGAAACGAGCAGCAAACCGAGCAGCGTACCGCTCACGACAACTACCACGGCCTCAACCACGAATGTGACGCTCCTCTCGATCACCGGGATAGGAAGTCTCCGATTTCTCGGCGCGGGGCACTCGACCGCGACAGGAACAGTGTTCCTCAGCATCACTGCGGACGGTCACACAGTACTCAGCAACACGGCGTCCTCGGGCGGCACGTCGGGGATCACACAATCGCCGCTCGCGGTGGCGCTCGTGGGTGGTGTTTCGATGATGCATGACGGCACGAGCTACTACTACCTGCCGATTCCCGAGAAGGGATTTGATTTCACCTCGTCGTTGACCATTCAGGCCCGCGTGTCGTCTGGCACCGCATACGTCGGATGGTCGTACCGACTTTACGCATAAGGAGAAAGTACATGAGTGAAGTGGAACTGACGAAGACATTCGAAGGCAGTTGCGTGTACATGCGTCAGGAGTACATGGGCGGCCACATCGTGATAGAAAAAGCCGATCCCCGAATCATCCATGATGCGCCCGCGAGTGTGATGGAAGGCACCGAGCTGACGATCACATTCAATCTGACTGACTTCGATGGAACGGCTCGCATCGATTCGGGCGGCTTGCTGCTGTTGGAGATTGATGAAACTCCACTAGAGCTTCCGATCACGAACGGCGTCGCGACGTTGGACATTCAGCTGTTCGCATCCGCCAGAGTGAAACAGCAGCCGCCATACTCTTGTGATGCGCGACTGGAGCCGTTTGAGATCGGGGTGACGTCCTGAAACGCGACGTTTCTGTACAGGGCGGCCGCGCAATCGTTCGGGCTAAACCTCAGGACGCGGTTGCCAGTGTTCGGCGCCTGAATCTTCGCGAGAAGGTCACCACGGGCACGTTGACGAACGCGGAGCGTGATCTCGCACTATTGGCGCTCCTTCAAGTTCACGGCTTACTCGAAGAGCCCGTCAGTCCTCGCCGAGGGTCGCTAAGTCCGACGCCATAGTTGGCCGCCCCATCGACGCATAGTGGCGAGCGCTATTCAGCGACCTCCAGACCGCCGTCGCTAGGAGTATCGGGCTCGTCAGAGTCGACGCGTCAATCGACTTAGTGGGGAAGCCGAATAGCCAGTGATGATAGAGAGAAGTGTGCCAATGTTCGCAGGCTCACCGACTTAGGTCAAGATCGCTTCCAGTAGAGCATCAAGTGCTCTGCCGAGCCCGACTCCGACTATAGAAGACGAGGTGATTCGTGTCTACGATGACCCAACTAATTGGCAGACACCTTCGCTAAGTGTGAAGCGTAGCTCCGTGACCCCGTCAGGCGGCAGACAAGGCCACCAAGCCTTCGCCAACGTCATACAGGTGACCTGCAAGGTATGGCTTTCGCGTCATGCGCCGGAGGGTGGCGACGATCTTTGCAAGTGTCGATTGACATGGCTCGTCCTGGCCGGCGCGGAATCGCAGAAGTGATTGTCGTCCGATTCCAACATGATCGGCGAAGTCATTGGGCATGATGCTCTCACCTCGCAGAATGCGATCGAGACGAGTCGGGTATCGCTTGAGTGTTCGTCGCTGGGCGTCCGGCGCGATCCTTCGCACTATGGGCGTCACCGGAAGCGGTGTGCCCTCGCCAACATCGAATAATTCGCAGACTCCGACGGGCCTGCCTACAAGCTCGCTCGCCGAGCTAACAATCGCGCGAATCGTAGCGAGATGGGCGTCATTCCCCTGTCGAACACGTTCGAATGACTGGCGCGTGATGCGCGCTTTTGCAGCCCAAAGGGTCGGTCGTATTCCGTGCGCAACTCGAAAGCGCTCCAAGATCGTCTGCTCGCGGGGCACCCGCTCATTCGCGACCCGAACGAGAAGGCGGAGGTGGTAGTTTGATGGTTCAATGCGACTGTTCCGCGCATGGTGTTCGCTAAGGAACTGCCCCGCGTCCTTGAGCATGTCTTCGATAACCCCAGCTGCGACGAGGCGGACGTCGCGAGGTAAACGACGGGGGGTGAGGCGTAAGCTGTTTTCCATAGGGGTCATTTGTCAGTTAGGACACGGCAGCATCTGCGGGACGTTCTCTTTGTCGGGGTCGTGAAATGGAAATGCATGCGAGACAAGAGCAGCATCCCCGGCGTAGATGAGAAACATCGTCAGCAGTTGTGCCTCGTTTGGAAGTGCAGTTGGGGCGTGCTCGCGGAGATAGCGCTGCATCTGCCCGCTATCGGCGAGCGCACAGAATTCAATGACGACGACGGTCGGCTGAATCACAGAGCACTTCCTGCTTTGAGGGGTCGATGACGTTCGCTCCTCCGAAGTTCGGATGGCGTGTGATTCATTCGCTTTCTCATTGGGAGAAGCGCCCGATGAGTGAGTCGATTTGGTTGAAGACGCTTTGGATATGGGGTTCCAGCCAGAGCAGCGCGTTTGCTTCCTCCACCTGAAATTCCGCGAGAAGTTCGTCCGAAAGGACGAGCACTTCCGTGAGACGGTCGAGGACGCGCGCCTCAAGCGGGAGTTGGGAGAGTTGGGGATACGTCGCGAGCCTCTCCAGTTGGACAAGTTGGTTTTCGAGGTGCGTCATTTTCGGTTCCATCCTCGCTAATGGAGTGACCTGCAGACGCGTTCCCCTACTCACATTTCGTAACCTGCTTGCGGTACGCCGAGGGCGTCATACCAAAGGCAGCCTTGAAGCAACGATGGAAGGTCCACTCGGTGCCGAAAGCGCTTGCAAGTGCAATCTGCACCACCGAGGCGGGCGTGGTGCGTAGGAGCCGCTGGGCGTATGCGAGTTGGCTTTCGCGGAGGTAGTCTCGTAGCGGCTTCCCGGCCAGTGCGGCGACGCGTCGGCTCAGGTAGGGTCGTGTCAGCCGCAGGTACTCGGCGAATTCGTCGGCGCGCGCAGCCGTACGTGTCCCGTAGCAAGCACGCAGGTAAAACTCCCGCGCGCCTTCGAGGCGGTTTCTATACGCGTCTGCCGTCGTGCCCGTCTTTCGCCGCATCCCGTCCGAGGAGTGATGCGACGGTCGGATAGGTCGGTGACGTTCTGCAAACGTCCCGCAGCCGTGCTCGCCGCGACTCATCAGCTAGGGTGTGGGATGAGGGGATAATTCTCCACCCTTATTTCGTAACCCGGAGCGTGAAGGAACACCCGCACGCTCCGGCACGAAAGGACCGTGATGCCTCAGCCGGGGGGGATGCTGAACCGGCCAAGCACCGTCACAACGAACCGCTTCGCACGCTCGTATCGCTCGCGCAAGCCACGGTTGCCGTCCCGATCGTCTGCCGCTCCTGCGCCCTGCGCCACAAGAATCGTGAGCAGGGCCAGCAGCGCCGTAGCACCCCGGAACCTTTTGGACACACTTCGCATAAGCCCTCCTTCTCGCCGCCGTGCGGCAAACTTAGGGAGGGCGCCCTCAAGAATTCAGGGAGTGTCCGGACGCGCCAAATCCTTACAGTGGCTTGGGCGGTGGAGGGGCAAAAAGTAGTTCCGGCTCGCGATCCACGCGCACGACGAAGCGTCGGACGTAGGCCACAAGTTCCGTCGTCATCGCGCCGGCAGTCGCCGCTTCCTTGAGGTAGGCAAGGGCAGCCAGCGCGCTCGTGAGCTTTCCGGCCTCCATGAATCTTTGAACCACGTTCGAAAGAACCTTCGGAATCTCGCGCGGTCGTCCAGTAGCATGAAGGATCTCGGCGAGATCGACAGCCACGAGCGCCGCATCGGTGAGCATTTCGTAGTCCGTGAACTCGGTAATTGTCCTGCGTAGGCGAAAGATCGCCTGGCTTCCGTTTCCCTCGGCGAAGATGAGTCGGGCGATTGTCCAATGGGTTCGCGTCACTTCCGGACCAAAATCGAGATCCGCGAAAAGTTGCAGGGCCTTGTGAAGAGAGCGATTCGCGTCTGCGTACTTCCCCAATTCGAGACAGCAACCGCCGATTGCCTGCGACGCGCGAGCTACCCACAGGAGATCCCGCTGCTCTTCACCGTAGCGGAGGATGGTCTCGAACACGATAGCAGCCGCAGCATAGTCGCCGCGATCGTAGGTGATTTGCCCAAGCATGTATCGCGCACTCATGTAGCGATCTGATGCACGGAAGTGCAGAGCATCCGTGGCGGCCCTACTCAGAGAATGTTCAGCCGCGTCAAGATCGCCCTGCTCGTACTGAATGATTCCGCGAATGTACGTGACCGCCAAGAGACCTATCCCGGCGTGAGGGAGTTTGCAATACTGCTCTTCAGCCGTCGCGATTGCACGCAAGGCATCTGCTAAACGCCCCAGTGCTCGATAGGCATTCGCCTGTTCTTTACAGGCATCGCCCCGGAGATTGTGGATCGTCTTTCGCGGATAGCTGGAGTCAGGCAACTCGGCACTGATGCAGATCGCCGCCTCGGCCAGCTTGAGCGCGTAAAGAGGGTCCCGCTCCGACATGCGGTTTGCCCATCGGCAAAGAACACGAGCCACACCGCCCGTCTGATACTCCGACTTTCTCGCAATGTCTGTCCAGACGAAGCGCGCGGCCGCATCGGGGTGTTGAAATTCGTCAAGAAGTTCTGCCGCCAAAGCATCTTCTGCCGCCGCGCGCGCCGCGAACGATCGCAGATCCGGCGGGGCCACTGCTGTGTCACGGTGCGTCCAGCTTTCAGGGTCGCGAAGAAGAGTGTCAAATGATTTCACCGCCTCCAGCGCCTGATGGCACTGACTGCACTCCGCGATATGGACCTCTATTTCGAGATGGTTGCGTAGAGACGTTGGATCGACAGCGTATAAGCCAAGAGTTCTTTCGCTGATGTGCTCCATCGGGTTTAGGACCTCGTATTAATTTCCGCAAAAATCACACGAGCGCGGTTCCTGCAGTAGTTGAGCAGGCGGCAGATATAGTTCGCACTCTTCTCGCGACTTCGGGCGATTGATACTGTCGTTTCGCCCATGAGATAGAAACGTTCGAGCGTTTCGCGGCAACTCTGTCCGAGTCGTCCAAGGGTCGCACGTATGACGAGATTCCGAACAACGCCGTCGATCAGCTCATCGTCTGGTGTTGCTGAGCAGATCCGGTGTTCGGGACGCGCCGAGAGGCACGAGGCATCGCCGCGCCGCCGATACTGCCGAGACGCGTTGCAGATCGCACCGATGAGGTACGGATGGAGGTCGCGCACGTTCGTTGGATTCGCGAGATACGTGGCGAACACGTCCTGCACAAGATCATCCACGTCAGCCGTCGGTATTCCGAACTTACGGATCGCGATCTTTCGAAGAAGCGGCTGGTAGGCGGCGTAAAGGGCATCGAACCGACTAGCGATGTCTTCGCAGACGTCCAATGGTGCTACGCCTAACGCCGCGCTTCCTGCGCTCGTCAGTCGTTCGTAGGCAAGTCCAGTCATTGCTTCGCTTTCCTCGGGAGTGACGTCACGCGCCAATTCCCTCCCCACCCCTTGCCGTCCGGCCGCATCTTTTACGCTACTCGGTTGACGGATGGGCGGAAGTTTTCCTAACCTCGGCAGCATAGCAGGGTCGGTTGCATTCGGTTTCGAATCCGTCACCAGCTACGTCTAAAGAAGAGAGGAGCACACTTTGAATAAGTCGATCATCATCGTCGCGATTGTGATGTCCGCGTGGAGCGCGGCAGGCGCGGACACGTACCCTCCGGGCTTCTTTGAAGTTCCGGCTGGCGCTCTCGAACTTCGTCTGACGTACCAGACGACGACCGGCGCGACGGACTACTATCCCGAAGAGAATTGGAGTACGGACTGTGGCTGGTGTTACTACTTCTGCGACCCCCCCGAGTACTTTGGCTCCCATCCGGGAGTCCCATCGATTCCACCAACGAGCGACTGGAGCGTCAGCATCCTCGGGCCAGCATCCTCGGTGTTTGGCGATAGTGGAACGGTATCAAACACGCTGATTGCGTACGCGAACCCGTGCGAGTCCGGTCGAGGCGGAGTGGGGGTTCCTCCCGGTCCCGATGTATCTGGAACCACAGTCACTCACCGCGAGACCATCAATATCGCGGGGCTTACGACCAGCGGCCCAGCGACTTTCGAACTTCGCGCGGAAGGAGCCACCGCCAGCGTGAAGGTGATCACAAAGACCGGCCGTGTCTACGTCGATGTCGATGACTCGTTCAACCCGAGCAATCCGCAGGACGACTACAAGAAGTTCGTTCCGGGTGCGTTGTTGGATGGGCGCAGTGTCGAGCACGGGATCATGGCAGCCGGAGGACAGCGCATCAAACTCCACGTTCTGACGGCACCCGCGCTCAGCGGCACGATTGAGCTTTCGATCGGTGGAGTAACGCGCTATCCCGGTGTCGCGATGAACTACCCGATTCCGTCGCCGTCCACTTCGCCTTCCACTCTCTCCGACTACTCCTTCGTTGACAACGCCTCCCAGGAACATCTCATGACTACGGTACCGATCAACAGCACAGGGCACACTGTTGTGACGCTGTTCGTTCGCGACTATGCGGCCAAGGGCCGATTGCGAGTCAAGATCACTTCTGGGGATGTTACTGAAACAATCTTCAATCAGCTCTTGCCTCAGGATGACGACGGCAATGGAATGCCGGACGCCGGATGGCGCGCACTCGGAAATGCTGGCACCGGGGCAACCAACCGGGTCGATGATGTGTACGCGCCGGATTCCGATGACGACAACGATCCTGTAGTCACAGGTGTGCCAGCGCAGGGCATTACTGGCGACGGCCTGAGTGCGGCGGAGGAATACCGCGGATTTGTAGTAAGGAACAAGCATCGCCGACTGCATCCATTACGCAAGGATCTGTTCGTGCTGATCGATCCTGTTGACGACGGCATCGACGACAGAATCACGGAGCTTCCGCTGGCCGTTCACGAAATTCGGCGCCACAATGCGGTCGGCGATGATTCGCCTGTCGTCAACCCAAATCGGGCAACTGTGCCCGGTGCATCGCTTCAGCGCGCCCTCCGCGTCCGCAATCGATTCATTTCCCCCCAGATGCGCCTTATTGGTGGAGGCATCGTGGATGCCGATCACAGCTTCCTCGGCTACACGTTCCAGATCGGCGACAATAAGATGCTGATCGATGAATCGACCGCCGCCCTCGGCTTGGTTCAAAGCCCTAATGAAGTGATGGCGGCCGAAGTGTTTGACCAAGCCTTCACGAGGCATTACATCTCATACGGGGCCGACCAGATATTGAGCACCTCCGTCGCGCCAACCGACATCGACAATCCCGAACATCTGGTCATCGAGGGCGGGAACGATCGCCTACAGAGTTTCACCAGCGGCGATGACCACCTTACAACGGTGCTCGGTACCGTATGCGGAAGCGGCGACCCCGATCGACCATGGCGAGCGCTGACGACGGAGGAACTATTGGATTTGTACGCGAACACATTTCTGCATGAAGCAGCGCACGGGCTCGACGTAGAACACGATCGCGTGAACTGCTCACCGAGTATCATGTCGGATGAGGCCGCACTTCCTGTCATTCGGCCGCTCACCGCGAACGATCAGGCGCAGATCCGTATTCACCGGAAACATTGAAGAAGGAGACAATGATGCGACATGCCCTGATAGCGCTTTTCCTGTCATCTTGCTTACCAATACTCGCGGCAGAACCGGTCGAATTCTCATTCTTTATCCAAGGCCGGAATCCGATGGATCCGGTGACGGTCAACGGGCCCGCAAACGACCTAGAGCATGCGGCTGTTTTCTCGTATGAGCCGGTCGTTCTCGCCGTTGCGGCGGTGAATGTGCCAGAGAGCGATCTGGCAACATGGTGGACGTCGATTCAATGGAGCATCACCACGGTGGCCGGGGCGCGCGTTGAGCCTTCTCCCAAAATCGAGATCACTGATGCGCGCGACCGTGGCTTCGAAGCACTCAGACCGAGAGCTGCTCATATCAATTTTTCGGTATCCGGACTCGGTCCGGGCCGGTACATTTTTCACGCCACGCGGACCGACCCTACGACCGGCGAGACAACGAGTGCCCGAGATCGTATGCTTTCGATCTACCGCGGAGATGAGAATCTGACCGTGAAGCGGACATTCCTGCGTGAGCGTGCCGCACTCGCGCTTTCGAAAGGAACCCGGCAGGATTTCGAGGCCGCACGTTCAATGCTGCTGGAGGCCGCTGAGGGCAACCCTGATCCGTTGGTATTCGAATCACTTGCCGATGCTTCTGCTCCGTGGGCGAATCCCGACGAAACCGCGTCGTACTACGAGCGTGCTTTGGCGATTACTCGACAGAATCTGGAGGAGAGATTAGGCAAGCAGCGTTCTTCATGGCCGCCGACGGCGGTGAGACAGTGGAATGCACAGGAACGGAAGTTGAAGGCGTTCCGTGAAATCCTGCCCTACTACAAAGCGAACTTCCAGCAAGTTCGTGTTGTTGTTGTTCGTGCGCCGAGGTCGTCTGAAAAATTTGTCGTGGAACGTCGGTCCGATGGCGCGCGGTTACGCACAATCGAGACTAACCATTAGCTCTTCGCCTTCGCAGTTGTCTTGGTCCCGCCAGATTGGACGGGCGGGACCAAGCTGACGCATACACATGGCATCAGGGGCAAGAAATCTTTCGCGGACGCCCACTCGGCCCAAAGCGAGCGCCTGGCCGTTTGCAGTAGTTTTGGTTGCGGCGATTCTGCTGATTTGGTTCCACGGTGTACTCACGGGTGTTGAGCAATTCTTCTTTCGTGACCTGGGCACGACGCATCTACCTTCGGCGGCGCTGTTCTCTGATCTCGGGTTTGCGAAACAGAATCCATACGCCTCCTTCGGGCAGCCCTACGTAGGAAATCCGAATCTCGTCATCGGCTATCGATCCGCACTGACGTGGCTCTCGCCCTCGGTCTATTTGCTTCTTCATCTTGTGTGGGGTGCAATCGGGATGTTCCAACTCCTGCGCACAAATGCCCGATCCCCTGATGCTGCGTTCGTCGGTGCGCTTGTATTCTCCACGTCCGGCTACGCCCTTTCGTCGCTGTCGTTTATGAATGCCACTACGACGATCGCGTGGGCACCGTGGGTTCTGTTTGTCGCGTCTACAGGGGCTGCCGCAACCCTCCGGCAGTTCATCTTGACGACGGCGGTGCTCGGCGTCTTCACGATTACCGGCGAGCCCTCGCTGATCGCCATGACTCTCGCGCTCGCGATACTCATTGCGTTCACCGGAAAGCACGGCTGGCTATTTGCGGTGGCTCTCGCTACCGGCGTTGCTCTCTCATCCCCGCTTCACCTGATGACACTCTCCACTGCAAAAGAGTCGGCGCGCGTTTTGACTGGATATCGAGCTTATCAAGCTCTTTCGCAGTCCATGCATCCGGCGCGTGTTGTGGAATCACTTCTTCCCGGCGTATTCGGCAGTCCTTCTCATCTTGTTGCCGGCGCGTGGTGGGGGTTCGGGGTATCCGACAACGCAGCACCATACCTGCACAGCGTCGCGTTCGGTCTGATTCCGTTGGCCATGATTGCGATCGCAGCTGCCGCTGGAGAACTCCGCGAGCATAAGGGTTGGTTGGTCTTGTTTGTGGCTGCCACGACTCTTTCCTTCATGGGCAACATTCCGGGCGCGGGCACGCTTTACGACGCATTCGCGCCGCTGCATGTTGTTCGCTATCCGATCAAAGCGCTGTTTCTCTCGGTTATCGCTCTCGCTGTCCTTTCCGCGGTCGCGTTCGACAGCGTCGGACGCGTGCGGCGGCGTGTCACTTCTTGCGCGGTGGCTGCAGCCGTGATGTTTACTACGGCAGTAGCGGTTGGGCTATTGCGGAATGCGGTCGTTTCCGCGCTGGTACGGTTCGGTTGGAACAATTCGTGGCGATCACGGCCGGACGAGGTACTTGTGCCGATTGTGGCGGCCATTCCGTGGCATCTCGTGATCGTCGGTATCGGGTTCGTCGCGCTGCTATGGTTCGGTCGAAGCGGATCGCGAGCGGCGGCGGTTCTCGTGATGTTGGTCATGTTCGCTGAGCGGGCTCGTGACCTGCGAAACCAACTGCCAACCGTAAGCACACGAGCAGTGGCGCAGATGTCGTCGTTTGTGCGGGCGGCGGTTGCGCTGAACGGGCGTGTGTTCGAGCGCGCGGGCAAAGAACTCGACCCGGTTCGACGGGGTCTCTATGGTCGATACCCTTCCGACCATACACAGGGTCTGGCGCTTGCGCAGGCCGCGCAGGGCTGGCAGTTGAGCGCCGCTCCGAAAGGATTGCGCTATGCGTACGATGCCTCGCCCGATGGAAGCTACACTTATCGCAATCAGATCGTCCAGAACGCATTAGACAGAAATCGCGATTGGACGTATCGGTTGAAGTGGCTGCGCGCCAGCGCCGTACGAGGAATCATCACCCCTAATCTCCCGTACGGACATCCGGGGTTGGAGCTTGTGGCTGAAGACAGCTCCATTGGCATTCCTCAGCGCCTTTATCGGATCACGGACACTTTGGAAGAGTATCGGCGCGTGTCCAACGTGGAGTGGGCGACGTCAGCGACGGACGCTCTACGCCGCTTCGAAAGTTTGAACGCTAGCGAGCCGGTCTCAGTCGTTCTCGAAGGAACTCCAGTGGCGACTGACGTTCATCACGCGGGTGCTGCCATCGCGACGAGCGTTACGCCACGACAGCTGGAGATACGAACGACGGGCTCAGGCCGCGCGATCCTGTTTGTATCGCGTACGTACACGACGGACGTCGAGGCGTGGGTGAACGGTGTGCGCGGGTCGGTTCGGCCCGCCAACGTGCACCTGATTGGCATACCGGTCCCGCCCGGAACGAGCTATGTAGTCGTTCGATTCTGACCGGGCGTAGTTCGTCGGATGAAGCTCGGATCAGTTCCTCGGCTCGCCCAGCTCCGTCTCGCTCAACCCATGCAAACATTTCGTGCGCGCGAGCCCTTATCTCGAACACGGGCGCCGCGCCTTGCGCCGGTCGGAATCCGAGACGTCCCTGACGCCATCCAAAGTATCGAGCATGGATGTCGTTTCGTGGGAGATGACGTAGAGGGAAGGTAGGAGCAGCGCTCGCGGCGTCGCGACCATGCCATGGAACCTTTCTCGTGCGCCCGGTGTCGGCCTCAGCCGCGAGGGAAGGCGCCCCTAAACGGTTCTTTCCGTGACCCTCGATCGTCGACTTCGGCACATGATCATCCGGGCAGATGCGCCTCGACAGTGATCGTCGTCGGTGCCAGACTGGTGCGGTGGTCGCCCGGCTTCGCGGTGGCTCGTTCGTGGCGAGCGTCAGCAATGTTTCTCGGTCATTTGCGAAACGTCGTGCAAATGTTTGCGAAACTGGCTGCGAGTTCACAGGTGATGCCCGCGTTGAATGACCTTGAACCAGCAACCAGTAACCAGCAACGCCGTAAGGCGTACGATACGCGTCATGGGACAGCCAGTCGTTCTTCGCGCGCGCGGTTCGTTTCGGACGGAAGTCGAAGCCGGGCCTCACAAATGGGTGCTCGATGAGCCGGTCGATGCCGGCGGGGGAGGCGAGGGCCCCACTCCCTACGACATGCTCGCCGCCGCCCTTGGCGGCTGCACGACCATGACGCTGAACTACTACGCCAAACGCGAGAAGCTGCCGCTCGAAAGCGTGGAGTTGACGGTGACGCACGATCGTCAGAACGCGAAAGACTGCTCCGACTGCGCGACGCAGGCGGGCTGGATTCATCGCTTTCACGTGCAGATCCGTTTACTCGGGCCGCTCAGCGATGAGCAGAAGCAGCATCTGATGGCGATCGCCGCGCGGTGTCCGGTGCGGAAGACGTTGCAGTCGGAGATGCGGGTGGATGAGGAACTCGTCGAGTGATGTGAGGGGTTTCTCTCTCACCGTCCCCACTTGATCCTTGTGTACGCGATCCGAAATCCCTGCCGCTCCGCGTTCCGTTGCGATGCGCTTCCCGGCGCGGCGCACATCATCGCCAGATCGCAACCCTGTTCCGCGGCATGACGTAACCGCGCCTGGAGCAACGCCTTCTGCGCTCCCTGTTTGCGCGCAGTTGGGATCGTGCTCGCGCCCGCAAGAATCGCGACGCCGTCATAGATCCCGACAGCGCCGGTGCCGATCGCTTGTCCATCGAGCTCTGCGAAGAACGCGGACATGCCGTTGCTCGCCGCCCACACCCGCCCCATGTCGCGCACGAACGCGATCAGATCCGGAAACTCGCTCCATCCCTCGGCCGCAACGTGCGACCAGCGCTCGCCTTCCTCCGCCGCGGCCATGCGCGTCTGCACGCGTCCTTCACCATTCGAAGAAAAAGCAGGCCGATGCATCACCGATGTCAGCTCGACCGGCCGATAGCCGCGACGCACGAGCAACTCGATCGTCTCCATCGGCGCAATGGGCGAGACTTCATGAAAGACCGCGGCGCCACGCGCATCGAAGAACTGCTCGATCGTGTCGAGATCCGCATCCGTCGGTGTTGCGAAGATGCCGAGGCCGAAGGTTTGCGTGAGCGGCGATCCGATGCCGTCGAACATCGCGTAGGCGCCGGCGCATTCGATCCAACTCGCGCCGAGGTCGGGTTGCAATCGCGCGCGGGCTTCGACGAACGCGGCGTTCGTTTTTCCTTCGCAGCGTTCGAGTCGTTGGGAGAGCGCGAGATCCGCGAGCGCGTAATCAGCCATGCGTGCGATCGTACATCGCCGTCTGCCCCGGCAACCACGCCGCAAACTCCTCGGGCAGCAGCGAGAGGATCTCGGCCGCGCGCATTCCGAACAGATCGTAATTGAGATCGAGTTGCTGCAACACGGCGATCAGTCTTCGCAGATTGCCAGGGCGCGAAGCCGTGGTCGCGCCGCGTTTCGGACGCTTGGTGCGCGCGTTCCAGTACAGCATGTCGATCGCCGCGATCAGTCCGCGATTCGTGATCAGGTCGCGGTGAAAACTGAGGTCGTAGATGAAGTTCCCGTGCTGATGCACGGCCGGATGCAGGAGCAGTCGCGCGCGATCGCCGTGCATTTTGTAGATGCGATATGGCCCCGCGAGCAGGTGTCGCTCGTTCACCCATCGGCCGGCGCCGCCGGTGATGTAGTGATAGTCCTCGCGCGGGCGGCGTTTTCCATCCGCGCCGATCGGCGAGAGCTGATCGAAATAGAACAACGCCAGCCACGCCCACAACCCCGCGTCGCTCGCGAGCGTCGGCGATTCGATCGGCTGCAACACATTTGAGAGATACACCGCCGTATCGAGCTTGCTCGCGAATTTGCGCGGCGCGATCTCGATGCGCGGCTGAATCGCGCTCGAAAATTCATCGACGTACAGCAGCGCGGGACTCGACTGAAAGTCCGAGCCGGCGCGAATGCTGCGCAGGTACTCCTGAAACGCGGCGATGCCGCGCGCGTTGAGTTTGCGCAGCGCGGTCATTGCGGTTGCCTCAACTTTTCGACCACGCGATGGCGTCCGCAGAACGCGGCCGCGACCTCTTCGATCCAGGCACCGCGATCCTCGCGATCGTTCGGCAGCGGCGCGTCCGTCAGCTCGCGCGCCCAGCGCATCCAGAGGCTCCACCAGTCGTCCGACTCTTCACCGGTCTCGTACTGCTCGACGATGAGGATGTTCGTCAGGATCTCGCGCACCGCCGCGGGATACACGAGCGCGAAGAACGCGGGGTCGTGCCGCGCCATCCGCTCGATGCCTTCCACGCGATTGTTCAGTTCGAGCACGGGACCGTTTGCTTCGAGCTCGATGCGCCACGGCAGATCGCCGAGGTCGCGGAAATTGACTTCGAGGAGGGGGATGCGGGAGTTGCCGTCGGGGGACGATGCGGAGATCGTGATGTCATCCGCGGCAGCGACGATGCGATGCATCTTCGCTGCGTTGTCGACGACCTTCACGCGGAAGCGCACGACGCTGCCGCTGTCGATGTCGGAGAGTCGCCGATCGGCGGGCATCGTGAGATCGCCGAGTGTGCCGAAATCGAAGCGCATGTACGACGTGCGGTAGTGCGCTTCGATGTAGACACGCGCGGCCGGAGGCGCGCTGACCGTGGAGAGGTCGAGCACCGGATCGAACGCGAGCACGCCGTCGTTCTCGCGGCGCAGCGTGATCTGCACGGCGGAGCGCGGGATCTTCGTCCGCTCAGTGAAGTTCAGCTTCCGGAGCATCGTCCTCCTTTCTCGCCACGCGTACGACGAGATCACGGCGCGCGTCGAAGCCGGTCAGCGCGACGTGGAAATCGGGCCGCGTCGGCAGGAACTCGAGGCGGTTGCCGCCGACCGCGCGCACGTTGGCACCTTCGCTGATGAGCGCGACGCCATCGTCGCCGATGCGGAAATCGAACGTGCTGTATTTGCGGAACGGATTGCCGTTGCGCGTGCGATACGCGATCTCGGCGGTGAACGCGACGCCGACGTCGCTGAGCGAGCCGCTGCCGCGCAATGCGAAGCCGCCGGAGACCGGCGCTATGCGGATGCGTTGCTCCGGCGTGCGAATCGGCATCGGCTGCGGTACTTCCGATGCGGTGTCGCGCGGTCCTGTGTTGCGTGGTGCCGGATGCTCGCCGTTTGTTGGCGCCTTCACGGAAAAAATATCAGCGAGCAGATCGGGCGCGCGTCCCGCGGGCGGCGTCGACACGAGCGCCGCGAGTTGCGCAATCGCGTTCTTCACATAACGCAAGGTCGATGCGCCGTTTTCGTAGGCGTTGCGGATCTTGTCGTTACGCTCGGACCAGTCAGAGTGCGCGGGATTCTCCGCGTCGCCGAGAAACGTGGAGAGCGCTTCGTCATCGGCCACCAGGATCGCGCGGACGGGTTTATCGCGCGGGCAGCGTACTTCGGGAATCGTGATGCCGCGACGGATGAAATGATGCTCGCCACGTTTCAGCTCGTCGTCTTTTTCGAGGAGCACGTCGAAGTGCGCGGATGCGGCGCGGCTGCGTTTTCTGCGCACCGGAACGTGCACACGGAATCCGAGTCGATCGCCGGCGTCGAAGCGGCGTCGCAAGAGCTCGAGGGCATCGGGCGCGATCAGGTCTTCGCGCCATTTCGGAGCGCCGGTTGCGGGCTCGGGGATGTCGATCCATTCGTTGTCGCCGAGGAGGGCGGACCAGCGGGTGAGCTCACAGAGGCGGGCGAGGTGATCGCCGGGTGCGTAACGCGTGGCGATCGCGTCGATGGATGTACTGCGGATGGTTTCCTCGACGCCGTTCTCTTCGACCGTGACGATGAGATCGCCGCGCGTGATCGGATAGAAATACTGGCGCACGACCGACGCGACGACCTGTTCGAAACGGAGATCGTCGTCGCGATGGAACGGCACCACGATCGAGAGGCCGGGCTCGGAACGCTGCAGGCCGAAGTCGCTCGTGAACTGCGCGACGATCGCTTCGTCGTCGAGCGCGTGTGGGAACGAGTCGTCGCCGATGTTCGCGAGGAAGCCGTACGGCGTGTGGCGATGGCCGTCGATGATGTGCGTCTTCAATACGGATTGGCCGAGGAGGAGACGGCGGTCGTCGTCGGCGCGGAGGGTGAGGCCGAAGATCGTGCGCAGGCGCGACGAAACCGAGAACACGGCCTTGCCGAGACCCCAGCGTCCGCGATCCATCTCGCTCTTGCCGGTGCGGCCGACGTTGCGCCAGAAGTAGAAGAAGTCGTTGCGTGCACCGTCTTCGTCATCGAGCTCGGGATCGGAGCCGGGATCGCCGGTCAGGCCGCGCGTGCCCGAGTCTTCGATCAGCAGGAACGGCATCGGGCCGTCGAGCTCGGGGAGTGTCGATTGCAGATGTGTCGCGACGGCATCGAGATGCGGTTGCAGTCCGCGCAGATACTTCGCGGCGACGTCGGGTGCGAGCGCCTGATCGTCGACGGCGAAACGGAATCGCACGCGCACGCGCGAGTTTCCGCGTCGCGCATCGAGTGAGTTCTGGATGGCTTCGCGCACGAGCGCGTCGGCGAGATCCTGCGCCTTGAAAAACTCGTCGTGGACGGGCTCGACGTTGATCTCGCCACGCTCCATCGCGCGGAAATGCCAGGCAGGAAGGGGGGACATAGAGGACGTGCGATTGTAGCGTGTTGGGTGTTGCTGCGTTGTTGCGGTCGCCGCGTTTCTACGTCACGAACGCCTCGCCCCAGCCTTCGTCCACTTCGTCGACCACACGCGGCGGCGCTTCGAGCTTGCGCGCGCGGGCGATCTCGCAGCGGCGCCGCAACGCATCGCCCGCGTCGCGAGGCGCGGACGTCGCGATGTGGGCGTGGATCGTCGAGAACAACACGAGGCTCAATCCAGCGCTCGCGTAGATTCCGATCGGTACCGGCGCGCTGAGATGCACGAACCCGATGACCGCCGTGACGAGGAGAATCGGGACCAGCAGCCACAAAGCGGCCGCGGGCGTGTGGCGCATCCCGCGACGGACGAGGAGCGCGGGGAAGACGCCCATCACCATCGAGCTGGCGATGAGCGCGACCGCAAGGAGGGCAGGCTCGCGGCCGGTGCGGACGAGATCGAGCACGAGCAGTGCGATGCCGCCGGCGAACAAGGCGAACGAAGTGAGCCGGGAGAACCACGGCGTTTTTTCGGGACCGAGACCCGCGGCGGCGATCGCTTCGAGCTCGATTTCGAGCAAGCTCGCGGGATCGAATCCGAGGTCTTCGTCGGCGAAGCGGCGCTGGACGTCGGTGCTCGAGGTTTCCCATCCCGTCGGGATCAACGCGTCGATGGCGACGCGCTCGTACGACGTGAGCTGTTCGCGCGGGATGAGCAATCGCAGACTGACCATCGGATCGTCATCTTCATGTCTTGCGGGCGTGATGACGATCGCCACTTTTCGCGCGCGCTGCATGCGTCGCAGGAACGCTTCGGTCCGCGGCCGTGTCGCCTTCAGTTTCCAATGCGCGTCGATCACTTCGGGATGTTCTGCCGTGAACGATGCAAGGAGCTGGCGATCGTCAGGCAGGTTGCGTGATGCGATGTGGCGGCGCACGATTTCGCACGCGACGAGGATGAGCAACAGAAACAGCGACGCGATCGGAAATCCGACGACGGACGCTGTGCGGATGGCGTGACGCGGGATGTCGATGGCGGCCGGTGTGCTGTCGCCGACGTAGTCGAAGAGATGTGTGACGCGCCAGCGGGCGGTGTTAAAGATGTCCGCGTCGATCTTGCGGCCGATCGTGTCGCCGGTGATCTCGTGCACCGGCGTCCAGCCATCGGGCCAGTACAACTGGAGCTGGATCGTCTGGTCGACGTCGCTGATCGGCGGCGTCTCATATTGATAGTCGAGCAGATAGCGCCGCCGCGGATTCTTCGCGGCTTCGCGCCACAGCGGGAGCAACTCGCGCAGACGCGTTTTCGGATCGGAGAGTGGGCCGGCGTGGTCCTTCGACAGCTCGGCGCGTGGAATGCTCCACGCGGGAATCACAGCGTCGGTGACGGTCGATTCGATGATGAAGACGAACGAACGCCGCGGCTCCTCCGAAGGAATGCGCCACGAGATCTTTCCCGGCTCGGCCTGGAACGGCGTCACGATGGCGTCGCCATCTTCGAACACGAGCAGCAGACGATCGAACGTCATCTGCTGGTGAGCATCCGTCCAGTACCGGCGCTCGAGCGTTTCGATGCCGAGGGGCATGTCGACCTGGATGCGTTCGGTGAGGTGGAGGGCACCGTCGGTGCCGATGGCGAAGCGCACGACGATGTTGCGCCATTGCGGCTGCGGGTCGGCAGCAGCCGCGACCTGCGCAATGGCGAGAAGGCAGAGGAACGATCCCCGGAGTCGCGTCTGACGAGTGTAACGTGGATACTTCGTTCGCATGAGCGACTGTCGCGCGGTTCGGCAAGCACTGGCCAAGTACGGACTGCTCATGCTGCAGGACAAAGTGCTGACGAGCGTCGTCGGCATCATGACCGGCGAGAGTCTGAGCACGTCATGGTGGGGTCATGCGAAAGGGCAGGAGATTTTCGCGTGTCTCGAATCGCTCGATGATTCCGAAGTTCTCACGACGCGGCTCGTGGGTGGAAAAGTGACGTTCGTCGATCGCGCGCTGTGGCCCGATTTTCTTGCGGTGGCGATGTCGGGCGAACCGTGGCAGAAAGCAGGCGAAGGCGGTACTGCGCGTGAGCAGCAGGAGCGGTTACTCGTGCACGCGCAGGAAGTGCACACGGCGTCCGGCCGTCACGAGACCGTGTTGCAGCCGTGGAGCGAGTGGCTGAAGCAGCATGAGGTTGATCGCGATGTGGGCGTGGAGGTTGCGCGACACGCGCTCGAAGAGGCGGTGGTGAATATTGGGGGGACGGTGAGGTTGTTGCCGTGGCGGCGGGTTGGGAAGAAGAAGTGAGGGATGGCGATCTGCTTGACGAGTTACTGCGCTGGAATCAAACTTAGTCCAGTCAACTTAGCTCACTTGGAGGGATGCGTGGTCACCGTCAACATTCATGAAGCGAAGACGCAGCTTTCGCGGCTCGTCGATCGCGCCGCCAAAGGCGAGCCATTTGTGATCGCGAAGGCCGGCAAGCCGCTGGTCAAAGTGTCCGCGCTCGAAGCGCCGGCCAAGCCGCAACGCCTCGGCTTTCTTTCGGGCGAGATCGCCGTGCCCGACGATTTCGATCGCATGGCTGAGAACGAGATCGAAGCGATGTTTGGAGCCGGAGTGTGAAGCTCCTGCTCGATACCCAGCTTCTGCTGTGGGCGGCGGGGCAACCCGAGCGTCTCTCCTCGGCCGCGCGCAAGCAGCTCAGCAATTCGAGGAACGAATTGTTCTTCAGCGCGGCAAGCATCTGGGAGATCACCATTAAGAATTCGCTCGGACGCGATGACTTTCGAGTCGAACCTCGCCTCCTGCGTCGCGGTCTCCTCGACAACGGATACACCGAGTTGCCAGTCACCAGCGAGCACGCCGTAAACGTCGATTCTCTGCCCCTCCTGCACAAAGATCCGTTCGATCGCATTCTGCTGGCTCAGGCGTTCACTGAGGGAATCACGCTGATCACCGCCGATGCACAACTTGCCCGTTATCCGGGTCCAGTGCGCAAGGTGTAGCTCGCTTCGATTCACACGTGTTCGTGGTCAGGCTGTCGTCCGGCACGACTGTGGCGTGCCGCGCCGTTACAAGGTGCTCCGCTCTGATCGGAGGGCTGAATGCGGCTTCTGGACTTGTGGCAATCGGATCCGGGTATCGAGAACAAGCGGCTCGAGCAGATCATCGCGTTCGCTGGGGACGGTCGTTTCGCCGAGAACAATGAGACCTCGCGTGAGTTCCGCGAGTATCTGAGTCGTGTCAGTCCTGAAAAGTTGAAGGCGTATTGCGGCGAGTGTCTGGCGGGAGAGAAGTTTGTCTCGGCCGCATTCGCATTGCAGGACATCATCAACGAGATCGGCAGGCGGCTCGGCTTCTCGGTCCGTGGTGGCAGATATCGAGGAGTCTCGGGAGAGATCGGGTTCGACGGTCTCTGGACTCTTCAGAGCGGACATGTGCTCGTCGTCGAAGTGAAGACATCCGATGCGTATCGCGTTTCATTGAAGACGATTGCCGGATACCGCAACAGTCTCATCGACGCGGCAACGATTCCGAAAGACGAGTCATCCTGTCTCATCATCGTCGGCCGTCAGGACACGGGCGGTCTCGAGGCGGAGATTCGCGGTTCGCGTCATGCGTGGGAGATGAGGCTGATCAGCATCGACGCCTTGCTGAAGCTGCTCGACCTGCGCCAGCGGCTGGATCACCCCAGTGTGGTGAAGAAAGTCGGCGAGATTCTAATCCCGCATGAATTCACGCGTGTCGATGACATCGTCGAGCTGGTGTTCGAGACGGCAAAAGATGCTTTGCCAGAACAACCTGTGAGTGCACTGAGAGAATCAGAAGCCTCGGATACCGAAGAAGAGGACGACGACGAAGCGATTGCGACCCCGAGGCTCGATGTCATCGCCATCGGCCGCGAGGCGGCGGGGCGGGTCGCGGCGAAGCTCGAAGTTCCTCTCATTCAACGTTCACGCGCAACGTTCTCCTCTGCTGACGATACGGTGAGACTCGTTTGTGCCTATTCGAGAACCTATGGAGAAGCGCCGGAAGGCGGGTTCTGGTTCGCGTTCCATCCGTACCAGAAAGAGTTCCTCGAGGACGCGACCCGAGGATTTGTCGCATTTGCCTGCGGCGATGCTGCGACGGTTCTTATCATTCCAATAGCGGCGTTCTCGCGTTGGCTTCCGGGGATGCACGAGACAATTTCTCCCGACAGGCGTTACTGGCACGTGCGAATCAAGAGAAACAACGGTCGATTCACAATGAATCGACGAAAAGGTCACGAACGCGTCGACCTGACGAAGTATTTGGTCTGAGCTCTCTCTTTACGATCGAGTCGCCAATGGATCAGATGAGATAGCCAGGCCACGTACGGTTGATCGTGTCGATTGGTCGGCGGCAGAGTCGAACCGTGGCGTTGCGGTCATCGACCACGCTGATGGTGTCGTGTCAATCGCCACATTGTCGGGCTGCAACTCGCGGCGGACCGCGCTACGGCTGATTGCTGGGCGGCCACCAGAACCGCTGTCGCTTTATTCGCGGAGAATGCTATCCGCCAACGAGTCCAATCACGAGCAGGCGCGAAGGGTGGATCTACGTCACGAGAATTCGCGAAACCTGCTTTACCGCGCCGCGAACTTCACCGCAATCTTGTTCTCCCCCGCTCGCACATTCACGTGAATCGGCGCCGCGAACTCATCGCCGGACGCGATGATCGCCTCCGCTTCCTGCTCCGTGCGATACGGCCAGAACTCATAGCTGCCGCTCGGGATGTTCTGCAGGAGCGCTTCGCTCGTGTCGCCGGTGGCGAGTTGCAATCCGAGCGTTGACGTCAGCTCGTCCGCGATTTCGATCGGCACGATCGTGCCGTCGTAACGCATCAGCAGCGAGAACGGCGGCATCGTCTTTCCGTCCGTCGTCTGCGCACGGATGAGCAGCGACGATGCGGCGCGTGGCAGATGGACCCACACGCGTTTGCCGTCGTGCTCGCGCGGAAGGCGGTGCACGCCGAACGCGCCCGACGCCGGAATGACAAAGAGCGTTGCGGGCTCGCCGACCGGTACGGCCGCGGTCGTTTTTCCTGTGGCGTCCGTCGTCGTGCGCGAGCGCAGTTGCGCATTAGCGACCGCGAACACGACCGCGTTTGCCACCGGCTCATTGTCCGAGCCAACAACGACGATCGGGATCGTGCGGCCGGGATCGAGGCGCATGTCGACTTCCTTCAGACGCATCGACGCGTTGAGCTCGAACTCGACCGGTTTCGGATCGAGATGCGCGGACGAGATGAAGCGCAGCGTGTGGTGCCCGGACTTCATGCCGGTGAAGTCGAAGCGCCCCTCGGTATCGGTGTTGAGGCGCACGTTCGTTTCGGTGTCGCCGGCTTTCGTCTGCAGCGTCACGAGCACATTCGGCACCGCCGCGCCGGTCTTCGCATCAGTCACGATGCCGGTGATGCGTCCGTCGGGGATGTCGACCGAGAAGTGAACCGGTGAGCCGGCGCCGATCTCCGTAAAGTCCGCGAACGACGTCGCGAGCGCTGGATTGCGAATCGTGTAGCGATACTGGCCGCGCTGCCACAGCGGCGCGCGGTACGTTCCGTCGTCGCCGATCGCGATTCCGGTTTTCCAGCCGAACTCTTTGTGATGGAGCAGCACGGCGCCGCCGGCGAGGTGCGTGCCGCCGAGGGAGATGGTGCCGGTGAAGTCGAAGGGGACGATGTCGATGGTGGTGCGACGGGTGTCGCGGCGGCCGAGAACGATCTTCGTCGCGAGTTGCTCGGTCGGCGCGGCGCCGTGGATGCGCAGTTGATAGATGCCGGCGTCGAGACCGTCGAAGCGCACGCGACGCGTACCGGTCGGGACGGTTTTGTGCGCGACTTCGGTCCAATTCTCGCTGGCGTCGCGAAGGAGGAGCTCGGCTTCGAGGGGCGCGGGGGTGCCGCGAATCGTTGCGTCGATGGAGCTGTTCTGTGCGTGAGTGTCGCCGATCATCGCGAGAATCAGGAGGAGGATTTTCATGGCATCGGGTCTCTCGTCGATGGTGCGTCAGATATGTGACGGAACGCAAGCAATATTTATTAGTGGCAGGCGGGAAGGACGCGGATGACGCAGACGTCGTATGACATCGTGGAAACGCTGGTCGCGAACCATCGCCAGTTCCTGGCGTTTCTGGAGAAGCGGGTGGAATCGCGCGAAGCTGCGGAGGACATTCTGCAGGAGGCGTTCGTGCGCGGGTTGAGCTCGGCATCGTTGCGTGAAGCCGAGTCCGCGACGGCGTGGTTATATCGCGCGCTGCGCAACGCCGTCGTCGATCACTATCGCCGGCGCGGCGCGGAGGCTCGCGGGCTGGAACTGGTGGCAGCGGAGTCCGAGGAGGAGGTGCAGCCGGACCTCGAGATCATGAATGCGGTCTGCGCGTGCATCAACACGCTGATCCCGACGCTGAAGCCGGAGTACGCGAGCGCAATTCAGCGCGTCGAGCTGGACGAGGTTGCGGTGCGCGACTACGCGACGGAGCAAGAGATGACGCCGAACGCCGCGGGCGTGCGGTTGTTCCGCGCTCGCGAGGCGCTGAGGCGGCGGCTCGTGCAGAGTTGCGGGACGTGCGCGGATCACGGTTGCCTCGATTGCCGTTGCGGACGTCGCAATGAGGCCACCGCGATAGACTCCGCGACGTGATTCTCACAGCCGGTTCGCGCATCGGTCCCTATCAGATCGTCGCGCCCCTCGGCGCGGGCGGGATGGGCGAGGTCTACCGCGCGCGCGATCCTCGCATCGGCCGCGACGTCGCCGTGAAAGTGCTGCCGCCTGCATTCGCGGCGGACGCCGATCGCGTG
>DASYLL010000389.1:0-8775 GCA_036009605.1 Thermoanaerobaculia bacterium | reverse complement strand
GTTCTCTTTGTACTTGCCCCAGTGGCCGCTGATCTCCCACAGCCCCTTGTTGAAGAGGAGCGGAGTCTTGATCTCGACGTAGCCGTTCTCGAGCGTCAGCTCGCGCATCGACTGTGCGAGGACCTGATAGATCGTGGTGCCTTTCGGAGTCCAGAACGCGGCGCCGGGCGCGAATGGATGGAAGTGGAAGAGGTCGAGCTCCTTGCCGAGTTTGCGGTGATCGCGCGCGCGGGCTTCTTCCATCTGCTTGAGGTGCGCGTTGAGTTGATCCTGATCGGCCCAGGCGGTGCCGTAGATGCGCTGCAGCATCGCGTTGCGGTTGTCGCCGCGCCAGTACGCGCCGGCGACCGACATCAGCTTGAAGGCGCCGAGACGGCCGGTGGAGGGGACGTGCGGTCCGCGACAGAGATCGAACCAGTCGCCCTGGCGGTACATCGACAGAGTCTCGTCGCCGGGGATCGCGGAGATGATCTCGACCTTGTACTTCTCGCCGATCTTGTCGAAGGTCGCGATCGCTTCATCGCGGCTGAGCTCTTCGCGGCGAATCGGCAGATCGCGCTTCACGATCTCCTGCATCTTCTCTTCGATGCGGCGCAGATCGTCTTCGAGAAATGCGCGGTCGGTGGCGAAGTCGTAGAAGAAGCCGTTCTCGATGACCGGACCGATGGTGACCTGTGTGCCGGGGAACAGCTCCTGGACGGCCATGGCCATCAGATGGGCGGTGGAGTGGCGGATGGTGTCGAGGCCCGCTTCGCTCTTGGGCGTGATGATCTCGACCTTCGCGCCGTCGGGGACGGGAGCGTAGACGTCGACGGCTTTGCCGTTGACCTTGCCACCGAGCGCGTCCTTGGCGAGACGCTTTCCGATCGCCGCGGCGACATCGGCCACGGTTGCGTTTTCGGGGACTTCTCGGATCGAGCCATCAGGGAGTTGTACGTTCATGTTCAGGACCTCGCAGAAAAACAAAAGACAGGGCCGAGGGCCCTGTCTCGCGATCATCGGGTTAGGGGAATCAGCAGACGATCATCGGCAGGGCAACGAGCCAGAGCTCGTCGTTCGCGTCTGTCCGGTGGTCGTTCGGTTCATAGAAGTCGCGGAGTATAGCATTCGGGGCGGATGGGGCATTCCCGCGAGCGACTGCGTCGCGTTGTTGGTTCTCGGTTGTCGGTTGTCTGCGAGTTTTCGTCCAGGCCGAACATTGCAGAGAACCGACAACCGACAACGCGACAACTGATAACTGACAACCGACGCCACCCGGACGTATGCTCCAGCCATACCTGTTTGCAGCGTCGTGCCGCCGTACATCCTTCGGAGCATCGCGGAGCGTGGCGATGACGAAGATCGTGTGCGCGCGCAGGCCGCGCTGGCCATGTCCGCGCAACCGCGTCGCGAACGACAAGTTGCCGCGGTCGTCGCGGGTGGGATTTTCGTTCCGCGCCGTGTGAAGCGGCGCACGATCTTCGACGCCCAGCAGGGACGCAAGCTGCCCGGCCGCATCGCACGCACCGAAGGCGCGCCGCGTTCGCGCGATGTTGCTGTCGACGAAGCGTACGAGCTCGCGGGACGCACGTACGACTACTTCCGCCGCAATCACGGTCGACGCTCGCTCGACGATCGCGGGCTGCGTCTCGAGTCGACCGTTCACTACGGATCGCGCTTCAACAACGCGCACTGGAACGGGAAGCAGCTCATCTTCGGCGATGGCGACGGCAAGTATTTTCATCGCTTCACTTCATCGATCGACATCGTGGCGCACGAGCTCACCCATGGCCTGATCCAATACACCGCTGCGCTCGGCGCCAGCGGTCAGTGCGGAGCGCTCGCGGAGCATTTCTCCGACGTCTTCGGATCGCTCGTGAAGCAGTACTGGCGCGATGAGACTGTCGATCGCGCGGACTGGCTCATCGGCGGCGATCTGCTCACGTCGCGCGTGAATGGCGCGGGGATTCGTTCGATGAAAGCACCCGGTACTGCCTACGATGATGGCGTGCTCGGCAACGACCCGCAGCCATCGCACATGCGCGATTTCGTGAAGACGTCCGCGGATGATCGCGGCGTACACATCAACTCCGGCATCCCGAATCACGCCTTCTATCGCGTCGCCGATCTGCTCGGCGGACGTGCGTGGGAGACGGCGGGGCGGATCTGGTATCGCGCGTTGACGTACGAGCTCGGGCCGCGTGCGCGGTTTCAGCATTGCGCGGACGCGACGTGGCGTGTGGCCGGGGAATTGTACGGCGCGCGCAGCGAGCCGCAGGAAGCGGTGCTGGCCGGCTGGAAGGCAGTGGGCATCGACGTCGCGACGCCGGCCGGTGCCGGCGTACGCGAAGTCTTCGAGCCGCCGATCGCGGGTGCGGAACTTCCGCTACTCGCGTGACGCGCGACGCGGTTCGCGACGCTCGTCGCCGTCCCACTCGCGGCGGCTGTTCAGCCACACCATGAGACCCGCGGCGACCGTCACGGCGCCGAGGCTCACGACGAGGACTTCGGGACTGCGGCGGAGGTAGTCGGTCACTTCATCGATGACATCGTCGAAATCCGCTTCATCGATGCGTGCTTTGACGCGACTGATGATGACGTCGACGATACCGAGGCGCTCGACGAGATCGATGAGCGTGTCGCCGGCGATGCCTGTTCCGACGACGCTGCGCAGTACGGCTTTCGGTCCCTTCGCAGTGTTTGCTTTCTTGCGTGCGGGCGCTTTGCGCTCGCTGGTTTCTGCTCTGGCCATGGTGGTTCCTCCAGCGAGGGTTATTGCAATGGTGTGACCAGCCTCGTATCGTCCGCGCATGTCGCTGCCATGGATTGCGCTCATCGTCGCCGGGGTCCTCGAAGTGTGCTGGGCTGTCGGTCTCAAGTACACGGATGGCTTCCGCCGTCCGCTCCCGTCCGTGCTCGTGATCATTGCCATCGCGGCGAGCATGTTTCTGCTTTCGTGGGCCGCGCGGACGCTGCCGATCGGGACGGCCTACGCGATCTGGGTGGGCATCGGCGCGCTCGGCGCCGCGATTCTCGGGATCGCCTTGTTCGACGAGCCGATCACGGCCGCGCGCATGGGGTTTCTGGTGCTGCTGCTGGTTTCGATCGTGGGGTTGAAGATCACCAGCAAGGCGTAGCCCTTGCTGGGTTGTCGGTTGTCAGTTGTCGGTTGTCTGTACATCTTCGCCCGGGCGGGAAGTCGCAGAGAACCGACAACCGAGAACCGACAACGCGCGCAGCGCTGCAGCGCTAGACCGTGGCCACATCCCGGATGTACTCCGCGATGTTTGCCTCTCCGCGAATCGTCTTCGTCTCGCGACGTCCACTCGCTTCGACGACGAGCACGTGCGGGAGCTCGGGCGTGTCGACGTACGGTTCGTGCCGTTCGAGCCCCGCGAGCGCGGGCGTGTCGCTTTCGCCGTACTGCAGAGTACGGACGTTCGCGAAGCCGGCGTTCTGCAGTAGCGCGGTGAGCGTCGTGAGGTTGTAGAGGAACTGATGGCCCCATCCGCGGAATGCGCGGTTGATCACGAAGCAGTCGCGCAGCGCATCATCCTCGTTCGTCCACTTCGGCGGGTCATAGGCGATCTTCCAGACCCAGTCGAGGTTCGGCGTGGAGAGTCGCAGGATGCCGTCATCGCGCAGCGCCGCGCGACAGCCGCGCATGAAGTCGGCGGCCTGTTGATAGCTGAGGTGCTCGATGAAGTGTTCGGCGAAAACGTAGCGCGCGTTGCGGAACGGGATGCCGTGCGCGAGGTCCCAGCGGAAGTCGATGCCGGCGTACGGTTGGTTGTCGATGTTGATCCAGCCGTCGAGCGCGAGCGGGCCGCAGCCGAGGTGGAGTTGCGGATCGCGCCATTTCTCTTCGTTCGTCGCCAGATAAATCACGCAGGCCGTATTCGCCGTGTCCTCGATCTCCTCGAACGACAACGCGCCATGCGGCAGTTCGCGAAAGAGCGGCGACGCGAGATCGAGCATCGCGTGGGCGAGATGCGCAAAGCGTCGCACATACGTGAATCGCGATGAGAGCGCGTCGCGCAGTTGGCGATCGTCCTTCGGGATCGTGATCAGCAGTTTGCCGTCGGGCTCGACCGCCGCGATCACGGCTTCGAGATCGCGCGGCGCGCCGCTGTGGATCACGACGTCGAACTTCCTGCCGTCGATCGCGGGACGGAGCTCGAGTCCGGGCTCGGCATACGTGCGCTGGCCGTAACGCATCGCGGCCGCGGAAGAGAGCACCGCGGTGAGACTCGACGCGCCCTGCCGGATCGCGTGAGCACCGTATGCCTCGTCGCCGATGAAGAGCGCGTTGCGTTGCGAAACGAACGCGCGCAGGAAGGAGAAGAGAGATTCGTGTGCGTGGAAGAGATCGTTCGCGATGACGGGCGTGATCGCACGCCGCGGCACTCGCTGCACGGCGCGGATCACCGCGTTGCGGACGCGAGCACCCAGTCGATTCATCGCGGCGCTTATACCAAAAAAAGAAACGCCGCCCGTTGCGGGGCGGCGTTCAGGATCGGGAACGAGTGGTGAATCAGGTGAACCTGAAGCTGATCGCGATGTTCGTATTGCCGTTGGTGCGCTGATACGACACGTCGTCGCTGCCACTGGCGCCGGAGCTGTAGTCCGTCCAGTTGCCGGAGGCGTAGATGGCCGACGTGCCTGCGCCGTCCTGATAAATCGCGGTACGGATGCGGGCCGACGTGCCGTCGTCGTCGTAGTTGAACTGGTAGCCGAGGATCCAAGTATTGCCGTCGCTGTCGACGGCCGTGGCCAGCTGGGTGACTTCAGTCCCTCCCTGCGAAGTTGCGGCAACGTTTTGTCCGCTGCACGTCGACTGGCCGGTGCAATCGCCGGTCAGCGTGAGATCGTCGTCGGTGTTCGAGCCCTGGGTGGCCGTCCAGCTCGTGATCGTGGCGTTGAAGGTCTGCAACGCGAGATAGAGATTCGATGTGGCGACAACCGGCGCCGTCGTGTCCGGCTGCCCGGTGAGTGTGACGATACCGAGGACGTTTGCATCCTGATTCTCTTCCGGCGCGCAGTTGACGTTGGAGATGTCGAAGGTGATGGTCTGTCCGCCGGTCCACTCGTAATCCTTGTTTGCGGTGAAGACGATGTTCTGACCATCGATGGTCTGGTCCCAGTAGCCCGGCAGATTGGAGAACGTCAACGCGTTCATGTCGTCCTGCGTGAAGTAGTTCGGCAGGTTGAGTTTCACGATCGAGCCGCTGTTGAAGAACAGCTCCACTTCGGCGGTGATCTTCACGGACAGCGTCGTGGCGGTGTTGATCTGGAATGTATTGCTGCCGTTGTTTTTGACGCTCAGCTTCGCGCGCGCGGAGTGCTTTTTCGCGAACTGGTAGCCGATGAAGCCGCCGATGGTGGGATACACCAGCGTTCCGATTCCGATCTGGATCTCGAGCCCCGCCGGCCTGATCTTCTTTGTTGCCGGAATGCGCTGAAAGCAGACCATCATGCGGACGTTGGGCAGAATCGGGGCAATGGTGGGCGTGATGGGCGTATCGAGGCAGAACGCGTACAGCACTCCGTTGCTCGGCGTGTACTGCCAGAAGCTGAACGAGAGCCCGAATGTTTTGCCGGCGCCGATCAGAAACTCGCCGCCGAGCCACACCCGGTAGGAGGCATTGCCGTAGTAAATCCACTCCGCCCCGGCGCCGAATCCTTTCGGATTGAAGGAGTCGCCCGCGATGCCGATGCCGGCGGCCGCCAGTTTGGCAAAGGCGGATTCGTTGCGCAGGGCGGCGAATGAATCATCTTCGAGCATGTGGTCGGTGATCGAGCGGCCGAGGTCCATCGCTCCCGCGGCTGCCGCGGTTTCGAGCGCTTTGAGTTGAGCCATGCCCTCGGCTGTTGAGAGAAACGCTGTCGCGCCCTGAACGGCGGCATCGATCAGCGTTTGATATTCGCGATACGCCTCGAGACCTGCCGCGACGACTTCTGTCTCGGTACTCGGCAGTTCATCGGGCATCTCGCCCTGGTTGAGGATGAGGAGGTCGCTATCCGAAGCGTTCTGCAGCAATTCTGCGAACGCAGGTTCCAGCAGGCCGGTTTGATTGGCCATGAGTGTTGCTCCTTTCGGGTGTCTGCGAACCGGTTCGGGATCGCAGAGTACACGCGGAAAGAGCGAATCCGGACTGCCGTAAGTGCCGAAATTACATCTCTTACAAACAACTCACGGCGGGCTTGCAAAACAGGGAGGAACTGCCGGGAATGACAAACGCCGCCCGTTGCGGGGCGGCGTACAGGATGGGCCGTTTTGGTAGGCTCTAGCGGATTCGAACCGCTGACCCCCACCGTGTCAAGGTGATGCTCTACCAACTGAGCTAAGAGCCTGTTCGGATCGCCGTCAACGAGAGGAGCGGAACCGCTATTCCCCTCCCGGCAACGGGAGCGCGGAGGATAGCATGACGGCGCGTCGCGTCAACCGGGACGCTCGCTACCTCGAACGTGTGATGCGCATCGGCGCATGGCGGGTGATTCTGTCCCCCATGCAGATCGAAGAACGCATTCCCCTCATCGACGAGATCCTCGGACGATGGACCGGCGAGCTCGGCGCCGATGCCCGCGCCTATGCGAATCACGTTCATCGCGTCGTCAACTTCTGTTTCGCGCTGCATGACGGCGACCGCGACAAGATCATCATCGCCGCCTGTTTTCACGACCTCGGCATCTGGGCGAGTCACACGTTCGATTATCTGCAGCCGTCGGTCGCCCTCGCGAACTCGTATCTGCAGGAACGCGGTCTCGAGCACTGGAGCGCCGAGATCGAGCTCATGATCGATCTCCATCACAGGATCCGAACGCATCCGCAGCCATTGGTCGAAGCGTTTCGCAAAAGCGATCTGATCGACGTTTCGCTCGGCATCGTGAAATGCGGATTGCCGGCTGCGTTCGTTCGCGACGTCAAGCGGCGCTTTCCGAACGCGGGATTTCACAAGCGATTGGTGAAACTGGCAGCGGGATGGTTTCCGAAGCACCCATTCCGACCGCTGCCCGTGCTGAAGTGGTAGTTGAAGTGGGAACGCCGGCTATTTGCCGGCGTTTCGGGTAGACCAGTCGAGCGCGTAGTCGGCCACTTCTTCCCAGCCGGCGTTGCCGCCGATGATCGAGTAGTGAGCCTTGCGCGGGTACTCTTTGAACTCGGTGATCGAGCTCGGATTGCCCTTGCGATACGCGTTGTAGTTCGTGCGATTGAGCGACGCCGGCATGATGTGATCCTTCTCGCCGGCGATCAGCAGCAGCGGCGCGTGCGCGCGTTTGAAATCGATCTTTGCCGCCTTCGACAATCCGCCGCGACCGAGCGTGCGCGACTCGGGGACGACGTCCGCGTCGTAGGCCTTGCGCTGTTCCGCGAGCGGAAGGTCGTTGACGAACGAATACTGGAAGTGGCTGAACGGCATGTAGTACGGACGCGACGCCGGGATGAACGGATTGATGACCGGCCACAGCGACCGGATGAACGAGAACTTCAGCGTGATGACGCCAGGTGGCGGAACGGAGTCGATGGCCACGGCCGCGGAAGCGAGACCGCGTTGCACGATCAACTGGGTCAGAAGGCCGCCGAACGAATGGCCGATGACGATCGGCTTCTCCGGCAGCGCCTGAATGGCCTTCGCGAGATGCTCGACGACCTGGTCGATCGTCAGCGTGCTCAGGATCGGTTTTTCCAGATCGCGCTTCAATGCGGCGACCGAATCCTCGCGGCCGGGATACGCGGGCGCGATGCACTTGTAGCCGGCTGCTTCATAGCGGTCGACCCACGCATCCCAGCAATGGCGGCTGACGAAATTTCCGTGAATGAAGACGATCGTTTTCGACATGTGTGTTTTTCCTATGCCTTCAGGAATGCCAGGAGATCCGCATTGACCAGGTCTTTGTTGGTCGAGCAGATGCCGTGACCGAGGCCGGGATAGACCTTCAGCGTGGCGTTGGGGATGAGCTTTGCCGAGATCGGGCTGGAGATGGGGAAGGGAACGATCTGATCGTCGTCGCCGTGGAGGAGCAGCGTCGGCACGTCGATTTTCTTCAGGTCTTCATGGAAGTCGGTTTCGGAGAAGGCTTTGACGCACTCGACGATGTTTCTCAGGCCGCCGATCATGGCCTGCTGCCAGAACGACTCGCGCAGCCCGTCGGAGACCTTCGAGCCGGGCCGGTTCGCGCCATAGAACATGGCCGTGAAGTCTTTGAAGAACTGCGCGCGGTCGGCGAGGAGGCCGGCGCGGATGCCGTCGAACACCTCGATCGGAATGCCGTTCGGATTCGCGTCCGTCTTCAACAGCAGCGGCGGGACTGCGCTGATGAGCACTGCCTTCGCCACGCGCTTCGTGCCGTGACGGCCGATGTAGCGCGTCACTTCGCCGCCGCCTGTCGAATGGCCGACGTGTACCGCGTCCTTCAGATCGAGTTTCTCGACCAATGCCGCGAGATCGTCGGCATAGGTGTCCATGTCATTGCCGTTCCACGGCTGGCTCGAGCGGCCGTGCCCGCGCCGGTCGTGGGCGATGCAGCGAAATCCGTTCGCCGCGAGAAACACCATCTGGTCTTCCCACGCATCCGCGGTGAGTGGCCAGCCGTGGCTGAAGACGACCGGTTGGCCGGTGCCCCAGTCCTTGTAATAGATCTCGGTCCCGTCTTTGGTGGTGATGGTTTGTCCGCTCATGTACTGCTCCTTTCGAATGGAGCAAGTTTGCGGATGGACAGCTCGCGGCACATCCCGACAAGGAGTCGTTCTTCGCTACCACGAACGTGTTATCAACTGTCATCCCGAGCGGAGCG
>DASYLL010000388.1:0-2434 GCA_036009605.1 Thermoanaerobaculia bacterium | reverse complement strand
TCCCACTCGTAATGCACATGCTGTCGATTGGCCTCGGCAGCAAACGCGATGCGCGCCATCATCTGCACCGACTCGACTGGATAGCGTCCCGAAGCCGTTTCTGCAGACAGCATCACGGCATCGGAGCCATCGAAGATCGCGTTCGCGACATCCGAGGCTTCGGCGCGCGTCGGACGCGAGTTCGTCGTCATCGACTCCAGCATCTGCGTGGCCGTGATGGCGAACCTCCCCCATCGGCTCGCACGCGCCAGGATTTTCTTCTGGATGATCGGCACGGCTTCGGCGGGCAACTCGACGCCGAGGTCACCGCGGGCGACCATGACGCCGTCGCTGACTTCGAGGATTTCGTCGAGATTGTCGATCGCCTGCGGCTTCTCGAGCTTCGCGATGACGTTGATCTCGTCGCCGCCGGCGTCGTGCAGAAGCTCGCGCAGATCGACAATGTCGCTCTTGCGTCGCACGAACGACGCCGCGATGTAATCGAGTTTCTGCGAGACCGCGAATCGCACGTCGACTTTGTCTTTGTCGGTGATCGCGGGGATCGTCAGCTCGGAGTCGGGGAAGTTCATCCCCTTCTTCGACGAGATCGGGCCGCCGTGAATCACGCGCGTCGTGACTTTCTTCTCGTCGACGCCGATGACGACCAGCTCGACGAGGCCGTCGTTGATCAGAATGCGGTGACCGATCTGTACTTCGCGCGGCAGCGGTGTGAAGGGCGTCGAGACTTCGCGCGCGTTGCCAAGGAGCGGCTCGGTGTGGATGACGAACGTCTGGCCGCTTTCGAGGAAGATCACGCCGTCGACGTCGCCGATGCGCAGCTTCGGACCCTGGATGTCGCCGACGATCGGAACGTAGCGGCCGAGCTCCGTGGCCACGTCGCGAATCGTGGCGATGACTTTCTGGTGGTCTTCGTGTCTTCCGTGGGAGAAGTTGAGACGAAAGGCGTCGACGCCCGTCGTGAGGAGCCGGTGAATCATTTCTTCACTGCTGCTCGCCGGGCCGAGCGTTGCCAGAATCTTCGTGCGGCGCATAATCGCGCGGAGTCTATCAATGAGAACACCGGAACCGATTCTCGTCGGACATCTCTTCAAGCCGATTCATGACGAGCTCATCTCGCTGCTGCGCAGCCTGAGCGCGGAGGAATGGCTGGCGCCGACCGTCGCGGGCGCGTGGAACGTGCGCGACGTCGCCGCGCATCTGCTCGATACCGCGGTGCGACGGTTGTCGATGCATCGCGATGGTTATGCGCCGCCGCTTCCCCCGGATGCGTTCGCGAATGGCCTCACCGGATTCGTGAACGGCCTCAACGCGACCGGTGTTGCGTACGCGCAGAGGTTGAGTCCCACGTTGCTCATCGAGTTGCACGAGCACTATGGCTCGCAGCTCGCGGAGTTCCTCGCTTCGCTCGATCCGTTCGCCGACGCGCACTATTCGGTGAGCTGGGCGGGCGAAGAGAAATCGGCGATGTGGTTCGACGTCGCGCGCGAGCTCACGGAGCGCTGGCATCATCAACAGCAGATTCGCGATGCGGTCGGTCGCGAGCCCCTCGGGTATCGCGAGCCGGTGATCGACACGTTCATGCGTGCGTTGCCGTTTACGTATCGCGATGTCGATGCGCCCGCGGGGACGTCGATCGTGTTGCGCGTTGATGATGCGGCGTGGACGATCGTGCGCGAGTCCGGCGCGTGGCAGCTTTACGCCGATGCGGCTGATTCACCAACAACCACCATCACGATGAGCGGCGACGCCGCGTGGCGTGTGTTCACGAAGCAGCGCATCGATCCGCACGCGCGAATCGAAGGTGATGCGCGCTATGCGGATGCGGCGCTGGGGATGATCTCGATCATCGGGTAGCGTGTTACCGCGCCGCCAACGCGGGCTGCAACGCCCGCCCCAGCACCTGCGCAATCGCATCCACCTGCCGCACGACTTCCGCGAATGCCTCGGGCAGCAACGCCTGCGGTCCATCCGAGAGCGCCTCTTCCGGCTTGTGGTGCACTTCGATCAGCACGCCGTCCGCGCCCGACGCGATCGCGGCGCGCGACATCGGCAGCACTTTGTTGCGCTTGCCGGTGCCGTGGCTCGGATCGACGAGGATCGGCAGATGGCTGATGCGTTTGATGGCAGGGACGACCGAGAGGTCGAGTGTGTTGCGTGTGTGATCGGCAAACGTCCGCACTCCCCGCTCGCACAACATCACGTTGTAGTTCCCCTCGGACATGATGTACTCGGCCGACAGCAGCAGCTCTTCGAGCGTCGCCGCCATGCCGCGCTTCAGCAGCACCGGCTTGCGTGCGCGTCCTGCGCTCTTGAGCAGCGAGAAGTTCTGCATGTTGCGCGCGCCGATCTGGATGCAGTCGGCGTATTGCTCGACGAGCTGCAGCGATTCGTGATCGACCGCTTCGGTGACGATCGGCAGATCGAACTCTTCGCG
>DASYLL010000387.1:0-7530 GCA_036009605.1 Thermoanaerobaculia bacterium | reverse complement strand
GAATGCCGAGGTGGTGATGAACACGTTCGTGTGCAGCACCGGCTTCGCATGCGCGTACTGCGCACCGCCGTCATACAGACGACGCGAGACGCCCGCCAGTCCCTGAATGAACATCGGCGCGAACACGCCATTGATGAAGACCAGCGAGAGCCAGAAGTGGACCTTGCCCCAGAACTGGTTCATCTGACGGCCGGTCGCTTTCGGGAACCAGTAGTAGATGCCGGCGAACATCGCGAAGATCGTTCCGGGCGCGACGACGTAGTGGAAGTGACCGATGACGTAATACGTGTCGTGCAGGTGAATGTCGGCCGCCGCGAGACCGAGCGGCAGTCCGGTCAATCCGCCGATGCCGAACATCGGCAGGAACGCGAGCGCGAAGAGCATCGGCACGGTGAAGCGAATGGAACCGCCCCACAGTGAGATCAACAGCGCCGTGAGAATGATGACCGACGGGATGGAGATGATCATCGTCGTGGTCTGGAAAAAGGCGCTGATGACCGTGCCCATGCCGGTCATGAACATGTGGTGCGCCCAGACGATGAACGACATGAATCCGAGGAAGATGCCTGCTCCGACGAGCGACCGATAGCCCCACAGCGGTTTGCGCGTGTTGTTCGCGATCACCTCGGAAATGATGCCCATGCCGGGCAGGATCAGAACGTAAACCTCGGGATGTGCGAGGAACCAGAACAGATGCTGCCAGAGCAGCGGGTTACCACCGCCGGCATTCGCCATCGGCGTACCGCTGATGACGAGACCGCTCGGCATGAAGAAGCTCGTACCGGCCACGCGGTCCATCAGCTGCAGGATCGCGGCGGCTTCGAGCGGCGGGAACGCGAGGAGAAGGAGGAACGACGTCACCAGCTGCGCCCATACGAAGAACGGCAGGCGCATGAACGACAGCCCCTTCGCGCGGAGCTGGAAGATGGTGACGATGAAGTTGATCGAGCCGAGGAGCGACGACGTGATCAGGAAGATCATGCCGAAGATCCAGACGGTTTGACCTGATGTGGCGATGACGGAGAGCGGTGGATACGACGTCCAGCCCGAGTTCGGCGCGCCGCCCGGGAGGAAGAAGCTCGCCAGCATGAGGATGCCGCCCGGCAGGTAGAGCCAGTAGCTCATCATGTTGAGCTTCGGGAAGGCCATGTCGGGCGCGCCGATCTGCAGCGGCACGACGTAGTTTCCGAACGCGCCGACCGCGAGCGGGACGATGGCGAGGAAGACCATCACCGTGCCGTGCATCGCGCCGAGCGAGTTGTAGAACTCGGGGAGCATGATGCCGCCGGGCAGATTCGCCTCGCCGAGGAACTTGGCGATGAGCGGATGGAACGCCTTGCCCGGCCATGCCAGCTGATAGCGCATCAGCAGCATCATCGAGAAGCCGGTGAAAAGGAACAGAAGCGCCGTGACCGCGTACTGGATGCCGATCCACTTGTGATCGACCGAGAACACGTACTGACGCAGGAACGAGACACGATGCTGGTCGTCGTGCTCTCTCCCCTCTTCCTGCGACACACGGATGGCCTCTTCGAGCGCGCTCTGTGCGTCTTTCGCGCCCATCCATTGGGTGCCTACTCGGACCTGCCGTTTTGGTGGCATTGTCTCTCCTGCCGCGATCTGACTGTGGACGTTATCCCTTGAACGTGAAGGCGATCTGCTTCTGTTCGTTGGCTCCGACTGTCACCGACTGCTCCTGCTGGCCGTACTTCTCGTGCCACGCAACAAGCGTGTAGGTGCCGGGGGGAAGGTTGGCGATGTTGAACGTGCCGTTGGTCTGCGACACCGCATGAAAGGGGTGCGGCAGGACGGCCATGTACGACTTCATCCAGCCGTGGACGTCACACTTGATGCGGAACGGCTTCATCTCGACCTTGTCGAACTTCTGCGTCGAGACCATGTTCTGCACCGGCTGACCGACGTTGAACTGCGAGTTCGTTTCCGGCATGGCGTGCACGTTGTGCAGCGTGGCGTCGCTGTTCCTGATCTGAATCGGCTGGTTGACCTGCACGGCGGTGACGTGCGGGATGTACTTGCAGCCCTTCTGATCGATGACGGCGGGCGTTGACGGCGTCGGGAAGTTGCCCTGAATGTCTTTGACGAAAACGATGACGTTGGCGAGCTCGCCGGCCGGGCCGACCATCACTTCTTCATCGGGTTCCGGAGCCGAATGCTGCGATGCGCAGTACGGATCGGCGCCCATCTGCAGCACCGGCATCTTCGGGCCCGCGCCTTCGAACTTCACGGTGCCGCCGAGGGTCGCGGCGTCGGCGACGACAGCCGAAGCGGCTGCAGCGGGTGCTGCATCGCCACCGGCAGTACCTTCGGCAGCGGCGGTCGGCGCAGCGTGATCGTCTTCGCCGAGCTCTTTTTCATCGACCACTTCTTTCCCACCACCGCAGGCGACGGTGAGAACCAGCGCAAACATCAACAAAAGGTTGAGGTACTTCCTGAGCGACATCGGTGTTATCTCCTTGATCGATTGGGCACGGCCGGGTTCGGAGCGGCGGTTCGCAATCCGTTGGACGCGCGCCGCTCACCTTCTCCGACCGTCGTTGCGGGCGGAGTGCTTGGTGCTTGTTGATTGGGAATCAGCGGACGCGGCGTCTCGACGCCCGCGGGACGCATCCGATCGACGCCGATGCTCCAGATGTAATCGCGCATGTAGTTCGTCAGCGCGACGGCATCAGCCATCGTCTTGCGCATCTCGGTCTCGTTCTCGAAGTACGGCATCAGCGCGGCCTTGCTCGACGCGAACTGCGGCGAGTCGAGCGCCATGGCCAGCGGTGACTGGAAGCCGCCGGTCTCTGGATCGCGTGGGAAGTTCGTCGGCATGCGCGTTCCGGGGATCATCTCATCCGGACGGCGAATCCAGTCCGCAATCCAGTCGTGACGCAGACGCAGTTTCGAAAGCGTGAGGTTCGGCGCGAGCGACTGCGTGTCCGCGATGTTCGGGATCGGCGGATTCGCGGGATCGACCGGCGTGACGGAGTGACACTGCTGGCAGCGCAGCATGTTGAAGACTTCGCGTCCGATGGCGACGTTCTGCGCGGACGGCGTCGCGTACTGATGCGTGTCGAACTGCGCCTCGTCCCCTTCCGCGGCGAAGCCGGCCACGAGCGCCGCGGCTTTCGGATCGCTGAAGTGGAACGTCGGCATCCGCACCTGCATCCAGGGGCGGATCTTCATCACGGTCGGATCTTTGAGGAACTGGAAGAGCCACGGTGACTGCGCACGTTTGCCCTGCGGCGTGAGATCCGGCGGCAGGAAGTTCGCGTCGCTGATCAGCGCGCCGATGGCGCGGCCCGTACGATTGACGACGTGGCATCCGCGACAGTTGTTCTGCGAGATGATCTTGCGTTCGGTCTCGACCTGGCGGAGGCGCGGATGATTCGCGGCCATGCGGTTCGCCGAGACTTTCTCTTTGGTCAGGCCGAGGATGACCGTCGTCGCGAGGCGTGCTTCCTCCGGCGAGAGGTGGAAGTTCGGCATCTTCAGCTTGTCGTTGTACGGCTTGGTGCGGCTGTCGTCGTACACGCGCGGGCTGCGCACCTTGTTGTAGACCCACGACGGCACGGTGTGATGAACCTCTTCCTTCGTGTTGTCCCAGTTCACGTAGTCGTGCGTGTGCGTGGAATCGCCGAAGAAGCCGAAGTCGAAGAGGTGCAGATTCTTCGAGCCTTCGATGGTCAGGTCGGTGCCGATCGGCTTGAGGCCTTCGAAGCCTTTGATGTCGTGGCAGGAGTAGCAACCGTATTTTTCGATGCTGCGCTGGCCGAGGTAGACGAGCTGGTCGTGCAGCGTCATGCTGCGGAGCTTCGCATCGGCGTCGTTCAGCGTGAGTGAGTTGATGAGATAGCCCTTGGCGAGATCGCGAACGGCTTTCGGATCCGGCGGACGGATCGGCTGATTCATGAACGCCGGCTTCTGCAGCGTGATCAGGTACGACGTGATGTCGGCCGCTTCCTGATCGGAGAGGCGCAGGCTCGGCATCGGCGCCTGCGGATCGTACGCTTTCGGGTTCTTCACCCAGTTGTAGACCCAGTTCGCGTTCGTCTTCGTGCCGACGCCGGTGAGGTTGAAACCGAAGTGACGCTCCAGCGGGAAATCGTCGCGATGCGCGACGCGCACGACGCCCTGGTCGTCCTTGATCGTGTCCTGCGCGATGTGGCAACCCATGCAACCGATCGATTCGACGAGCTGCTTGCCGCGCGCTGTATCACCCGCGGGACCCGCCGGCCACTGGCGATGCGTGGACTTCGCAAAGAGATACGCGACGATCGAGTGAATCTCGGCATCCTGCAGCTTCACGTTCATTGCGCGTTCTTCCGGCGGCACGGTCGGACCGACCATGTTGCGCTGATAGAAGAACGACGGCATGCGCGTCGTCGAACGGAAACGCGGCGGATTGGCGATCCAGCGGAATGCCCATTCCGGCGTCGTCTTCTCGGCGATGCCGTCGAGCGCGGGACCGGGCTTCTGCAGATCGGCAAAGCGCCAGTTGTCGATCTTGTGGCAGGCATGGCAGCCATACAACTCGATCATGTGCAGCGCTTTGTTGACTTCGGTGCCCTCGCCAACTTCCACCTGACCGGCGTGGCACTTCACGCAACCGGCCTGGTAGTACTGGCGCGGATACATCGGCGTGTCGAGAAACGGATTGACCTCGCGTCCGAAATTGCGCTTCCGGTAATCCCACGGACCGGGCAGCAGTCCGACCTTCGCGCTCTCCCACCGCATTTCCATGCGACGGCTCATCGGCGTGTGACCGGCGCGGCCGAACTCCGTCGCGCGATCCTGTCCGCGGTGACAGACCGTACAGCCGTAATCGAGGATCGGATGCGGAGAGGCCGAGCCGACGAAGGTGTCGAGCTTCGGATGCGTGCGGAAGGGATTGAGGATGTCGTTCTTGCCGTCGACGATGCGCTGGAGCTGCGCGACGCGCTCTTCGGTCTCGGCGCGGCGCGATGGCTGCACGAGACTCTTGTCCAGCTTCGTGCGCAGCTCGGCCATGATGCGCGCGGCTTCTTTCTTCGATTCGAAGCCGGGACGATCGATGGCGCGATGGCACGTCTGGCAGCGGTCGACGCGCGGCACCGACATGTAGTTCATGTCGATGAAGAGATCGTTGAGCACGACCTGGTCGATCTTCAGGGTCGGGTTCACGAAATCGAGCATCGGCGAGTTGAGGATCAGATTGTTCGAGCCCATCTCGACGACCGTGCGCTGCTTCTGCAGCAGCTCGATGTCGGCGGTGAGCGCTTTTCTGCGTTCTTCGATCTCGTCGATGCGCGCCAGGAACTTGCCAAGGCGCGCACGGGCCGCGTCGCGATCGCGCGTGACCTGCTGAAGCCGGTGCTGGAGGTGATCGACCTTCACGGTCAGCTCGTCGAATTCGCGCTGCTTGACGGGACGGGTGTCGCGATGCTGAACGATCGACTCTTCGAGCTCGTAGCGTTTGGCGTCGAGCAGCGCCTTGGCGAAGCGATAGGCCTGATCGGCCGCGTAATGCTGCCCCCCCCACTGCTCGAGATCCTCTTGCGCTTCGAGATACTGCTCGCGGTTACGCGCGATCTCGACCTGTCCTTCTTTGACTTCGCGGTCGAGCGCGGCCAGTTGCTTCTTCTTCTCTGCGTTGAAACTCGCGCTCAATTCGGTGTCGATGCGTTCCTGCTGCAGTCGATTGAACTCGAGCTGGAACCACTTCCACCCGCGGACATAGTCATAGAACACCATCGCGCCGGTGGCCAGCAGCAAGGCCAGGCTGGTCAACGCGAAGATGAGGTTGAGCTTCCCCATCGGGTAATTGTGCGGAATCGGTTCTTGCGGCTTCATTTTTCGCGAGTTGATTCGTCTGTCGTAAGGGCCGCGTTGTCGGTTGTCAGTTGTCGGTTGTCTGCGGCTTCAGGCGATGCTGCGCAGACAACCGACAACCGAGAACTGACAACAACATCGTCAGATGTTCAAAAAGAGCTCCTGAATGTGCACCAGGTATTTCAGATTGAAGAGCCAGCGCAGAACCATCTTGATCGGCAGCGAGAGCATCGTCAGGAACAGGTACGCGCCGACGTAATACCGGGCCGCGCCCATTTTCAGATAGAAGCGTTTGAACGGACCGAGTGCCAGTATGACCGGCAGCCCGAGATATGCGAGCACGAGAATCAGTCCGGGCGCCTCACGGATCAGCCACAGCTTCGGCAGCGGCATGGACAACATCTTCACCCAGAAGAGCTCTGAGAGATCGACGTTGACCAGTGGCTCGAGCTTGTTTGGATCCCAGAACTCATAAGGACCGTAGAAGCTCCAGTTCGGACCGCGCAGGAACGTTCCGGTGATGATCAGGAACGACCAGAGCACGAGAAATCCATAAAGGAAAACGCCGATCTCCCACTTCCGCTCGCGGAAGGAGTAGTAGCCGTTGCCCTTCGGATTCGTATCGATGTACGGGATGGCCATGAGGCCGACGACGATCAGGGTCGGCAGGACTACGCCGGCCAGCCAGGGATCGAAATAAACCAGCATTTCCTGGAGCCCGAGGAAGTACCACGGCGCTTTTGCAGGATTGGGAGACGTGGTCGGATTGGCCGCTTCTTCGAGCGGCGCACGCAGGCCGATCGACCAGACGATCATGATGATCGTCAGTACGATCATGCAAAGCAGCTCGGTATAGACGAGATCGGGCCAGGTGAAGAGCTTCTCGTCCGATTCCGTCTTCTCGTACGGGATGCCGCCGGCCAGGATCGCGTGATCGTTGTAGTACGCCTTGCGGAGCGCGATCCACGTGAAGATGCCGAGAAGGAAGATCATCGCGCCGATCGGCACATTGTCGGGCTTCGCGGCGATCGACTTGAAGTTCGGATCGAGCAGCGAAAGGCCGAAGGCGACGATGCCGCCGATCAGCATCCACATCCCGATCCTGCCGTCCCACAAACGCGGCCCGAGCTTCGCGAGGCCCCACAAAATCACAAAGTACGCGACTGCCAGATACATCAGTGTCGGGACGAACAGTCCCAACACCGCGAGCAGCGCGCCGAAGACGAGGAAGCCGATGCCCCCCTTCGACTTGAGACGACCGTCGAGGAGATTGAAGTAGACGATGAACGCAAATACAGCCGAAAGAAGAATGAACGAGATCGATGCGATGGAGAGGACGTTGACATAATGCTTGAGGAACGTCATCGCGATCGCTCTGTCCTACAGCGGACCAGAGATCCCTCCGTCCTTGCGTACACGCCAGAAGTGAATGGCCATCAGGAACCCGGCCGCGAGAGGAATGACCATGCAGTGCAGCACATAGAAGCGCAGCAGCGTGGCGGCACCGATCGACCGGCCGGCGATGAGCGCGAATCTCGCGTCATCGCCCGCATGAATGAGCGGGACGTCCCCCAGTTTCATGAGACTCGACATGGGCCCTTCAGTGCCCGCGCCGGGGGATGCTCGCGCCATGTTGGATCCGACCGTGATCGCCCAGATGGCGAGCTGGTCCCACGGGAGCAGATATCCCGTGAAGGAGAGGAGCAGAGTGAGGAC
>DASYLL010000386.1:0-6532 GCA_036009605.1 Thermoanaerobaculia bacterium | reverse complement strand
CAAAGAGGGTTATCCCGATCCCGACGATCCGACGTGGACGCTCGTCGAGATCCGCTTCGTGAAAAAACTCCCGCACATCGTGCCGCTCGACACACTGAAGAGCACGAAGGGGCTCGAAGAGATGGTGGTCACGAAGAAGGGATCGCGGTTGTCGATCCAGCCGGTGACGAAGAGCGAATACGACATCGTCGTGAAACTGGGGAAGTAGGGACGGGAAGTGTTTGACGACAACCCATCATCCGCCTCCGGCATCTCCCCTCAGGAGGGGAGAAGGCCGAGCAACATTCACGTAGCGCGAGTTGCCGAAGGCGGATGAGGGGTGTCTCTTCTCTCCATCCACCGCGGCGACATCACGAAGCTCGCCATCGACGCGATCGTCAACGCAGCCAACTCCTCCCTTCTCGGCGGCGGCGGTGTCGACGGCGCAATCCATCGCGCAGCCGGACCGGAGCTGCTCGCGGAATGTCGCGCCATCGGCGGCTGCCCAACTGGCGAAGCTCGCATCACCCGCGGCTATCGGTTACCGGCGCGTCACGTGATTCACACCGTCGGTCCCGTGTGGCGCGGCGGAACGCACCGCGAACCGGAACTGCTGGCTTCGTGCTATCGCAACAGTCTGGCGCTCGCGATCGAGCATGGCGTGCGCACGATCGCGTTTCCCGCGATCAGTTGCGGCGTGTACGGCTATCCGCTCGATGATGCCGCGCGCATCGCAGTACAGGAGACCCGGAGTTTCGTGCGCGAGCATCCTTCGATCGAGAGCGTGTTGCTCGTTGCGTTCGGCGACGACGTCGCGCTTGCGCTGGAACGGGCGTTGCGGACATGACAAACCGGTTTCTTCTGCGATCCGTCGTGCGTCCAATGGTGCGTTGATGGAGGTCATCGTGAAGAAGTTCATCGCGCTGTTCGTAGTGGTTGCGTTGTTTGCGTGCAGTAAAGCGGAATCGACTTCGTCGACGGATTCGGCTGTACCCGAGGCGGCAGCTGCAGACGCGAGTCAGGGGCGGATGGCGGGTTCTCCCGCCAGCACGGTCCCTGAATCTCCCGCGACGCCGAAAGTGCCGCGCATGATCGTGCGCACCGCCGAGATGCGCATCACCGTTGCAGACACGACGAAGACCGTCGACGCGGTGACGAAGGCGGTCGAAGCGATGGGCGGTTTCGTCTCCGGCTCGAACGTCTGGCGCGAAGGTGAGCTGTTGCGCGCGACGCTGAAGCTGCGCGTGCCGGCAGACAAACTGACGTCGACACTCGCGTCGATTCGCAGGCTGGCGAAGCGCGTCGACACCGAGACCATCGCAAGCGACGACGTGTCGCAGGAATTCGTCGATCTCGAATCGCAGGTGCGCAATCTCGAAGCGACCGAGAACGAGTTGCGCGAGCTGCTCATCGTGGCACGCCAGAATTCGAAGAAGGCCGCGGACGTGCTGGAAGTACACGAACAGTTGACGATCATCCGCGGACAGATCGAGCAGGCGAAGGGGCGCATGCGCTATCTGTCGCAGGTCGCGGCGATGTCGTCGATCTCGCTCGAGGTGATTCCGGATGCGATCGCGCAGCCGGTGGTCGAGCCGGGCTGGGCACCGCTCGTCATCGTGAAGGACGCGCTGCGCTCCCTCGTCGGCACGCTGCAATGGCTCGCAACGGTCGCCATCTGGGTCATCCTCTACATCGTTCCGATCTTCGGGATTCCGGGCCTCGTGATCTATGCGCTCTGGAAACTCGCGCGGAGAAAGGCGCGGGCAAGGGTCGCATGAGTGCCGGTTAACGTGATGCCGCGCGCCGCCGCCCGACCCGTTCCAGCAGCACTGTCGTCGTCTCACCGCTCTTACGCGCGATCGTCAGCGTTGTCGATCGCGCGTTTCGCGTAGAGCTCACGTTCGTCGTGCGCCACTGGCCCGGGATCGTCAGTTGAAACGAACCGTTCGCGTTGCCGTTGGGATCGGCGGCGTCGATGCGCATGTGATTCGCGTCGGTCGTCGTCACGAACACGACGGCCTGTGCGCTCGACTGGTAGCCGTCGATCGAGCCCGCGCGCCAGTATGTGATGCCGAGGGCGCCGGTGCGGGTGTCGCGGGCGGCGGAGATCGTGTCGTTGTTGGCGAGGATCGCGATCGGACGCGAGGACGCCCACGCGGCCATCGACGTCGAAGTTTTGTTCGGCACGATCACATACTCGGCCGTTGCGTTCACGGGCGACGGGCCGTGATCGAGCCAGAGCGTCACGAAGGGTTTCGTGTGCGCGATGGTATTGCTCGAGCCGCCGAGGGAGGCCCAGGTGCCGGTGCGTGAATCGCGGGACGTTTTGAGATCGATGGGCGTGGGGAACCAGTAGCCGACGTTTTCGAGCACGGCCCAGTCATCGCGTCGCGTGAGCTGCGACGACGCGTTCAGCAGCGGCCACTGATTGACGATGGTCTCGACGCGGTTCGTGCTCGGGCTCGTGATGCTGTTCGTGAGGAACACGATCGCGTCATCGAAGAAGAACCAGGACTTGCGTGCGAAGAGTTGCGACTCATGCGGCGCGAGCTCCATCGCGGAGACGCCGTTGCGTCCGTCGCCGGTGCCGCCTGCGAATGTGCGCGTGCCGTAGCCGTAGAAATCGTTCGCGGTCGTGGCTTTCTGTTCGACCGTGATGCCGGGGAGGCGTGACCAGTCGAGTGTGGGCCAGATGTCGCGTCCGAAATATTCATCGCCACGCAGCACGAGATAGAAGCGGCCGTCCGACTGCCGCGAGCCGAAGAGATTTTCTTCGTTCGTCTTCTCGCCTGATTTCGTGCGCGTCGAGAACATCTTCACGGATGCGAACCAGCCGTCGCGGCGGTGCACGGTGTAATCGGATGCGAAGTAGTGGCGATGACCCGATGGCCATGCGGCGGGGAAGCGCGCCGATTCGACCTTGGCGGCGAGAGCTGCGAGCTCCGAGGGCATCGTGCCGTTCCACGTCGCGAGCATCTTCGCGGCGGCGGTGCGGATCTCGGTGCGGCGCGGTGAATCGAATTGCGACGCCTGCAGCAGCGCGGCGATGCCGTTGTACCCGCTCGTCGTTTCGCGTGCGACTTCGCGACTGATCACTGAGACGTCGAAGTAACCGCCGTAGAGCGTCCAGGCGATGCCGTCGGCGACGTAGTCACTAAACGTTGAGAGCGACTCCGCGGGCAGGCCGTACGACGTGCCGCCGGCGATGAGCGCGTATCGTGCGACGTCGTTCGCGAACGAGCCGCCGTAGCCACCGTTGTAGAGCTGCGCGCCGTGTTGATGAAACGAGCGATCGCGTTTGATGCCTTCGCCGCTGCTTGGTTTCGCGACGTTGTTCATCGCGTCGCGTACGGCGCCGAGCATCGTTGGATCGTTCTTCAGCAATGCGAGGCAGAGATGCGTGAATGATGACCAGACGAGATTCTGTCCCGTCGGAGCGGGGCCGACGAGACCGCGGCCGGTCGGCGAATTGAGGATGCGAAGTTGGATCGCACGGACGAGATCGTCGTGCGTTTGCTGATTCACCTCGCCTTGCATCAGCACCAGCGTGGGGCCGAGGTCGATGGGGATGCCGATGGTCCAGAACCACCAGTTGCCGGTGGGGAGGATGGAGGGACCGTAGAACGTCTTCGTGTACGCGAGCGCGGCGTCGATCTGCGCGCGCAAGGTGGCGTCGCGATAGAGCGACTGGCCGGGCGTGCGATACGCCTTCGCCATGACGATGAGGCGGCGCGAGTGATCCCACGGACCCCATCCGCCGGCCGGCGTTTCGGTGTAGTTGATGTCGATCCAGCTGCCGTCGCTGCGGAGCCACGTGGGACCGGTGATCTGTCGCGTGAGCGATTCGAGCTCCGCGAGCGCCTGGCTCATGCGCGGCGCGGAAGGGTCAGCGCCGCCCGCGGTGTAGTAAGCGTTGAACTGAGCGCGGACGGTATCGATGTCGGCGGCCTGAGCCGTCGCGGAAGCGAGCAGAAACGCGAAGATTAAGATCTTTTTCATCAGGACCGAATGGGACCGGAAATCAAAAAAGGACGGCGTACGCCGTCCTTTCTCGTCGATGGGTGGCTGAGTGAGTGGGGTTAGATCGTGGTGACGTTCGACGCCTGGAGACCCTTCGGTCCCTGGATCATGTCGAACTCGACCGCGGCGCCTTCCGGCAGCGAGCGGAAACCGTTCGCCTGGATGGCCGAGAAGTGGACGAAAACGTCTTCGCCGTTCTCCGCGGTGATGAAGCCAAAACCCTTCGCATCATTGAACCACTTGACTTTACCAGTGCTGCGCATGCCTCTGATTCTCCTTCTAGTTGTTCCCCGGCGCTTTCGTTACCGTGTAAAAAACGCAACTCGCGTTCCGTACAATAAATTTCAAAAATGGGGGATGTTGCTGGTTACTGGTTGCTGGTTCAAGGTGCCGTATCGCAAGAGCCCGGCATTCCGTTCTTGCCGAAAGTTACCTTGAACCAGCAACCAGTAACGCGCAGCGGCGCGGCTAGCGCCGCGAAGCCCACGAGCAAATCGGACACACGCTCTCCTCATGCCCTCGCGCCGGACAGTACTCCCGCCCGAAGTAGATGATCTGCAGATGCCGCTTCGACCATTCCTCGGGCGGGAACACCTTCTTCAGATCGCGCTCCGTCTGCTCGACGCTCTTGCCGTTCGACAGGCGCCAGCGATGGGCGAGTCGGTGGATGTGCGTGTCGACGGCGAACGCGGGCTCGCCGAATGCCTGCGACATCACGACGCTCGCGGTCTTGTGGCCGACGCCGGGGAGCCGTTCGAGCGCGTCCATGTCGCGCGGCACGTTTCCTCCGTGCTCCGCGACGAGCGTTTCGGCCAGTTTCTTCACGTTCTTCGCTTTCGTCGGTGCGAGGCCGCACGCGCGAATGCTGCTCAGGATCTCTTCCACACTCAGCCTCGCCATCGCCTCGGGCGTTGACGCTTTCCCGAACAACGACGGCGTGACGCGATTCACCTGCGCGTCCGTCGTCTGCGCGGAGAGCAGCACGGCCACGAGCAGCGTGAACGGATCGCGATGCTCGAGCGGGATCGGCGGCGCCGGATACAACTCGTCGAGAATCTCTCCGATCCTCTTCGCTTTCTCCGCCCGCCTCACCGACCCTCCTCCGCATTCCGCCAGTTCGCAACGAACTCGGGCAGCGGCGGCGATGCGAGTTGTTGCCCCATCAATGCCAACACTTCGGACGGCGGGACGTTGCCGTCACCGTCTTTCGCGCGAATGACCGTGCGCATGTGTCCGACCGCGCAGAACTTGCCGCCGACTTCGACGATGTGCTCGATGTAGATCCACTTCTCGTCCCATCCGATCACGCGCGAGCGGATGTCGAATCGCTGGAACGGCATGACCGATCGGCGATAGCGCATCACCGCGCCGCCCATCACCGGTCGCCATCCGCGTCTGAGCATCTCGCCGAAGAGACGCATGCGACCGATCAGCTCGAGTCGCGCGACGTCCATGAAGCTGACGTAGCGCCCGGCGTTGAGATGGAAGTTGAGATCGCAGTCGTGCGGCAGCGCGGTGAAGCGGACGACCGACTCGTCGAGCGGGCCGATGGGCGATCGGAAACGCGCCTTGATCATTGTGAGGAGAAATCGGAAGAGAAGCAGCAAGGTGAGTGGATTGTAGTCACTCCCGGAAAACGCTACGGTGCCGCGAGCCACGGATTGAGCACGGGGGCATTCGCCTCTTTGTACTCACTCGTATCGCGCGACACGATCGTGAGTCCATGGTGCAACGCCGTCGCCGCGATGATGAGATCGGGCTGCGAGAAGGTGTGGCCGGCTTTTCGTCCTTCTTCGACCATCAGTCGCCCCTTCACCATGATGTCTTCGGTGATCTCGAGAACGCGATCCTCGAACATGGGACGCAGTTTGTGGGTGAGCCAGTCATTCAGTTCCATTCTCCGGCTCACGTCCTTCACGAGCTCGATTCCGAAACGAATCTCGGCAAAGGTGACGACGCTGACATACAGGACATCGAGCGATTGTGCGGAGACGAACTCGACGACCCTGGCGTCCGGTTTCGGACGCCGCAACTCCGATAAGACGTTCGTGTCGAGGAGCCAGCCGGTCACAGATCGACACCGCGAACACGGGCTCGCGTGCGTACCCTTTCCATGCTGACGTCGCGAAGCGGAGAGTCGTGCAGCAACTTCACCAGGTCTCGCCCGGTCCGCTGACCCTTCGCGCGTCGATAGTCCTCCACCGAAACGACAACGACCTCTTCCCGGCCGTGCACGGTGATCCGTTGCGGACCTTCTGTCTTCGCCTTGCGCACGACCTCACTGAAGCGCGCCTTTGCATCCTGCAGCGCCCACTGTCCCTTGCGCGATACGCGTGTTCCTCGAATTCTGGTCATTCTGACTAGTATACGCCTGCGCCGCCCCGTTCCTCGTCTATCATGCTCCCCGTCACCCACACAGGAGGAGCGCGCAACCGATGACGACCCCTCTGCTCGAGATGCGCGACATCTCCAAAACGTTCCCCGGCGTGCGCGCGCTCGACCGCGTCTCCTTCGATCTCTACGGCGGCGAAGT
>DASYLL010000385.1:0-14988 GCA_036009605.1 Thermoanaerobaculia bacterium | reverse complement strand
GCTCGGCATTCTCCTTTGTTAACGGATTCCTTACCTGAGACGCCTGCTGCGGCGTTACGCTCAAAAGCCCCTCGAGCAGCCTGGGAGACGCATTGAGCACTGTGGATATGGGATCGAAAACTTCGAGCAGCAGACGTGTGCGGTTCGGCGTGAGGAACGGCAGCAGCGACAGCGCGATCAGAAGATCGCGCACGGGAGAATCGTTCATGGATGGGTTGGTGCCGATGGAAGGCTGCACGCGCAGCGAGAGCTGCGGTCGGTGGGAACGGCGCAAGTATACTGCGCGCAGAAGGGAGTCTCGATGAAGCGCGCGTTCACGACGTCCACGCTGGCCCTCGCAGCTCTTCTTGCCCTCGTCGCCGGCTGCAGCAGTTCGGGTAGCGGCGATCTGTCCGATGCGAACACGCAGCGCCAGTTCGGCGTCCGCATGGCGAAGATGAACCTATGGCGTGAGGCGATGTTCCGGTTCCGCCGCGCCACCGAGATCGAGCCCGACAACGCAATGGCGCACAACAATCTCGCCGTCGCGTACGAAGCGACGGGCGATTTCGACGCGGCCGCGAAGGAATATCGCGAAGCCTTGCGCCTCGATCGCGGCAACGAGCACATTCAGAAAAATTACAGCCGCTACGTCGAGTTCATGCAGCGCGGCAAGAAGCGCGCGCCCGCGGCGGCCGCGACTACGACTGCAGCGACTACGCCTGCCGCGACGTCGACGGCGGCACCCGCCACACCGCCGCCCCCGCCTCCCGTCACCGATACCACGACGACGACCCCGCCCACGACGACGAACCCACCGCAGGAAGGTACCCGATGAAACGCGTCGCAATCGCACTCGCCGTTCTTCTCCCATTCGCCGCGTACGCGGACGTGATGGAAGTGAAGTTGAAGCTGCCGGTGAAACCGAAGCTGTCCATCAGCGGCGACGAGAGAGTGGCGCTCGCGCCGTTCGTCATCGCCTCCAGCGGCGAGAAACGCGGCGACCGCGCGGCCAAGGTCGACGTGCAGGCGGAGTTCCATCGCTACATGCGCAAGCAGATTGCGAAGGCGACCAAGCTGCGCATCGTCGACGTCCCGCAGACGCGCCTGCCCGGCAACGACATCAAAACGCTCAAGGCTGCACGTGACTACTGGAAGGAAATCGGCGCGCGCACCGGCGCTGACTTCATCGTCTCCGGCGTCGTCGATTTCGACATCAACGACCGCGCCGGCTACAAGAGCGAAGACTACGTTTCCCCCGCAGACGGCCGCACGTATCAGCGGCAGGTTCTGGTGGAAGCCACCGGCTTCGTGTTCGACATCGACCTGGCGGTGTTCGACGCGGACACCGGCGAGATGATCCTGGAAGAGAACTTCCGCGACTTCAAGGAGTTCGACCAGCGCAACTACGACGAGATTCTCGGACTCTTCGAGAATCTCCGTGCGCTGGAGTCCCAGCTCGTCGGTATCTTCGTCGCCCAGGAGACCTCGGGAACGCGCTACGTATTCACCCAGTAATGGGGTAGTGGGTCCATTCGCCCAACTCGTCAAAGGAGGCTTTCTTGAAGAGAGTCGTCGTCCTCCTCATCCTTGCCGTTCTCACGGCCGTGCCCGCCTATCCGTTTGGTCAGAACAAAATCGTCTATGACGATTTCAAGTGGAGCGTCTATCACTCGACGCATTTCGACGTCTATTTCTACGAAGAGGAGCGCCCCTCGCTGCAGCGCGTCGTCGACGCGGCGGAGAGCGCCTACCTCGACCTGTCGAAGAAATTCAACTTCCAGGTCTCGAAGAAAATCCCGCTGATCTACTACGCCACGCACTCGGCGTTCGAGCAGACGAACGTCATGCTCAACTTCATCCCGGAAGGCGTCGGCGCATTCGCGGAGCCCGCGAAGAACCGCATGGTCCTGCCGATCGACATGCCCGACGACGAGCTGCTCGAGCTGATCACGCACGAGCTCACGCACATCTTCGAGTACGAGATCTTCTTCCAGGGCAAGTTCGGCAAGAACGTGACGGCCAATCCGCCAACCTGGCTGATGGAAGGCCTGGCGTCGTTCATGGCCGAAGATGAGGATTCGCGCGATCGGATGGTGTTGCGCGATGCCGTCGTCAACGATCGCATCCCGCGCGTCAGCCTCAATCCGCAAGGCTACTTCGCGTATCGCTTCGGCCACGCCGTGTTCCAGTACATGCAGGAACAGTACGGGTGGGACGGCCTCCGCGACTTCATCTACGAATACCGCAACACCCTCGGCAGCAGCATCGACCGCGCGCTCAAACGCGCGTTCAATGTGACGCCCGACGAGTTCGACAGCCGCTTCCGGACGTGGCTGCGCAAGCAGTACCTGCCCGCGCTCGTCGCGAAAGGCGAGCCGCAGGAGTACGGCGATCCGTTCAAGATCAATCCCGACGATCCGAGCAACGAGATCTCGCCCGTGCCGTCGCCGTCGGGCGATCTGCTCGTCGGCTTCACGACCTACAAAGAAGAGGTTGACCTTGCGCTGCTCAACATCCCGGAGCGGCGCCTCCTCAAGAACCTGACCGCCGGCTACACGAACCGCTACGAATATCCGATCGTGCAGTCATTCACCACGGGGCCGTCGATGGGACGCGACGTGGCGTTCGCGCCGAACGGCGATCAGGTCGCGCTGTTCGTGAAGCGGGAGCGCGGCCGCAATCTGATGCTCATCAATCCACTGACCGGAGCGATCGAGAAGTCGATCGAGATGGACGTGGAGCAGCAGCTCTCGCCCGCGTACTCGCATGACGGACGCCACATTGCGTTCACCGGCATCCGCGGAAATCAGTCCGACATCTTCGTCTACGACCTCGAAAGCGGGAAGATCGAGAATCTGACCAACGACTCGTTCTACGACGGCGCACCGGTGTACTCGCCGGACGGCAAGTCGCTGGTCTACTCGTCCGTTGGAGAGCAATACGCGAAGCTGTACAGCCTCACGCTCGCCAATCCGACGGAGCGCTTCCAGATCACGACCGGCGACTGGAACGACACCGACGCGTATTTCAGCCCGGATGGCAAGCGCCTCTTCTTCGCGTCCGACAAACAGACCGGACGCAACGTCGAAACCGCGTCGAAGATCCTCGAGCAGGCGGAAGACGTGGCGCGGCCCGAAGAGGGAACGCCGGCGCCCGATACCGCGAACTTCGCGGCGTATAACATCTACTCGCTCGACCTCGCCAGCGGCGACATGCTGCAGTACACGGACGTCGTCGGCGGCTGCTTCACGCCGGTCGTGTTCACCGGCGAGAACAACAAAGAGCGAATGGTTTTCTCGTCGTACTACAAGGGCCAGTGGCGCCTCTACTCGACGACGACCGACAAGCCGCTGCGCGCCGCGGAGAAAACGACGCTGGCCTCCGCGCCGATCAAGCCGGAAGAGCGCTCGATGTTCCGCTCGCAGTCGGAGTTCTTCCTCGATGAGGAGAAGATCGAGCGCACCGGCGGCTTCAAGCTGTTCATCGAGGACATCTCGGTCAACGCCGGAGTCACCTCGGATCAGCTGTTCGTTTCGCGCACGACGATCTTCATGAGCGACATGCTCGGTGGACGGCGCTTCATCGCGTCCCTCGATTCCGTGGCGTCGTTCTCGAACTTCGACTTCCTCTATCTCGACATGCGCAAGCGGATGAGCTGGGGCGCGCGCCTGTTCGACAACCGCTCGTTCTACGTCACGCAGGACGTCCAGAACGACGTGATCAATCGGCGCCAGACGTATCGCGAGACCGGTCTCATGGGCATCGTCAGCTATCCGTTCACGCGCTATCACCGCCTCGACGGCGGCCTCGGATATCTCCGACGCGACTACTACTATCCACGGTTCATCGCCGATCCGGACGGCGGACCCGATCTCGTTGCGTACGAAAAACGCGACGACCAGTACCCCGTGATCAGCACGACGTTCAGCGGCGACAGCGCGGTCTGGAAGTACTTCGGACCGGTGTCGGGACGCCGCTACGAAGTCGGCCTTGCGTACGCGCCGGACACGACGGACGGCGGGACGTTGAGCGCCGATCTCACGCTTGACTGGCGCGAGTACTTTCAGATCAGCTCACGCACCTCTCTGGCGACGCGCCTGTACGGCCAGTGGTCGGAAGGCAACGCGCCGAACTTCGCGTACTTCGGCGGCCTGAACACGCTGCGCGGCTATGACTTCCGTACGCTCGTTGGCCAGTATGCCGGCTTCGCAAACGTGGAGTTCCGCTTCCCGCTGATCGACGTGCTGGCGACGCCGGTGATGGTGCTGCAGCAGGTTCGCGGCGCACTGTTCTTCGACGTCGGCGCGGCGCGCTTCGAAGGCCGCCCGTGGGAGTTCCGCGATGACGAAGGACGCCTGAAAGATGCGAAAGCATCGGTCGGACTCGGCGTGTCGTTCAATTTCCTGGGCATGCAGCTGAACTGGGACTTCGCGCGCCGCTACGATTTCAAGGAGCTGGAGAAGGGATACCGGACGAGCTTCTGGATCGGCCAGACGTTCTAGCCGGCACGGCCGGCGGCGCTGATTGCTCCGCCGGCCGCACGTACGGCTGCCAAGTGGCTCGCTTGTCGTGCCGGCTCACGCAGCCCGAGGCGATCGTCTGCGATCGGCGATCGTCTCGCGCAGAAACTTCAGCAGCGCGCGCTCTTCGAGCGATAGCCCCACGCGCACGACCGGACTTCCCTTGCGCTTCTTGCGCAGCATCTCGAACGGTTTGCCTTCCATGTACTCGTCGAGCAGGCGCGGGCAGATATATGACGAGCGACAAACCGCGGGTGTGTTGCCGAGCTGCTCGGCCGTCGCGATGATCGCTTTGCGGATGCGGCGCTTGCGCTCCGCTTTGCTCGCGCCCTGACCCTGCATTGCCAGCGCGATCGAGCAAAGCAGCGTTCCCGCCCAGGTGCGAAAGTCTTTCGCGGTGAAGTCCTTGCCGATGATCGACTGGATGTAGTCGTTCACGTGGCGATCCTTCACGTCGATGACGCGGCCGTTCTGATCGAACTTGAACAGCTCATCTTCGTGCGCGTTATTCTTGAGTCGCTGCACGACCGCTGCAACCTCGGGATCCTCAACCGCGCGTTGCTGTTGCTTGCGCCACTTGCCGATGTAGTCGAAACGGATGACGGGTCCTTCGACCTGCACGTGCGACCCGCGAATCGTCGACAGCCCGAACGTCGACTCAGCCTCGGCACTCTTGTCGTTGCCGATGCGGAAGAATCCCTGATCGATGAGCCGCACCATCGTGGCGAGCACGCGCTGGCGTTCGAGTGCGTCGCCTTTCAGATCGTTGCGGACGCGGCGTCGCAGCGACGGCAGTGATTCGCCGAACTCGACGACGCGACGGAACTTCGCGTTCTCACGCTGTGCGCGAAAGCGTGCGTGATACAGGTACTGCGTGCGGCCTTTTTTATCGACGCCGAGAACCTGCAACGGCGCCGCGTCACCGCGCGCGATGCGGACGTTTTGCCATGCCGGTGGGATGCGCAGCTTCGCGATGCGCGCCAGCACCTTCGCGTCTTTGACCGATCTTCCGTCGGGAGAACGATAGGTGAAGCCCGCTTCTTTGCTGCCCTCGCGCCGGATCCCGTTCACGTCGAGATTCAAACGACGCCGAACGCCTCTGGCCGCCATCGGATGCGCGATTCTGCGAGAATGGTGCCGTTGACGTCGTTGCGCGAACCGCTCGAAGCGCTGCAATCCTGGCAGCGCCGGCTCCTCCTGATTGCGTTCCTCCTGATCGTGGCAACGCGCTGGTATGCGCTCGCACCGACGATGTGGGATTGGGACGAAGCGCAATTCGCGTCGGGCGTGCGCGAGTTCAACGCCGGCGGCCATCACCCGCACCCGCCCGGCTTCCCGCTCTACATGGCCGCCGCGAAGATGGTGCGGCCGTTCGTCGCGAACGATTTCCGTGCTGCGCAAACGATCATCTTTCTCTGCGCGTGCGCGCTGTTCCCGCTCGCATTCTCGCTCGCGCGCGAGCTGCGCTTCTCGTTCACAACGTCATTTCTCGCGGCACTGCTGTTCGTGTTCTTTCCGAACGTCTGGTTCTATGGTGGGACCGCGTTCAGTGATATTGCCGGGACCGCGACTGCGATTGCCGCCGCGTGGCTGCTGTTCCGCGGCTGTCGCGATCCTCGTGCGTATCTCGCCGGTGCGGTGATGCTCGGCATCGCTGCAGGGATTCGCAGTCAGGCGCTGCTCTTCGGCTTCGTGCCGCTCGCCGTCGCGTCGTGGTTTCAGGTTCGCGCGTCGTGGCGTCGTGTGGTTGCCGCGGCGGTGTTGCTCGCGGCGATCGTCGGCGGGAGTTACATCGGCGCGGCGCTGGCGTCGGATTCGATCGAGGGCTATCAGAAGTCGCTCGAAGGAGTCCGCGAGTGGGTTCGCACGATCGACTCGTTTCTCGCTCCGCATCGTGAGCCGCTCGAGACGATTGCGGATGACTATCTGCTGCATCCGATGCCCGGCGGGCGTCTGCCGTTGATCGTGTCCGCGCTCGCAATCATCGGTCTGATCGGCGCAATGTTTCGCAGGAACCTCGGCGCGTGGCTCGCGTTCGGCACGTTCATGCCGTTCGCGATTTTTGCGTGGCTGATGCTCGATCTCAACTCGGTCTATCGCTACTCGACGTCGTACGTTTTTCTGTGGGCGTTGCTCGCGGCGTATGGCGCCGAGCTCCTTGCAACGCCGTTGCGGCGCTGGCAATGGGCGGCGCAGGTCGCGATCATCGTGTTGCTCGCGGGACGCGCCGCGTACTGGACGATCCCCGCGTTGCGCGACGTACGCAACAGCGAGTCCCCGACGTACGCGGCGATGCAGTGGGTACGCTCGCGCGTCCCGCCCGGCGGCGCGGTGTGGGTGCACGGCTCGCTCGCGCCGTTCGCGGAGTACGACCTTCGCGATCGCAACGTGCATCTCGCGAGAGACCTGCACGCGCTTCCGCGCACCGCGGTGCCGTGGAACGCGTTCTTCGTTTCGGAAGGCGTGCTCACGGAAGCGGAGGTGACGTTCCGACGCGAGCGAACACGCCTCTTCGAGATCGCACGCCGCCGCTATTTCGAAACCTCGGTCGTCCGCGTCGCCAGCGTCTGGACCTTCGACGAAGGCTGGTACGGAACGGAGACCGACGGCGCAACGACATGGCAGTGGATGGGACGACGCGCGAGAGTGTTCCTGCCCGCGATCCCCGGCGCCGCGATCCTGCGCATGACGTTGAACGCGCCGGGCGGCTACGAATCAGACGCCGAGATCGTCTTTAACGGACAAACGGTCGCACGCGTTCGCTGCACCGGCGAGCCGTTCGAGGGCGAATGGCGTGTCACATCGCGCACCGATGCACCGAACGAGCTCGTGATCCTCTCGTCGGACGTCGTCAATCTGAAAGCGAAAGGGATCGCCGAAGACCCGCGCGATCTCGGGCTGCTGCTGTCCGCGTATTCTTGGCAGGCCGTTTCGCATTAAGCTCGCCAGCCAATGTCCGCGGAACCGCTGTCCCGCAATCAGCGTATGGCTCTGATCAGCATCGCTCTCCTCGTCGGTGTCACCCGATTGTTGGTGCTTTCGCTCGGCCCGTGGGACTGGGACGAGGTGCTGTTCTGCCTCGCCATCGGCGACTACAACGTGGCGTGGCATCAGCCGCATCCCGCCGGGTTTCCGCTGTTCATCCTGCTCGCGAAATTCGCGCGGCTCTTCGCGGATTCCGACTTTCATGCGCTGCAGGCTGTGAATGTCGTCGCGTCGCTGTGCGTGTTTCCGGTGATGTTCGCGGTGGCGCGCGCATTTCGCTTCGACTACATTCCGTCGCTCGCCGCGGCGTTGTTGTTCGCCTTCATGCCGAACGTCTGGTTCTACGGCGGCACGGGATTCAGCGATCCCCTCGGCGCGGTCATGTTCCTCGCCGCGATCGCTGCGTACTTACACGCCGGCACGAGCACGCGACGTTACGTCCTCGCCTCGGTATTGATGGCCGCGGGCGTGCTCGTGCGTCCACAGAACGCGGTCGTTGCGGTTTTTCCATGGACGATCGCGACGGTCCGTCTGCTGCGCGCGAAACGTTTTCGCGCCGTCATCGCAGGTTCGCTCGTGCTCGTGCTGCTCGTCGGCATCGGCTACGGCATCGCCGCTTACGCCAGTGGCTTCGAAGCGTACGTGATGTCGATTCGCGGCCATTCGCACAACGTGGCGCTGGCGGACACGGTGGCGAACGTTGGACGCCCGCCGCTTTTCGAAGTGCTGAAGATGCAGCTGAATCCATTCGACTCCGCGAAGGTCGCGCTCGCGCTGAACCTGCTCGCGTTGATCGCGATCGTCGCGGGGCGTCGTCGCGTCGTCGCCGAAGTGCTGCTGACGTTCGTGCCGTTCTTCGTGTTCTGCATGCTCGCCGCGAATCCCGCGGGCACGAGTCGCTTTTCGCTGAACTATCTCGCGGGCATCGTGCTGCTCGCGATGGAAGGCACGGACGTGCTCGCGCGACTCGTTCCGCGCGCTCGCATCGTCGTACACGCGGTCATCGTCGCGGTCCTTCTCGGACGCTTGATCACGTGGGGCTGGCCGGCGTTCGCCACACCGCGCACGACGCAAGCTCCGCCGACCGCAGCCGCGATGTGGTTGAACGAAAACGTGCCGCTCACGTCGACGATCTTCGTCGACGGCAGTGCGCGGCCGTGGGTGCGTTACTTCGCGCCGCGCCACAAAACGATCGTCGTCAATTCGATCGAGAGCGTGGTCGAACATCCGGACGTGGCGCACTCGTGGTACGTGCAGGTCGGCGCGCCACCGCCGTCGAACGCGGTCGCATTCGTGCGCCCGCGCAATCGCACGTGGAACCTCGTCACGAAGCGCGGCTTCGAAGCATTCGTGCAGGAGACGAGCGATCTCATCGAGTTTGCGGACGGCTGGCATGGGCTGGAGCAGGACGGCGCGACGATGTGGCGCTGGACGAAGGGCCACGCACGCATGGACCTCGGCCCGACGGACACGCCGCGCGAGCTGCGCCTGCGCTTTCACGCGCAGAAGCCGGTGCGCGTGACGTTTACGCTCAACGAGCAACTGCTCGGCACGATCGTCGCGCAGCAGGAAAACGACCTGCGCTACGTCGTGCGCGGACACGCGGATCGCAAGAACGTGCTGCGCATCGAAGTGAGCGAGACATTCGTGCCTGCGCGCAACGGCAACAGTGACGACACGCGCGAGCTGGGCATCATGCTGACAGGATGGGTGTGGCGCGGTGTCTGATTTATCAGTGATGCAGAAACGCATCCTGCTTGCGCTTGCGATCGTGATCGGATTGACGCGCTTCCTCGCCATCGCGCAGTCGATGTTCGACTGGGACGAAGCGCTCTTCTCCCTCGGCGTTCGCGATTACGAAGTCGCCGATCATCGTCCGCATCCGCCGGGTTATCCACTGTTCATCCTCGCGGCGAAAGCCGTCGCGCTCACCGGCCTCGACGCGTTCCGCTCGCTGCAGGTCGTAGTCGTCCTCGGCGCGCTGTTCATCTTTCCTGCGCTCTATTGGCTCGCGCGCGAGATCGGCTTCGATTTCACGACCGCGGCCGCAGGCGCAGCGGTCTATTCGTTTCTGCCGAATGTCTGGATCTACGGCGGCACGGGATTCAGCGACGTGCCGGCGACGACGCTCGTGTTTCTCGCATGCGCATTGTTGCTGCGCGGACGACGAGACACGCGCTCCTACATTCTCGGAGCGGTCGTGCTCGGAATCGCGGCGGGGATTCGTCCCGCGAATCTGCTCATCGGCGCGGTGCCGGCGTTGCTCGCGACGTGGATGCAGATTCGCGCGAAGTCCTATCGCACGATCGCAGCAGCGATGGTTTTCGGCGCGATCATCGTCGCAGGAAGTTACGTCGGTGCGGCGCTCGCGTCGCGCAGTGTCGACGCGTATCTGCACATCGTGCGCGTGCAGAGCGAGTATGTGGCCGAGATCGATTCGTGGCGGAATCCGAAACGGGTGGGGTTGTGGGAAGCGGCGAAGGCGTTCTGGCTCTGGCCGGTGTGGCAGCACGATATGTTGAATGCGCTGGCGATCGGCGCGGTGTTGTCGACGCTCGCTGCGCTCGTGCGACGTCGCATCGAGCCGCTGCTGACGATGGCGATCTTCACGCCGCTCGCCATTCTGTCGTGGCTCAATCTCGACATCAGCAACACCGGCCGTTACGCGATCAGCTATATGGCCGCGCATGCGCTGCTCGCGGCGGATGGATTTCGTCTGTTCGGACGCAAGGTGCAGATCGCGTTGTGCAGCGTGCTCGTGATCGTGTTCATCGTCTGGACCTGGCCCGCATTGCAATCGCAGCGAACGACCGACGCGCCGCCGGTGGCCGCGCTGCTGTGGGTGCGCGACAACGTGCCGGCCACGACGCCGTTCTATCTGTTCGGCGGCTTCGGTCCGCTGGCGGATTACCTGCTACCGGATCACCGCCCGGTCTACTTCGACAACGTCGATGACATCCCGCCCATCCCGCCAGGAACGACAGGCGATGCGCTCGTCATCGACTGGCGCGTGCGCGAAGGTGGGCAGAGCTTCATCCGTCCGCACACGACGCTCTGGAACGTGATCCGCCGCCGCAATTTCGAAGCATCGGTGAGTTCCGTCGCCAGTCTGATCCGCTTCGGCGCGGGCTGGCACGAGCCGGAAGGAACAGGCAAGCGTCCGTTCCGATGGATGAAAAAAGACGGCGTCGCGCTGCTGCCGCCGATGCGCGGCTCGGGCGTCGTGTCGATGCGTGTACACGTACCGCTGGACTTTCTCTCCGCGCCGCCGACGCTCGAGGTGTACTGGAACGGTCAACTGCTCGAACGCTTCATTGCATCGACGGAAAGAGTCGAGCGCTCGTGGACGTTGCCGTCGCGCAGCGATGTGCCGAACGAGCTGCGCATCATCACGAGCGCGACCATCGTTCCGGCATCGCGCGGCGATTCGGGCGACATGCGCGAGCTCGGGCTGCGCCTCGACAGGCTGTCATGGATGCCCAGCCACTAACGCTCACGCGCAACGAGCGCATCGCCGTGTGGATCCTCGGCATCCTCACGGTCATATCGCGCTGGCCCGCGGTTTCGCGGACGCTTTGGGATTGGGACGAGGCGTTGTTCGCGCTCGCGCTGCGCGATTACGACGTCACCGTGCATCATCCGCATCCGCCCGGCTTTCCGCTGTTCATCGCGCTCGCGAAAGCGATTCATGCGATGACGCCGCTCGATGAGTTTCATGCGCTGCGGTGCATCGCCGTGATCGCGTCGCTGTTCGTGTTTCCGGCGATGTTTTTTCTCGCGCGACAGTTGCGGATGTCGGCGTTTGTCTCGATGGCCGCGGCGTTGCTGCTCGCGTTCTTTCCGAACGTCTGGTTCTTCGGCGGCACGGCGTTGAGCGATGTGCCGTCGCTCGTGCTCGTGTTGGTTGCGAGTGCGTTGTTGCTGCGCGGAAATGTGATTGCCGGTGCGATCGTGCTCGGCATCGCAGCGGGGTTTCGCCCGCAGAATCTGCTGATCGGGTTCGTGCCGATGCTCGTCGCGTTGCGTCATCAGCGACGGCGCGCGATCGTCGGCGGGTTCATCGTCGCCGCCATTCTCGCGATCAGCTACGGCGGCGCTGCACTGAACAGCGGCGGCTGGGACGCGTATCGCGCGGCGTTGACGAAGCACGAGAAGTACATCCGCTCGGTCGATTCGTTTCTGAGTCCGATCCGGCCTGGGCTCATTCAGGTCGCGGATGATTTTTTCGTGCGTCCGTATCGCGCGCCGCTGATCAACATCGTCATCACGTTGCTCGCTGCGATCGGATTGTTGCGATTGCGCAGAAACGCGCTGCTGCCGCTGCTGATCTTCGGACCGTTCCTGCTGTTCGCGTGGCTCTATCTCGACTTCCACAGTGCGAGTCGTTTCTCGATCGGCTACATGCCGCTGTTTGCGCTGTTGGCCGCGAACGGGATTCCGTCGCGCGGACGCGCGATCACACTCAGTGCATTGATGGCGTTGCTGATCGTCTGGACGTGGCCCGCGTTGCGCGTCGCGCACAGGACGATGTCGCCGCCCGTCGCCGCGATCGAACACATTCGCGCGACGGTTGATCGCAGATCACACGTGATCTATGTCGATGAACGACTCGCCGCACACGCCGATCTGCTGTTGCCGGACTACGAGCGCGTCAACGTACGCATCGCGGGGCCTCTCGTGATCGACTCGCGCACCGTGCTGCTGCGGGAAGGCGCGAGCGCAGCGAGCGGTGCGCGCAACTTCATTCGCGAGCGCGACCACCTTGCGGCAATCGCGCGCAAGCGCTACTTCGAAGTGTCAATCAGGTTTGGTTTGCGGCAGCCGTACGTGCAGCCGGCGGAGCAACCAGCGCCGCCGGCCGTGCCGGCTAACTCGCCTTGAACTCGATCGTCTGCGGGAACCACGTCCGCACACGTTTGCCGTCCTTGATGCCGGGCGAGAAACGCGTTGCACGCATCGCGCGGATCGCGGCGTCGTTGAGCCCGAAGCGCGGCTCGCCACGCAGCACGCGGACGTCGAGCACTTCGCCGGTCTCGCTGACGAGCACCGTCAGTACGATCGTCGCCTGAATCTTCTGGCGCAGTGCGATCGGCGGATAGTTAGGTTTCACCGCGCGCGTGATGCGCGGGATGACGTCGAGATCATTCACGCCGACGACGTCGCCTTCGCGCACGGTCACGACCTGCGGCGCGGGAGCGGGAGTCGGAGCGACGACCGCGGCGGCGGGCGCCGTGGTTTGTGTCAGGACCGGAGCCTGGGTCGTGGTGCGCGGCGTTTCCGCGACCTGCGTTTCGCGGCGCTGCTGATCGAGCTGCGACGCGCTCGGTGCGGAACGCTCATCGGCGGCCGCGGACGTCTGCGGGGCCGGTTCCGGAGCGACGGCCACCGGCGCGTTCTTCGCCTGCGTCCGTTTCAGATTGGCCGTGAAGTCGTCCTGCAACTTCATCATCTCGGCCTGCATCTTCGCCTTCACGGCGTCTTCGAATGCCTTCTTCTGCTGCTCTTCCGGCGTGAGCGCGACAGCAGTCGTAGTCGCACCTGTCGTGGTGCCTTCGGGCGTGACGGCGATCGGCTCGGAGATGATGCGCTGCGCTGGTTTCGATGCGACCGGAACTGCCTGCGCGGCGGCGACTTTCTGCGTCTCCGTTCCCGACGACTTGTTGAGCATCATGTAGGCTGCGGCGCCGCCGCCGACGATCAGAATCAGACCGGCCGCAATCGCGAGCGGCAGCTTGCTTTTCTTTTTCTCCACCTCTTCGCCGAGGCCGAAGACGAACGGCGCTGGTTCCGCGGGGACTGATGCGCGCGCGGCCGCGGCAACAGGTGCAGCTTTCGGTACTTCGAGATACGGCGCGAGATTGACCTTCGATTCCTTTTCGCGATCCGCGGCCTCGCTCTCCATTTCCTTCTTGAGGAGGCTGCTCAGATAGAACGCGAGATTGAACGTCGTCGCGGAGTATTTGCCGCCATTCGCGAGCGCGGAGATGGCCTGCTTCATGTCACCGATCGTCGCGAAGCGCATCGACGGATCGAGGTTGAACGACTTGTCGAGGATGATGCGGATGTCGTCCGGGATCGGCGCGCCGATCATCGTGCGCGCGGCGCGCGTCGCAGCGGAGAACGCACTCGCGGTCGCGGCATCCGGCGGCTCCTGCCCCGTCACGAGCAGGAACAGCATCGCGCCCATCGAATAGACGTCGGTGTTCTTCTGGATCTGACCGGTGCCGCGGTATTCGGGCGAGAGATAGCGTCCGATGTCCGCGCCGAGTTTCGGATCGCCGAGGGATGCGATGAGACCGGAGCCGAGCTGCTGACCGGCGACGCGGATCTCGCCGTCATCGCTGATCCAGATGAACTGCGGAATGAGCGCGCCGTGGCTGAGACGCGTGCCGGCGCCGTCGCGCAGATCGGCCATCGTGGCCAACGACAGCGCGACCTTTTCGGCGATGACGATCGCCTGATCGAGTGGGAGTGGATTGGGCTGCTGTTCCTTGCTGCCGCGCGCGCGGTCGATAATGTGACGCAGCGAGCGTCCGCCCGCGTACTCCCACGCGACGAACGGAACACCGTCGATGACGCCCGCGTGCTGTCCGCGCGCGAACGACGTACCGTTGATGCGCGGAAGAATCGGCTCGACAGCCGTCGCATTCGCGACGAGCGCTTCACGGTTGCCGCCGGACATCCGGCGCAGCGCGATGATCGTGCCGAGCTGCGTTCCGTCGATGCGGCCGGCTCGCCAGGAGTCACCGAGAGCGTCCGTTTCGAGTTTCTTGAAAAGGATGTACGGACCGAACTGATCGTACGGCTTGTTGCGCGCTGCCATGATTGTTCAGGACCCCCGGGTTGTTTGTGGAGGGAGAGGATACCATCCTCGCGGCCGCTGGCGCGGCGCTCGGTAGTCTCAGAGTCGCATAGTGTCAGAGTCTCAGAGGGGTTCAGGCGGCCGCTCGCGCGCATCGAGGCAGATGCAGGGCACTCCTCTGAGACTCTGAGACTACACCGGCGCGAACGAAACCTACCGCCCCTCCGCCTTCCGCTTGTCCCGGAAGTACTGGCGCTGGTACTTCTCCACGTTTCGGTTGTGCTCTTCGTTGCTCGTCGAGAAGACGTGCGAGCCGTCATTGCGAGCCACGAAATAGAGATACGGCGTCGTCGCCGGCGCAGCTGCAGCGCGCAACGATGCGAGTCCCGGATTCGCAATCGGGCCCGGAGGCAATCCCGGCTTTCGATAGGTGTTGTACGGAGAATCGATCTGCAGATCGGCCTTGCGAATGTTGCCGTCCCAACGCCCCGCGAGCTTGAGCGCGTAGATCACAGTCGGATCGGCGCCGAGGAGCATGCGTTTGCGGACGCGGTTGATGTAGACAGAGGCAACGACAGGGCGTTCCTGGGGAAGCTGCGCTTCGGTCTCGACGATCGATGCGAGCGTCACGGTCTCGTGCGCATTGAGGCCGCTGCTGATCAGCGCGATCTCGTTGCCCCAGTGCTTGCGGAAGTTCGC
>DASYLL010000384.1:0-1895 GCA_036009605.1 Thermoanaerobaculia bacterium | reverse complement strand
CCAGACCGAGAACGATCGTGCCGTCACCGACTTTGGCCTGCAGCGGTTTCTCCGCAAGACGCTTGCGCACATCATGCAGCGCCGCCATGACGCCGCCCTTCGGCAACCACGGTTTCAGACGGGAATCGTTGTCCGCATCTTTGGCAATGCTTTCCAATGCAGCGAAAACACCCGACGGCATGTCGTACGCAGAGTCGAGCGGCTCGACTCCGGAGAGAAGAGCGCGCGCCACGAGCTTCGGATAGAGGCGCATGATCGCGAAGCTCCATTGCGATCCGAAACTCTGTCCGATGAGGATGATTTTCTCGTAGCCCAACTCGCGCCGAAGATCGTTCACGTCCGCGGCGCACTGGATCACCGTATAGCCCGAGAGATCTTTGTCGCGATGCGTCACGATCGCTTCGCGAGCAGCCTTGATGTAAGCAGCCGCTTCATCCGACAGCGATCGCGGTGCATCGAGCGGTCGGTGCGGAACGGGAAACTCCAGCTTGTCGCCGCGCTCCGAGTAGCCGCGCTGATCGAAGACGACGATGTCGCCGACTCCGCCGAAGTTGCGGATGAGCGACGCAAGTCGACGCTGCGCGGCGGCATCCGTGTCCGTGAACATGCCGAGCGAACTTTCGCCGGGACCGCCCGGCAGAATGAACACCGGCGTCCCCCCTTTGTGCGTGGCGGGGATGCGCGCGAAACCGACGCCGATCGTTCGACTGTCAGCCTTCTCGCGATTTTCCGGAACGAACAACGTGCCGAGCTCGAAGCGAACGACCTCGCCTGTTGTGGTGGTCGCGCTCTTCGACTCGACGACGATCTTTGCTGACGCCTGAAACGCGACGAACATCAGGAGCAACGCAACCGCTCCTGCTTTGATCGATGACGCGGCACGCGAAACCACGCGATTGCGTCCCGCTTTCTTTGCTTCGTACAGGCGCGCGTCCGCCGACTGGAACAACGCATCGCGCTCGCGCGCATCGTCGGGATAAATCGCGGCGCCGATGCTCACCGTCACAGTGGAACCATCGGACGGTGCGGGCAACGCTTCGATGTTTGCGCGAATGCGTTCTGCAATTGCAGTGAGCGCGACGGGTTCGATCTGCGGCACGATCACCGCGAACTCCTCGCCGCCATAACGCGCAGGAAAATCGACCGCGCGTACCGTCTCGCGAATCGATTGCGCAACGCGACGCAGCGCGTCATTGCCGGCGGAGTGACCGTAAGTGTCGTTGTATTTCTTGAAGCGATCGAGATCGAGCACGAGGACTCCAAAGCGCGAAGGGTAACGATCGGCGCGGTCGAGCTCCGCGTCGATGCGTTCCCGGAACGCACGGAAATTTGGCAGCGCGGTGAGATCGTCCGTGCGAGCCCGTGCCTTGAGCTCGTCGGCCATGTGATTGAAGGCGATGCCGAGGGTTGCGATTTCGTGGTCGCCGGCGACGGGGGCGCGGGCGGAGAGGTCGCCTGCTGCGACGCGATCGGCTGCAGCGGAAAGCTCTTCGATCGGCTGCACGACTTTTCGCAACGTGATCTGTACCGCGGCGAAGCTGAGCAGCATCAGGATCCATGCGACGGCGAGACCGCTCGACATCAGCGCGGACGTTTCGCGTTCGAGCTGCGGCAGTTGTCGCGCGATCTCTTCTTTGCGTGCGGCGATGATCTGTTGTGCATCGGCGACGATCGCGTGGGAAGTCGCGTCGAGATCTTCGATGCGCGTCAACGGATCATCGAGCAGCGCGCTGAACGCTTTCACGCGACCGCGCAATGCGCCGATGTCGACGCGTTCGAGCGACTCATCGCGCAGCAGTTGTGTGACGAGACGATAGCGCTCGGGCGATTCCTGTCCGTGGATGAAGCGCGCGTGAAATCCGTTCTGCGCGCGGATCAACTCTTCGAGCGCGGCC
>DASYLL010000383.1:0-9338 GCA_036009605.1 Thermoanaerobaculia bacterium | reverse complement strand
CGACTTCCTGTCCCTTGATGTAATCGTCGGGATAGCCCTCGACGGCAATCACGATGCACGCTGCTGCTTCTTTCCGAAAGTTCAGCGTTTTCAGGTCGCCGAGGTTGTTGCGGGCGACTTTGAGGGCGATGTCGGCGAGATCGTCTTCGAGGCGAAGCATCTGCACCTGCGTTTCGGGATCGCCGAAGCGGCAGTTGTACTCGAGGACTTTCGGGCCGTTCGGCGTGAGCATGAGCCCCGCGAACAGCACGCCCGTGTACGGCCGCCCCTCGGTGGCCATGCCCTGCACCGTCGGCTGGATGATCGTCTTCATGATCTCGGCCGCGGTCTCGGAGTTCAGCACGACGGCGGGCGAGTGTGCGCCCATGCCGCCGGTGTTCGGACCTTCATCGCCGTCGAAGGCTTTCTTGTAGTCCTTCGCGGGTGCGAGCGGGAGCGACTTCTTCCCGTCGGTGATGACCATGAACGAGACTTCTTCACCGGTGAGGAACTCTTCGACGAGGATGCGCGTGGCGGCGTTGCCGAATTTCTTCTCTTCGAAGACCGTGCGCAGGAACTCGTCGGCGTCGTTCTTCGACTCGACGATCACGACGCCTTTGCCCGCGGCCAGGCCGTCGATCTTGAGTACGGCCGGGTAACCGATTTTTTTCAGCGCGGCCTTCGCTTCATCGACGGAATTGGCTGTTTCGGCTTCCGCGGTAGGGATGCCGTACTTGCGCATGAACTCTTTCGAGAAGACTTTCGAGCCTTCCAGCTCCGCGGCGAGGCGGGTGGGGCCGAAGATCGGGAGTCCGCGTTTCTGGAACTCGTCGACGATTCCGAGCGTGAGCGGAAGCTCGGGGCCGACGATCGTGAGGTCCATTTTCAGCTTTTCGGCGAAGTCGGCGAGCTCGATGATGTCGGCAACGCCGATCGGGACACAGTCCGCAACCTGCGCGATTCCGGCGTTTCCGGGGGCGGCGTACAGCTCCCGCACGAGCGGCGACTGCTTCAGCTTCCAGCAGAGCGCATGTTCGCGCGCACCCTGACCGATGACGAGGACTCGCATGTGGGGAAGATTGTACCAGCCGCGTTGCCTGTCATCCCGAGCGGAGCGAGGGACCTGGGCGGGGCGCGTAACCCGGGCCTGCCGCCCCGCCCACCCAGGGTCCCTCGCTCCGCTCGGGATGACAATGGGTCGCCTAGACGTTCTCCCCACGACCCCCGTAGTACAGGGCAATGTCCGCGGAACTTCTCATGATGCCGACGATTCCCAACGTCGAGCCCGACGACCGGCAGCTGGTTCAAACGATCCGCGCCGGAGATACCGACGCGTTCGAAACCCTCGTGCGCCGGAAGACCACCAAGGTTTACGCTCTCTGCTATCGGGTCATCGGCAATGCCGAGGATGCGAAAGACATCTCGCAGCTGGTCTTCCTCAAGCTGTGGGAGAACCTCGAGAAGTACGATCCTTCGTACGCGTTCGACACCTGGCTGTACCGGATGGTGACGAACGTGGCCATCGACTTCATGCGCAACAAGCAGTCGCGCGACAACGCGGTGAACTCGAACCTGCGTCTCGTGAAGACCTCCGCCGATCCGGAACAGACCGTGATCGTGCAGCGCAAGGAAGTCGAGCATCTCTTCAACGAGATCGCGAACATCCTCTCGCCGAAGCAGAAGACGATCTTCATCATGAATCAGATGGAAGACCTGCCGTCCGCCGAGATTGCAAAGATCCTCGGCTGCCGCGAGTCGACGGTCCGCAATCACCTCTTCAACGCGCGCAAGCTGATGCAGGCGCAATTGCAGCAGCGCTATCCCGAGTACGCACAGCTGTGGAGGAACCGATGATCTCCTGCGATGCCTTCCGCGTGCGTTTCGAAGGGTCGACCGAGGATCCGGCCGTGCTCGGGCATCTGCGCGAGTGCGATCGTTGTCTCGACTTCGCGGCGCAGACCGATCCTGATGTGATGTTCCGCGCGCTCGGCGGCGGTGAGATGATTCCGCCGGGCGGTGTCGAAGCATTCGTCGTCGACGTCATGCAGCAGGTGCGCGTGCGCTCCGCGGAGAGCACCGTCACCGCGCGTCATGAAGTGAGCTGGACGCGGCGTCTCGCCATTGCAGCGACGCTCGCGGTGGGAATCACCGGCGCGATGGTGTACAACCAGCTGTGGAATCCTGGACCGACGGGCTCTCAGCCCGTTGCTTCGATCACGGCGAGCCCGGTGAGAACGTTCACGACGAAACCGATCGTTGAAACGTATGAATCGGATAGAGCAACGATCGTCGAAGTGCCGAGCGAGGGAGCGGCCGACGATGTGAAGATCGTGATGATCTTCGACGAAAACCTCCCGGCGGATCTATGAAGCGAATTCTGACTCTGATGATGGCCCTGCTGTTCGTCTCCGCGACGTCGTTCGCGCAGACGCAGAACGTGGGAAAAACGCTGACCGCGAAGACCTTCGTGTTCAAGCACAAACAGGCCGATAAGGCCGCGAACGTGATCAAGAGCATCCTGAGCGCGGAAGGGTCGATGTCGATTCAGCCGACCGCGAACTCGCTCGTTGTCACCGATCTCCCGGAAAACCTGAAGAAGATCGCTGCCGCAATCGCGACGTTCGACGCGCCCGCGCAGCCGCTGCAGCTTTCCATCCGTCTCGTATCTGCAAGCCGCGGCACGGAAGCAAAAGTCGATTCGGCACTCAGGGACGTCGCCTCGAAGCTGGCGCTGCTCCGCTACAACGTGCTCGAGCACGTCGGGACCGCGCAGGCGACCGGTAAAGAAGGCGAGCCGGGACAGGTCTCGATCGCCGGTTACCGCGCCGATTTCAAGTTCGGCGAATACGACCCCGCGTCAGACTCGGTGCAGCTCGCCGATTTCAAGCTTTTCCGACAGGAGGGCGATCAGCTCGCTCCGATGCTCAAGACCACGCTCAACCTCAAACTCGGACAAACCGTGATTGTCGGCGCGACCAAACAGCCGGAGAGCCCGCGCGCCCTGATGATTGTTGTTACTGCCCAACGGTAGTTTTGCCCCGCCGGCGGGGGGCCGGCCACTTCCCACTTCCCGCGAGGGCGCGGCGCACAACGCTCACCCGTGCGCCGCGCCCAATTTTTTTGCGGCGAACCATTCGGCCACTTCCTCCACGCCGCGCGTGTTGAAGATCTGCTTCGGGCCGAGTCCACCTTTGCGCGCTACCCACGTTCCCGTGATCACGGCGTTGTATTCGTTGATCGAATGCGCGTCGGGGTTGATGCTGAACAGCACGCCCAGATCGAGCGCGCGGCGGATGTGACGCCAGTCGAGATCGAGGCGCTGCGGATTGCCGTTGATCTCGATCATCACGCCGCGCTGTCCTGCTTTCTCGAAGATGCGCTCGTACTCGACGCTGTAGCCTTCGCGCGAGAGCAACCGTCGCCCCGTGAGGTGGCCGAGGAAGGTGACGTACGGGTCGTCCATCGCGGTGAGGATGCGCTCCGTCATCTCGTCTTTCGACATCGTGAAGCCGGAGTGAATCGAGGCGATGACGAAGTCGAGCTTCGACAGGATCTTGTCGCCATAATCGATCGCCCCGTTCTGCAGGATGTCGGCTTCGGTGCCGCGGAAGACGCGCATCGGCGCGAAATTCTTCTCCTCCCGCGCAATCTCCGCATGCTGCTGCTTCAACCGCTCCTCGGATAATCCGCCCGCGTAATAGGCAAGCGGCGAGTGATCGGAGATGCCGACGTACTCCCACCCGCGATCATTCGCCGCGGAGAGCATCTGGCCGACGGTGTTGCGCCCGTCGGAGAACGTGGTGTGGACGTGGAACGTGCCGAGAAGATGCGTGACTTCGACGAGCTTCGTGCGCTTCCTGACCTTGAGGTCTTCCGGGGTCTCGCGGCGTTCGGGCTCGACGAACGGGATGCCGGTTTTCGTGAAGATCTCGCGCTCGGTCTTCGCTTTCGCGATGGCGCCCGCGATCTCTTCGAATGCTTCGACGAATTCGGCGTTGCCGGTCGTGCGGAAGACTGTGGTTCCGAACTCCGCGGGTGTTGTGAGATGAAAGAACACGTCCATCTCGCCGCGCGTCGTTCCTTTGAACGTCTTCTCGTCGATCTCCTCGAGATCCGCGACGAGCGTCTGCAGCTCTTTCGCGACTGCGGCCGGCTTCCTCGTCGAGACCACGAGGTTCACGTTGTGGATCACTTCGAAGCGGCGGCGCACGCTGCCGGAGACTTCGACGTCGTCGACTTCCTCCATCGCGGCGAGCCGCTCGCGCAGCAATTCGCCCGCTTCGATGCCGACGGGGAGAAGAAAGCTCGACTGGCGCATCCGCGCGAAGCCGATTCCTTTCATGATGACTTCCGCGGTCTTCGTGCCGAAGCCTTTGAGCTTCGCGACCTTGCCGCCGCGCGTTGCTTCTTCGAGCTCGTCGAGCGAGCCGATGCCGAGCTCGGTGTAGAGCTGCCCTATTTTCTTGAGGCCGAGTTTCGGGATGCGCAGCAGTTCGAAGATGCCGGCGGGGAACTGCGCGCGCAGCTCTTCGAGGTACTGCGACGCTCCGCTATTCGCGATTTCTTCGATGACTTTTCCGGTCGCTTTGCCGATGCCTTCGGTGTCGTAGATCGCGCCCGATGCGACGAGCGCATCGAAGTCGCCTTCGAGATTTTCGACGGCACGCGCGGCCTTCTCGAACGCTTTGGCCTTGAACGGATTCGGATCGCTCAGCTGGATGTAGCGCGAGATCTCGTCGAGCGTGCGGGCGATGTTGAACTTGTCCATGCGGGCTCCATCATTATCATGCGCCGATGCAACCACGCGACCGCCTCGTCATCGCCGTCGACGTTTCCACGCGCGACGAAATTCTCCGTCTTGTCGACGAGCTCCGCGGTACCGCCGGCGTGTTCAAGATCGGCCTGCAGGCGTTCATCGCAAACGGTCCTTCGATCGTGCGCGAGATCGTCGCCTCGGGCGAGCGCGTGTTCCTCGATCTGAAGATTCACGACATCCCGAACACGGCGAAGCATGCGGTTAGCGAGGCGGCGTCGCTGGGTGCGTCGATCGCGACCGTGCATGCGGCGGGCGGCGAAGCAATGCTGCAGGCGTGCGCACACGACTCGCTGCTCGTCCTCGGCGTCACGGTGTTGACGAGTCTCGATGACGCGCAGCTCGCAGGCATCGGATTTCACGGCTCGGCGATGGAGAACGCGGTGCGGCTCGCGCGGCTCGCGAAGGATTCTGGATTGCGCGGTGTCGTGGCGTCGCCGCTCGAGATTCGTCCGATTCGCGAGGCATGCGGCGAGTACTTCGTGATTCTCACGCCGGGGATTCGGCCGGCGGGATCGGATGTCGGCGATCAACGTCGCACGATGACGCCGCGCGAAGCGGTCGCCGCGGGCGCGGACTACATCGTTGTGGGTCGGCCCGTCACAGGTGCGGCCGACGCGAGGTCGGCCGCACAGAGGATCGTTGAAGAGATGGGCTAGCTAGCGGACAGAGCGGCGTCGCGGCTGCGTGCAGTTTCCGGCGCTAGGTCCCGGGAAGAAGAGTCGCTTCATCGCGAACTGTCTGCGATTTCCGAGCGCGTCCGTTGCGATCGCGCGCAGCTGGTACTCGCCGCGAGCGGTCGAATCGAGATTTACGTTGAGGCGCCACTGCGTCACGGGAGTCGGTGACGAGACGTCGTAGCGGAGCGGTCCGCCGAGTGATGCGGCGCCGAGGGCGGTGTTGTTCATGAAGATCTCGACGTTGACGATCTTTTGCTGGCCGGTCACCCAGCCGTGAAGCTGACCGCCGCCGCAGGTGAGATTGAACGGGCTGTCGAGCTCGATGCGTCCCGCGGCCACGCCGCAGGAGCCCCAGCTTTGTACGCCGGTCTCTTCGCCGATGACGTAGATGTACGTTCCGGCTGCGACCGCGTTGTGCTTGACCTCTTCGTCCTGGACCATCGTCACCTGTTCGTAGATGCGCTCCACGTCGCCTTCGTACTGCGGCACGGTGAAGTCGAAGATGTCGAAGGCGACGGTGCGCGCGGGCTCGAGCGTCGCGTCGTCGATCTCTTCGATCATCGTCACGAGGCGCGCGTTCGCTTCATCCCAGTAGCCATTGCGGTTGAAGCGGATCTCGTGTGAGCGTCCGATGCGGACGTATTCGGGAATCGCCAGGAGTTTGTTGCGGAGGAAGAACGGCGCCACGCCGGGCCGCACCTGATAGACGTCGATGAAGGTGTCGTTGCCGACGGCGAGGAAATCGGCGCCGTTGCTGACGAGGAACTTGCCGGGGCGGCGCTGCGCGTTGATCTCGCGAATCGACCCCAGGTTGGAGATGTCGAACCCGATCACTGCCTCCTCGGAGACCGCGATGAGGTAGCCGTAGTTGAACGCGACGTCGTTGAAGCCGCGATAGTCGGAGCGCGTGAACGAGTTGATGGCGGCGACGCGCACGGGGGCCGTCAGGTCCGTGATGTCGAGGAGCTCGATCGCATTCGGACAGTGGCTGGTGAAGCCGGGGCGCGGGTAGCACGGCAGGTCGTCGGTCGGGATGAGACCCGCGAGGCGATTGCCGCTGACGGCCATGCGCCGGTAGTGGAAGCCGGAAGCGCGATGCACCAGGACCGGCGCCGTGCCGTTCAGGCGCGTGTTGCGGAGATCGTAGATCTCGAGACCGGCCTCGCTGCTGATGAAGAGGAAACCGTTCGAGAAGGCGACACCGCCGTTGGTCTCACGTGCGGCCATCGAGCCGACGAAGTCTTCGCGGGCGATCGACAGATTGCCGACGTCGCTCGACGAGTACGTCGTCAGGATCTGCCCGCGCAGTGCATAGACGAGCGAGCCGGAACGGAAGACGCCGTGAGGCGACAGATGGAACGCGGTGGCCGGCGGCGTCGAGTCCGCGAGTGAGAGTGGACACTGACCCGAGAAGTGATCTGCAACCAGCGTTGAAGCCGAAAAAAGGACAATGACGACCAGAGCGACCCGTGACCAAACGCGCATACTAGCCTCCCAAAACACACCCGTGACGCCCGCAGAACCTCGCGCGCGAAGCGTCTCACCGATATGCGGAACCGCGCGTTCAGTGACGGCGCGGCCGCCGCTCCAAAGAGCTGATCGAGTTCGTCTAGTCTCTAAGTGTGTAGCAAAGCAGGGGTTTTTGGCAATACGGGGGTAGCGGGTGGGCAGTTAGCCGGCTCACTTGCGGTTATCATGTGTTCAGTAAGGCCACCTATGCTCGACGGTCATGTCCTGGTTCTGAATCGATTGTTTCAGGCCGTGCAGATCACGTCGGTACGACGCGCTCTGACTCTCCTGTACAAGGGACAGGTTCGCGCTGTCGACTCGGAGTATCGCACCTACGACTTCGAGAACTGGATGGACATCCCGGTGCAGCCCGACGATCACTACGTCGTGACGCCGAGCCGGAACATCCTCATCCCGCACGTCGTGCAGCTGCTGATCTTCGACCGTCTGCCGCGACAGGAAGTGAAGTTCTCGCGCGGCAACATCTATCTGCGCGACCAGAACCGCTGCCAGTACTGCGGACGCAAGTTCCCGTCGTCCGAGCTCTCGCTCGATCACGTCGTGCCGATCTCGCGCGGCGGAAAGTCGACGTGGGAAAACGTCGTCTGCGCGTGCCTGCCGTGCAACGTTCGCAAAGGGAACAAGCTCCTCAGCGAGAGCGAGATTCGCCTGCGCAGGCCGCCCGTGCGCCCGAAGTGGCATCCGCTCCATCGCCTTCAGGGAAGAACCTATCCGGAGATCTGGAAGAACTTTCTGGATGAGGCGTACTGGAACGTGGAACTGCATGAGTGAAGCAGTTGTCGGTTCTCGGTTGTCGGTTGTCTGTGAGTTTTGGTGCAGGCGACAGGGTCCCGAGCGCTGATGAATAGGTGAGGCGTTATCGGTTGTCGGTTGTCTGTGAGTTCCGTGCAGACGACAGCGTCCCGAGCGCCGACGACTCGCGAAGTTTTCGCCCAGGCGACCAGCCCACAGACAACCGAGAACCGACAACTGACAACCGCGCCGCGCTGGCGCGCCAGCGCCAGCGGCGCGCGATTTGCTAACTCCCTCCCAACGTGTACAGCTCTGTTCGGAAGAGCTCGTTGGATTTGGAGCGGCGATGACGTTGGTAAATTCAGTCTGCGCAGAGATCAGTGTGTTTCAGGGTGTTGGGGAAGCGACGGGCATCATGGTCGAGCGGAGCGCCATCCGTGGCAAGAAGGGCCTCTGCAAGAGCATGCGCGATCTGGCCATCAAGTCGCGCGTCCTCGGCGACGGCTACTACTACATCCCCATCGACCTCTGGCCGAAATCGCAGGAGCCGGTCGTCGTGCACAAACACGACTGGACCGTGATCAGCTCCATCCCCCGCACTTCGCGTGTGACGAAAAAACGCGCGATGGCGAAATGAGCTCCGCGACCGTGGTATGTACCGTGCAGTCCGGCGGATGACGAAAACCACAGTCGGGAGCTCATCGATGAAGCTGTTCAGAATCGCATTTCTTCTCGTCTTCATGACGACACCTCTCCTTGCGCAGGAAGAGGGACCGGGCCAGGCATCAGGCGTCGCGGTCGATACCACCGGCAAGGGCTACACGGCCGCATACGTCATCGAGACGTCTACCGGACAGGTGCTGTTCGCGGAGAACGAGCACAAGCCGCTCCCCACTGCATCGATGGCCAAGATGATGACGCTGCTCATCACCATGGAAGAGATCAAGGCGGGTAATCTGACGTACGAAACGCCCATCACGATCTCCGCACGCGCCAGCAAAATGGGCGGCTCGCAGATTTATCTGCGCGCGGGCTCAGTGTGGCCGGTGAAGAATCTGATCATCGCCACGATGGTGCAGTCGGCCAACGACGCCGCACAAGCGCTCGCGGAAAAGATCGGCGGCTCGTCTGAATCGTTCGCGGACATGATGAACGCGCGCGCTCAGGAGCTCGGCCTCAATCATTCGCGGTTCTACGATCCGCACGGTCTGCCCAATCCAACCGATCCCTCGCGCGTCGACACGATGTGTCCGCACGATCTCGCCATCCTCGGCATGGAAGTCATGAAGCATCCCTTCCTCGCCGCGCTGTCGACGGTGCCGGAGATGCCCTTCCGCAATGGCACGCTCGAAAAAATCTACAACCCCAATCACCTGATCAATCCGCGCAAAGCGAACTACATGCAGGACGCGACGGGCATCAAGACCGGCTACTCCGGTCCGGCCGGTTTCTGCGTGACGGCGTCGGCGCGACGCAACAATCTCGATGTCGTCGCAGTCGTCATGGGCGCGAAGACGAGCGGCGGAACGAATGGATCGTTCGCGAACGCCGCGCGACTGATGAATCAGGCGTTCATCAACTATCGAATGGTCGTTCCCGCGAAG
>DASYLL010000382.1:0-3171 GCA_036009605.1 Thermoanaerobaculia bacterium | reverse complement strand
CTGCGGCCTTGGTGATGAGGGCGGGGAGCCTATCTTCTCCACTAGCTCCAGGCTTCAGGTGCCGACGGCTTCCCCACGTCTTCCTCTTCAACATACAAGGTGCCGAAGAAGGATGAGGGGAGCGCTCTTCTTCTCGCGCGTGTCATCACCAACATCATTGGCGCCAGTGCCGTTACCCCGCTCGGGATGACATCAGCGACCGACGCGACGATAGTAGGGAAACCCCTCATCCGCACTCACGCACACCTTCTCCCCTCTGCGGAGGGGAGAAGGCCGAGGTGGGTTTGTTAACATCCCGGCCGTGCCTCTTGCCCGCGGTGCGCTGTTGGGTCCCTATCGCATCGACGCCGAGATCGGCGCCGGCGGGATGGGACACGTCTTTCGCGCCACCGACACGCGCCTCGATCGCGCCGTCGCGATCAAGATCCTTCCCGAACATCGCTGGGCGGATCCGCAACTGCGCCATCGTTTCGAGCGCGAAGCGCGTGCGCTTTCTTCGCTGAGCCATCCCAATCTCTGCCCGCTTTACGATATTGGTGAAATCGCGCAGTCCGGCGGCGCGGTCCCCTATCTCGTCATGGAGCTGCTTGAAGGCGAGACGCTGCGTGACCGCATCGACGCGGGCCGCATCGGCACGCGCAAGGCGCTCATGTGGGCCGCGCAGATCGCACACGGACTCGCCGCCGCGCATCAGAAGGGCGTCATCCATCGCGATCTCAAACCGGAGAACGTTTTCATCACGCAGGGCGAGTTGCTGAAGATCCTCGACTTCGGTCTCGCGACCACGCAGCAAACCGGCGCCGGTTCCGCGACGCTCGTGCGCACGGAGCCCGGCATGGTGATGGGCACCGCGCACTACATGTCGCCCGAGCAGGTCCGCGGCGAGCTTCTCGACGCCCGCTCCGACATCTTCTCCCTCGGCATCGTGCTGTACGAGATGATCACCGGCAGCGTGCCGTTCCACGCGCGATCCGTTGTCGAAACAATGAACGCGATTCTCGTCGAGGATCCGCCGGATCTCGGACCGATTCCCGAGGCGGCGGAAGAGATCGTGTGGCGCTGCCTCGAGAAAGATCCGACGCGGCGATTCTCGTCCGCGAGCGATCTCGCATTCGCGCTCGAGGGCGCGGCGAAATCGGTGACTTCCGCGACGCCGGCGCCGGTGCGACGTCGTTCCAGCGCGCCTGCACCAGTCACGAAGCCGAGCATGCGCACGCGCGTGATCGTGCTCGGCATCATGGCCATCGCGATTGCCGCGGCCGCGGTGCTCTCGCGCGGCACCTTCGATTCGCCCGAGCCGGAGCCGCCGCGAATACGCACGCTCACGTACTCAGGCCGCGACAACTCGCCCGCGGCATCACCCGATGGACGGCTGATCGCGTACGTTTCCTCGCGCGATGGGCGACGTCGCATCTGGCTCAAGCAACTCGCGGATGGCACCGAGGCTGCGATCACGGCGGGACCGGAAGACTCCGCGCCGCGATTCGCGCCGGATGGTTCCGTGCTGCTCTTCACGCGCACCGAGGACGGCGTGAGCGCGATCTATCGCGTGGCCGTCGTCGGCGGCGAGCCGCGCAAACTGATCGACAACGCATTCGACGGCGACTGGTCGCCCGATGGAAAACAGATTGCGTTCATCCGCAGCCGCACGAATGGGCCGGAGCGTTTCTCGACATTGTGCATCGCATCGACGAACGGCGGCGCGATTCGTGAGATCGCCGCGTCCTCGAAAGAAGAACTGTTCACGCCGCGCTGGTCGCCGACGGGAACCGTTCTCGCGGCAACGCGCAGTCCGCACGAAACCGGCCCGGCCGCGATCCTGGTGATCGATCTCGTCTCCGGCGACAAGCAGCTGCTCTCTCGCAAAGAAAAGCACGGGATGCTGTCCGGCGCGGCGTGGACCGCGGACGGCGAAGCGCTCGTATACGCGGAGCTCGAAGCGCTCGCGAGCTCGGGATTGCCGCGGCGTCGCGGCAGCAGCGTGATCGTGCTGCACGAGATCGAGAGTGGCCGCGCACGCGTGCTGCTGCGCAATCCGCACAGCGCGGCGGATACGGTCGACATCGTTGGCCCGGGACGCATCGTGTTCTCCGAAGACCTCACGCGGCAGAACCTGCAGGAAGTGACGTTCGATGGCAGTCGCACGCCGCGATGGTTGTCGCGCGGCATGAGCGTCGATCGTCAGCCGTCGTATGCACGCGGCGGAAAGAGCGTCGTGTTCGCGTCCGATCGCGGAGGCAACGTCGATATCTGGGAGCTGATGCTCGACAGCGGCAGCTCGAGCCGCATCACCGATCACGACGGCATCGACTGGGATCCGCATCCGACGGCCGACGGCAAGTCGCTCTTCTGGAGCTCGAACCGCAGCGGACATTTCGAAGTGTGGACCTCGGCATTCGACGGCGCGAATCCGCAGCAGGCCACGCAGGACGGCGTGGATGCAGAGAATCCATCGCTACCGGCGAGCGTCGACTGGATCTTCTACGACTCGAGCAATCCGACGAAGGATGGGTTGTGGCGTATCTCGCGCGCGGGCGGGCCGGCGCGACTCATCGTTGCGGCGGAGACGATTCATCCCGAGGTCTCGGCGGACGGAAAGTATGTGGCGTATCAGCGGCCTGAGGCGGGCGGATCGCAGGCGGTGGACGTCGTGCGTGTTGCGGATGGCAAAGTGTTTCCGCTCGCGACGAACATCTCGGGAGTGAATGCGTTGCGCGCGCGATGGATCGGCGCGACGCACACGATTGCGTTTCGCGCGACAGACGTCGACGGAACGATCGCGCTGTTCTCGCAGGAGTTTCGCGAAGGCGTCGACACGACGTCGACGCGCAGGCAACTCACACGCTCCGATCCCGATGCGATTCCGGAGACGTTTGCGCTCTCGCCGGATGGCAGGAAGGCGATCGTCGCGGTGGTTGATGAGGCGTCCGGGTTGATGATCGTGGAAGGGGTGGAGGGGGTCGAGTGAGCAGAACGTCATCCCGAGCGGAACGAGGGACTTGTGCGGGCGGGGCGCGAAACACGAGCTTGATGCCCCGCCCGCACAGGTCCCTCGCTCACGCTTCTAATGAACCTCCTGAATGGGGACGAGAGAGAAGCCGAGGTTGGCGGCGTTACGGGTCAGCGATTTGAGAAGAGTTTCTCGGTATCTCTGTTCGTAGTAGTTGACGC
>DASYLL010000381.1:0-8864 GCA_036009605.1 Thermoanaerobaculia bacterium | reverse complement strand
GCTGCCGCACTCCAAACTACAAGAAATAGTCGATGTAAATCGAGCCCGCCACCAACTTTCCGCGTGCCGGTTTCGGAAGCGCCTTCGGCGCTTCCGAGGCAGCGGGGACGCCGTCGCCGATGGTGACCGCGACGTCGTCGCTGCGAATTACGGCGCTCTTTTTTGCGAGCGCGGCGAGGAGCGGATCGCGGGGCACTTCGGATGCGTTCTGGCGGCTGCCGAACGTGTCTTCCTGCGTTGAGCACATGGAGACGAAGTCGCCTTCCATTGTGTCGACGGCGGTGATGGGTGTCGCGTTGGTGCTGCCGTGGTGGCCCACTTTGTAGAAGTCGAGCGAGGAGAGGACCGCTTTTCCTTCGGCGGCGATGTCGTCGATCGATGGCGCTTTGGTTGGCGTCCCGCCGTACATCCAGTACTCCCAGTTGCCGGCTTGCGCGTCGCCGACGAAGAGGAGTTTCCTGCCTTCATAGGTGAAGAGGACGACGAGGCTCTGGTTGTTGAGGAAGCTGTCGAGCGCTTTGACGGCAGTGAAGAGTGCGCTCGGTTGGGAGGCATTCACGGCTGCTTCGAGCGCGGCGTTGTGGCGCACGCTGAAATCGGGGAGCTGGCCCTGGACGCGCGGCGCCCATTCGCGAAATGCGGACTCGGGATAGTCGTCCGCCGTCGCGTGCCACGCCGGTCCGAATGGATCGAATTTCATTCCTGCTTCGGTGGTGCCGTCAGCGCCGAGGTATTGGCCGACGCCTTTCTTGAGATCGGTGAGCTTCATGAACGTCAGTGCGTCCGCCGGCGGTGGGCCGAGCACCTCTGCAACGAGGCCGGTTTTCGCGAGACGTTTCGGGAGCTTCGGTTTGTCGCCTTTGGCGTAGTACTCCGGCTTTACGCCGAGGCCGGTTTTGAGCAACGCGAGCGAGGCTGCGTTCGTGCCACCGCCTTTTCCTGTTTTCGGTTTCGCGCCGGCGGCCATTCCGAGTGACAGGTCGGTGTGATCGAAGCCGGTGGCGTTGCGGAGCATGCCCAGCATGTCCTGCGTGTCGAGGTCGGCGCGCGCGGAAAGCGCGAGATGCGTCTGCACGTCGAGCGCGAGCGCTGTCAGCTCGGCCTGCATCTTCACGGCCTGTTCGTCGTATTCGGTCTCCCAGTACGACATCCAGATCGCGTCGACGGTGAACTGCTTGAACAGATCGGCGGAGCGGCTGAAGCCGATGATGTGATCCATGTGCCGATGCGTGACGATGATGAGCGCGAGCTTGTTGTCGGTCTCTTTCGCCATGTGCGCGACGGCGTCTTTGATCGTGCCGATGTCGCCTTTGTGCGTCGTGCCCGGAGTGACGCCGCAATCGATGACGATGTGCTGCGGTCCGTCATCGGACGGCACGGTGACGAGGAAGAAATCGCCGAAGCCGACGCGGTACATGCGCACGCGCAGCTCGCCCTTTTTTGCTCTGGCCATCTCATTCCTCCCCGTGCACCATGGCGAAATTCACCATGAAGCGGTGCGGATCGTTGCCTTCGGTGAGTCCCAGTCGCTCGCCGACGCGTCGCTGTCGTTTCTCGCGCTTCTTTCCTTCGGGACCGTGCAGATGTTTGCCGATCACGTAGCAGATCGTGGCTTCGCCTTTGAGTGCGGCCGGTTCATCGGCGCGCGGTTTCTGAATGATCAGCGTCGCGCCGCCGCGCAAGGGGAACGTGCCGAGTTTGGGCGCGTTCTCGTTGAATGGCACTTCGCGCATCTGCACCATCTCCACGATCAGGTCGGTGCGCAGGCTGCCGTCCGTGAGAATGCGGAAGACAGGGTGGAACGACGGGATCGAGACCGGCAAATCGAGGTCGAAGCCGAGTTTTCCGCGGTTCACGGGATCGTCGACATAGGCCTGCAGGACTTTGCGATCGAGGTCTTTCTGCGGCCGCGTGAGTCCGTTCGAATCACCGAAGTCGAGACCCTGGATCGGCGGGAGTCCCATGTTCGTCGTGCGCGGCCAGACGACCGCGTTTTCGGAAAAATAACCCGCGCCTTCAGGCAGGATGCCGCGCAGGCGGAACGACTGCATGAGCGCTTCGCGCATCCCGCTTTCGTCGACGGGATGCAGGTCGAAATCGGCGGTGATGATCGCGCGCAGATAGCCGCCGAACGTGATGTCGACCGGAGGGCAGTAATCGAGAGCGCGCACGCAGATGTGGAAGAACTGTTCGGCGAGTCGCATCGCTTCTGCGGTCAGGCGATCGGCGAGCGAGGAAGGGATGTCGGTCGGATTGTCGCTTCCGCCGCCTGCGCGGAAGATGCGCCAGAGATCGGCGGTGCGCTTGAGGTAGATCGAGAAATACGCGTCGAAGACCGCGGCGACGAGAATCGAACCGCGCGCGTGCGGCTCGCTGATTTTCCTGATGTCATCCGAGTTTGGTTTCGTTCCCAGTGCGGAGCGCAATGCGCGCTGCTTGCCGGTCGCTTCGCCGAACTGCTGCGCGAGCTCGACGAGAGGATTGCGCCGGCCGATCTGCGCGCTGATCAATGGATCGGTGCCGGGCTTGTAATCATCCTGCGATGACGTCATCGCGTCGGCTTTCAGCTGGTATTTGTAGAGCGCGCCGCCGGTACGCTCGATCGTGTCGCGCAGCACTTCTTTGTGCGTGAAGTGGCGGAACAGCGCCGCGAGATCGGCGAATGCTTCGTGGAACGCGAGCACTTCGGGATTGGTCTGCTCCATGAAAAAGGCGCGGATGCCGTCGACGATCGCGTGCGTCGTTTCGTGCACGACGACGTCGTGGGAGAGGCAGGTGAAGACGGGCTGGCCGGGGATGTTGCGGCCGACGTCGCCGGTGCCGGCGCGGAAATATCCGAACAGAATCCCGTGCGCGCGCGGACTGTAAAACGCGTTCTGTCCGATGAAAGCGTGCGGGTAGATGTTGAGCGTGTAGATGTCGTCGAGGTATGCGTTCGGATTGCCCTGGCGTTCCGCACGGCGCCAGTGAATGCGGCGTCCGAGGGCGGCTTCGAATTTCTGGATCGTGTCGGAGACGACGGCGTAGACCATCTGCTGGTGAAAGCGCGGATCGGCTTCCGCGGGATCGAGTCCGCCGCGAATGAGCACGTACGGATGATCGAGATCGATCGGTTTGTAGTAAGTCTGATTCGCGCCGTCGTAATCGACGATGGCGATTGCGTCGGGGAGCAGATCGCGCACGACAGGACCGGGATCGAGGTCCTGATAGCGGACGTTCATCGTCATCTCGTTGCCGAGGAGCTTGCCGGCGCTGGGGTCGAAGGCGTAGGCCTCGAGCGGGCGGACGATGGGACGTTCGAAATCGGTGGGGCCCGCGCATTGCGGCTGCGGCAATGCCGGCGGCGGCGGAGGGGCAATAACGGCCTGAGGCGCGGACGCGGCCTTCTTTGACGCGGTCCGACGGCGGATCTGCATGGCAGTTCCTTTCTTCTGCGGGTATGGAAACAGTTTACGTCAGTGCCGGACGCCGCGCTGTCTCGGGCGGTTCATCACGAGCTCCGCGCGCCATGCGCCGCGGCCGTGCGTGAACGCATACACCGCCGGCCCGAGCGCGCCGGGTCCGATGAACACGGCTTCGGTCACCGCCGCGGCGAAGCCGGTGTTCTCGACCGACCAATGCTCGCCGCCGTCGAGGGAGACGAAGACGCCGAGGTCGGTGCCGAGGTAGAGACGCTCGCGGCGGGTGGGGTCGACGGCGATGGAGTGCACGGGGATGTCGGGGAGCGCGCCGTCGTCGATGCCATCGAGCGAGATCCATGTGATGCCGCCGTCGGTCGACTTCCAGACGTGCGTGCCGCCGAAGCCCGCGTAGGTTGCGTAGATGACGTTGAGATCGACGGGATCGAAAACGACGGACGAGACGAAGCCATCGCGCGGTCGTGCCGATTCCCAACTCGTGAATCCGTTCGAGCGCGTGGCGATGCTGGTGCGGAAGATGCTGCCCTGACTGGTGCCGACGATCATGCGATCGGAATTGCCCGGTGCGATCGCGATCGCGGAGGCGAGACCCGCGTCCGTGCCGAAGACGGCGCTCCCGCGCGACCAGATCTCGCCGCTCCGGATGCGCCACATTTGCGAGCCGCCGATCCATACGACCATCGTGCGGTTCGGGTCGGCGACGAGCGGCGGGATGAAAAGGAACCCGCCGGTGAGGCCGTCGCGGTAGGGCGAAAAATTGCGGCCGCCGTTGGCGGAGCGGAGCACGTTGCCGCCCTGCGACTCCGCGTAGACGATGTTGGGATTCACGTCGATCGCGACGTAGCCGCCATCGCCGCCGGCGACGCGTTGCCAGTGATTCGGGCCCTCGCGGAACGTGCCGCGAACGGTGCCGTTGTCCTGTGCGCCGCCGAGGAACGTCTCGCCATCGGGCAGCACGGCGCCGTGGTAGAACTGGGTGATGCCGATGTTCGAGTTCAGCGACTCGAATGGCACGCTCGCGTAGATTGGCGCGCACATCGCGTCGCGGCCGCTGATGGTCGCCGCGAGCGCGTCGGTCGTGCGATAGACGCCGCCATCGTTGCCGAAGTACGCAATGCGATTGGTCGTGCCGTCGTATTGCGGATGAAACACGATCGTGTGTTGATCGGCGTGCACGAATGGGATGCCGGGCGAACCTTCGGCCCACCAGTACGAGGCCTGACCCCACGTGCGCCCGCCGTTGTCGGAGCGGAAGAGATCGACGCCGCCGACCCACACGCGCTCGGGATCGACGGGATCGACTGCGATCGTGTTGCAGTACCAGCCCATCGTGACGGGGTTTTGTTGGATGCCTTCGCAGTACTGGTTCTGGATCGTGATCTGGTTCGTGAGCAGGTACGGGCCGAGGACGTCGCTCGATTGATTCGTGACCTGCGCGGTCCAGGAGCCGGCGTCGCCGTTCTGGTCGGAGCGCCAGACGGCGAGCATCGCCTGATAGAGGCGCGGATTGGGATCGTTGGTCGCGGAGAGCGCGTAGATCGTCGATGGCTGCGATGGTGCGATCGCGAGTGTCGTGCGTCCCATGAGCGGCGCGGTGTGGACTGCTTCCCATGCGACGTCGGTCTCTGCGTTTGCGGCGCGATGGATCGTGGCTTGTTCAAATGTGCCGCACGAGGCGAAGAGGAAATCGCCGGCGGTGTCGCCGCGCCAGGCAAGGTCGAGGCAGCCGCCTTTGACGGTCGTGGCGAGGACGTGGTTCCAGGTCGTGCCTGCGTCGATCGATCGCCAGACGCCGGTGCGCGTTGCGGCGTAGACGCGCGATGGATCGTGCGTACTGATCACGAGGTCGTTGACCCAGTGGAAATCCTCGGTCGTCGTGGATGGGAGTTGCGTCCATGTTGCGGCGCCGTCGCGTGAGACGAAGATGCCGTTGCCGCGCAGCGGGAGTGCGGTGCCGCGTTGTTCTTCGCGGAAGTAGCCTTCGCCCGTGCCGGCGTAGAGCACGTTGCGATCGGTGGGATGGAGCGCCATCGAGTTGACGGCGATGTTCGCGAGTCGATCGCCGACCGCTTCCCATGAAGTGCCGGAGCTGCGCGTTTTCCAGATGCCGCCGGAGACGCCCGCGGCGTACATCACGCGCGGGTCGACGGGGTCGATGAGGACGACGCGGGTGCGTCCGCCGATGTTGCCGGGGCCGAGGAATCGCCACTTGCCGAATGGTTCCTCTGCTGCGTTCGTGGCGATGGTCGCGTGGCGCGTCATGTTGCGCATCGAATGGCGTGCGATTTCGTAGCTGCGGTGGATGTCGTCCGTGCCGGCGCGACGCATCGCGTAAAACTCGGCGGCGTGGTCGGGAGCGTCGTGGCGGAGCGGTTGGTGTGAAGGCCGCGTCGCGCATGCGGCGAGCAGGAGGACGGTTTGGAGTGCGGCAACCGCGGTTGCCGCTTTTGTATGTTCGTTCATGGCTTCCGCACTCCAAACGATCTTACGAAACTTTCCGTCGCTGCCCCGTTACCATTCCGTCGCTTCTCGCATGAACCTCCACGCTAGGATGAACTCTTGAAACAAACGAGTCTCTTTCTTCTGTGCAGCCTCGCTGCTGTGCCGGCCGCGCTCGCTGCGAACTGGCCCGAGCATCCGACGCTGCGCGCAGTACGCGTCGCTGCTGGTCCGACGATCGACGGCGATCTCTCCGATCCCGCGTGGCAGAGCGCGCCCGAGTTCATCGATTTCACGCAACACGATCCGATCGACGGCGCGGCGCCGACGATGCGCACGAGCGTACGCATCGTGTACGACGACGAGGCGATCTACTTCGGAACGAAGGTCGAAGATCCGCATCCGCCGACGGCGCTGCTCGTGCGGCGCGACTCGTTCACGCCGAGCGACTTTCTCTCGTTCAACATCGACCCGCAGCTCGATCGTTTGTCGGGCGCCGCGTTCACGGTCACTCCGACCAACGTGAAGATCGACTCCATCCTCTACAACGACATCGGCGAGGACATCAGCTGGGACGGCGTGTGGGACTCGGCGACGAAGGTCGTGGCGGACGGCTGGATCGCCGAGATGCGCATCCCGTTTTCTCAATTGCGTTTTCCGGACAAGCCGGTCCACGTGTGGGGCATCAACATCACGCGCCGCACGGTGCGCAACAACGAGTGGGTGCGCGTCGTCAACACGCGCAAGGGCGACACGGGATTCGTTTCGCACTTCGCGGACATCGTCGGACTGGAAGGCATCCGCCGCGGTCGTCCGCTCGAACTCGTGCCGTATGCGGTGGCGCGCTCCGATTACCGCACGCGCCGCGATCGCGAGAATCCGTTTCTCGAAACGCAGGACCATCGCCTGGACGGTGGTCTCGATCTGAAGTACGCGCTCACGTCGAGCCTCACGCTGACCGGCACCGTCAATCCCGATTTCGGGCAGGTCGAGGTCGATCCCGCGGTCGTGAATCTCAGCGACTTCGAGACGTTCTATCCGGAGAAGCGGCCGTTCTTCACCGAAGGGCTGAACATCTTCAATTTCGGCGACACGCCCGCGCCGACGCACTTCGGATTCATCTTCGCGCCGACGCTTTTCTACACGCGCCGCATCGGACGCGCGCCGCAGGGATCGCCAGACGCGGAGTACTTCGCGGCGCCGTCGGAGACGACGATCATGGGGGCCGCGAAGATCACCGGCAAGCTGCCGGGCGGCTGGTCGATCGGCATCCTCGACGCGCTGACTGATACGGAACGCGCCCGATTCGAAGGCGGGCCTCCCGAAAATGAAACGGGACGCGAGCACGTCGAGCCGATGACGAACTACTTCGTCACGCGCGCCACGAAAGAGATTGGCGACGGATCGCGACTCGGGCTCCTGTTCACGTCCGTGAATCGAAAGCTCGCCGATGAGTTGTCCTCGCTGCGCGAGTCGGCGGTCACCGCGGGCGTTGATGGCTACACGAGCTTCGACGAGAAGTCGTGGATCCTCGAAGGATGGCTGGTCGGCTCGCGCGTCAGCGGCAGCGCGCAGGCGATCGAGCTCACGCAGCGTTCGTCTTCGCGCTATTACCAGCGTCCCGATGCGACGCACGTGGAGCTCGATCCGACGCGCACCTCACTGACTGGCTGGGGCGGTCGCGCGATGATCTCGAAGGCGACGGGGATCTGGCGGCCGAACGTTTCGGTGCAGGCGTTTTCGCCGGGATACGAGACAAACGACACCGGCTTCATGCAGCGCACGGATCTCATCTCCAGCCACGCGCTGATGGAATACAACAATCAGAATCCGTCGAAGCATTTGCGCTCGCGCACGGCGTGGGTCGGCGTGTGGCAGAACCAGAATTTCGACGGCAACGTGCTGGAGCGTGGTGTGTTCGTCGACATGTTCGGTACGTGGCAGTCGTATTGGGAGTATCGCGCGGCGTTGTTCATTACGCCGGGCGCGTTCTCCGATCAGCTGACGCGCGGAGGACCTCTCGTGCGCACGCCGCGCGGGTGGACGACGGAGCTCAGGCTCGCCAGCGACGATCGGAAGAAGTACTCCTTCGAATTCGAGGCCGATCTCTATGGCGCGGACGACGAGTCGTATGCGCGGACGTTCACTCTGTCGCTCAATGCGCGTCCCGCACCGAATCTGCAGTTGAGCGTCGAGCCGTCGTTCCGGCGCTCGCACGATTACACGCAGTTCGTCACCGCAATCCCCGACTCCTCGGCCACCGCAACGTTCGGCCAGCGGTATGTGTTCGCCGAGCTCGAACAGCGCTCCTTCGAGCTCGGTACGCGCGTCGACTGGACGCTCACGTCGGCACTCTCGTTTCAGCTGTATCTGCAGCCGTTCATCGCGTCGGGTGATTTTCATGACTATCACTCGCTCGACGCCGCGCGCACGCGTGATTTCACGCCGGTGGCGAGCGTGCCGATGAATCCCGACTTCAATTTCCGCAGCGTGCGAGGAAGCGCGGTCGCGCGTTGGGAGTTTCGTCCCGGCTCCGCGCTTTATGTCGTCTGGAACGAGAACCGCGTGGATGTCGACCCGCAAGGCGACTTCAGCATTGGACGCGATTTGCGTGCAATTCCGAACGCGCCGTCGCATGATGTGTTTCTCGTGAAGCTTTCGTACTGGCTTCCGATGTAGGGATGACGCAACGACGCACACAGTTCGCAGTTTTCTGCCTCGCCATCGCATTGGTGGCGTCGCTGATTCCGTGCGTGTCCGCTGTGGTCTGTGCGGTCTATATCCCGCTGTCGATCGTCAATGCAGATCAGCCTGTGCAGCTGTTCGAGCGCACCGGCGATGTCAGTGATGCGCAACCGCTCACCCTCGTTGCGCTCGTCCTCTTTCGCGGCCCACCCACGCACGGCTCCCTCGTCTGACACCCCGTCTGACGCAGTAAGGAGGAACCGTGTCTCTCAAGAGAGCTCTGGGAAAGATGCTCATGCTTTCCATGCTGGAAGTCGGTCT
>DASYLL010000380.1:0-4795 GCA_036009605.1 Thermoanaerobaculia bacterium | reverse complement strand
CGCTTCCCAGATCACATCCATCGATGCCGACTTGCCGAGGAAGCCCTGGAAGAACTGCCACGGCACGAACGGCTTGCCTTCGATCGAGATCGGCGGAACCGGCATCTCGATGAGATCGTCGCGCACGACGCCGTAACGACTGTCGGGACCGAAGCCCGCGGTCACGCCGTTGATCGCGACCTTGAACCCGGTGCCGTCTGGCGTGATCGTGCCGCCGAGGCCCGTGACGACATCGCCGGCGGCGACGTAGAGCTGGCCGGATTGTTCGACGTACGTGAAGGGGAACGTGCCGGTCGGCGTGCGCAGCGTCGCCTGGCCCGACGTTTGCGCGAGCGCCACGGAGACGAGAAGAGCGACGAGAACACCGAGAGAGAACAGACGTTTCATGAGCAAGAGCGTCGCGATTATCGCACGTGGTAGTCTCGACCGATGACTCGCCCCCTCTTCGCGCTCGCCATGCTCGTTCTCGCCGCATGCAACAGCGAGACGTCGTCAACGGCCATGAGCCGCGAACCGGTCAGCGTGCGCGGATGGATCCTCGACGTCAAAGGCGCACAACGCGCCGAGAACATGGATCTCGAGATCGCGCGCCGCACGACGCTCTTTCAATCGACTTCGGTCTGGGTCGAAGGCACGGAGTACGCTTCCGGCGGCGTCGCCGAAAACGGCGGCTTCATCGTCCTCGACGTCCCCCCCGGCAACCCCATCCTCGGATTCAACGCGCCCGGCGCCGAAACCGGAAGAGTCATGATGGAAGGCGTCCCGGGAACGGCCGATGTCTTCATCCCCGACCTCATCCTCGAACCGAACGGCGCAACCGTGCTCGATCCGAAAAAGATCGTCGTGCGCTTGGCGGCGGACGTCGAGAAGCCAACGCCGACCGGCAGGACCGCGAAAGTCGCGGGCTACACCGTGCCGATCATCAACGCGCCGTACTCGCAGATGATGGACCGCCGGGACTATCCGAAGCCGCCGGGGTATCGTCCGGTGGCCACGATTCGCTGACGTCCGCAGTCTCAGAGTCTCAAAGTCGCAGAGTCTCAGAGGGTATCGGCAAGGCGTCTCTGAGACTCTGAGACCCTGAGACTATCCCCCGGCCACAATCTCGCAGAACTTCGCGAGGTCGATGTTCCCGCCCGAAACCACCGCGACGACCGGGCCATCCTTCTCGCGCAACGCTGCCGCGATTCCCAACGCGCCCGCGCCTTCCGCGATCACGCGAGCTTTCGTCGCGGCAAGTCGCATGGCGTTCTTCACTTCGTCGAGCGTGACGACGATCGAGCCGTCGACGGTGTCCTTCAAGCGTTCCCACATGCGCGGAAAGATGCTCTTGCCGCCGGCGCCATCGACGAACGATGCCTTCCACTGCTCGAACACTTGCGGTGAGCCGGCTGCGAATGATGCGGCTCCGGGGGCGGCGGTTTCCGGTTCTGCACCGAGGACGCGGACGTGCGGCGCGAGCGCTCGCATCGTGCTGCCGATTCCGGCGATGAGGCCGCCACCACCGATCGCGGCGATAACGGTCTTCACGTTCGGCAGGTCTTCGAGGATCTCGAGCCCGACCGTCGCATTGCCGGTCACGAAGTTCTGATCGTCGAAGGGATGCACGAACGTTCCCTCGACACCGGGGAACGCGCGTTCTTCCATCGCCAGCCAGCACGCATCGAATGGCGCTTTCACGAGCTTTGCGCCGAGGGCTCGCATGCGTTCGATCTTGGTCTCGGGGGCGGTTTCGATGACGACGACCGTACACGGCACGCCGGCAGCGCGCGCGGCGTATGCGACGCCTTGTCCCGCGTTTCCGGCGCTGATCGTCCAGACGCCTTTGTCGCGCTCTTCCGCGCCCAGCTGCGACACGGCGTTCGCGGCGCCGCGCAATTTGAAGGCGTTGATTGGCTGCAGGCTTTCGAGCTTCAGCCAGATTTCCGGCGCGCCTTCGACCCCGTGCAGCAGACGGATGAGCGGCGTGCGCGTAATGACGCCGGCGATGCGGTCGCGTGCGGCGCGGATTTCGTCGATCGTGACCGGTCGGACAGGCGGAACGCTGGACATGCGCGGATTGTATGTCGGGCACGTTTCATGCGCCTTTCCTCGGCTATGAACGAACAAACCTTCGATTCCAGCGAATCGTTGCGCTGGCTTTCCGTGATCACCGGCAGCGCGCTCGCCGCGTATGGGCTGAAGATGCGATCGCTTCCCGGCATCGCGCTCGCCGCCGTCGGCGGTGCATTGGTGTGGCGCGGCGCGACCTCGATCTGCGATCCGCACGATCGCAATGTCAGCGTTCCGTACGGCCGCGGATTCCGCGTCAAAGAATCGGTGACGATCGACGCACCGTCGAACGAGATCTACGCGTTCTGGCGAAACTTCCAGAACCTGCCGCGCTTCATGAACAACATCGAGTCGATCGACGTCCGCGACGAGCAACACTCGCACTGGGTCGTGCGCGGTCCCGCGAAGACGAATGTCGAATGGGATGCGGAGATCATCAACGAAGTGCCGAACGAGTTGATTGCCTGGCGCTCGATCGATTGCAGCGAAGTCGACAACGCCGGCTCCGTACACTTCACGCCGACCGATGACGGACGCACCGAGGTGCGCGTGATTCTTCGCTATGACCCGCCGGCGGGCATTCTCGGCGCGAAGATCGCGAAGCTCTTCGGCGACGATCCTGCGTTGCACGTCCGCGAAGATCTGCGCCGTCTCAAAATGCTCATGGAGAGCTGAGGCGCTGCGCGCGTTGTCGGTTGTCGGTTCTCAGTTGTCAAAGGCACCGACAACCGACAACCGATAACTGAGAACCGCATCTGAGTGCTACGATCACCGCCCAAAATCCGCGAACAGGAGTCTTCTCATGCGGTTGATCACGCGCTCGGATTTCGACGGGCTCGTCTGTGCAGTGTTGCTCCAGGAAGTGGAACAGATCGACTCCGTCGAGTTCGTGCATCCGAAGGATGTACAGGACGGGAAGATCTCCGTCGGACCAAACGACATCCTCACCAACCTGCCGTATCAGAACGGCATCGGCCTCTGGTTCGATCATCACTCCAGCGAGATCGTGCGCAATCAGGACACGGCCACGTATCGCGGACGTTTCGAGATCGCACCGTCCGCCGCGCGCGTCGTCTTCAATTACTACGGCGCGGCGACGCTCGGCAAGTACGCGAAGCTGCTGGAGTCGGTCGACAAGTCAGACGCGGCGCAGTTGACGATGGACGAAGTCATGCGTCCCGAGGGCTGGATCCTTTTGTCGTACGTCATGGATCCGCGCACCGGCCTCGCCTATCACCGCGACTACGCCATCAGCAATCGCGAGCTGATGACGAAGATGATCACGCTCATCGCGCAGCATCCCGATGATCCCGACACCGTGCTCGCCGATCCCGATGTGAAAGAGCGCACGGATCGCTATCACGCGCAGCAGAAGGACTTCGAGCAGTACATGCGCGAGCACTCGCGTCTCGAAGGCAACGTCATCATCACCGACCTGCGCAACGCGGGCGAGCCGCCGGCCGGCAATCGTTTTCTCATCTACACGATGTTCCCCGAGGCGAACATTCAGGTGCGCGTGTTCGAGGGACGCCGCGGCGAATTCGTCGTTTGCGCCGTCGGCCACAGCATCTTCAATCGCACGTCGAAAACAGACGTCGGCAAGTTGATGGATCACTACAGCGGCGGCGGACATCGCGGTGCTGGAACGTGTCAGTTGCCGCTCGCCGAGGCGGAAGCGAAGCTGAAAGAGATCGTGGAGACGATCAAGAAAGACGGTTAGCCGGCACGGCCGGCGCTGAGTGCTCCGCCGGCTGCACGTACGGCTGCCCAGTGGGCTACGCCGCTTTCTTTACGGCTTTCTCCGCGGACTCGACCGCCGCAGGATTCTTGCGAATCTTCGCCGTCTGCACCAGCGCGACGCCCGCGAGGATCACGACCATCGCGACGATCGACATCGTCGTCAGCGGCTCGGAGAGAATCAGCCATCCGAGGAACACGGCGACGACGGGATTCACGTACGCGTAGAGCGACGTGATCGATGTCCGCAGCTTCGCGAGCGCGAAAACGTACGCGCTGTACGCGATGATCGAGCCGAAGATCGTGAGGTACGCCAGCGCGGCGAACGTGCGCGGGTTGAGCGAGAAGCGCGACGCTTCGCCGATCGCGAAACCGGCGATCGTCACGATCACGCCGCCGAACAGCATCTGCAACGCCGCGGATGCCATCAGCGGCACGTGCTTCAGGTTGTACTTGCTGTGCGCGGAGCCGAGTTGCCAGCAGATGCCGCCGATCTGAATCGCGAGCGCGCCGAGCAGGAATCCTGTGCTGAATGTACCGGAGACGCCGGGAGTGACGAGCAGCGCGACGCCGACGAATCCGACGGCCATGCCGATGCCGCTCTGCAGCGAGACGCGCTCGCCGGTTTTGCGGAACGCTTCGATGATCGCCATCCAGAACGGTGCCGAAGCAACCAGCAATGCGGCAAGACCGCTCGGCACCCACTGCTCCGCCCAAACAACCGCGAGATTGCCGACGCCGACCATCAGAAATCCGATCAGCGCGAGATTCGCGAGCGTGCGTTTGTCGAGTGGAATCTGTTCGCCGCGCAGTTTGGCGATGGCGAGCATGATCACGCCCGCGATGACGAACCGCGAGCCCGTGAGCAGCAACGGCGGAACGGTCTCGAGCGCGATGGCGATGCCGAGGTAGGTGGTGCCCCAGACAATGCAAACGATGGCGAAGGCCGCGTAGGCCCATGCGCGTTCATGCTTCATTGGTGCCTCCCAGGTCGATGCCGCCGACC
>DASYLL010000379.1:0-20256 GCA_036009605.1 Thermoanaerobaculia bacterium | reverse complement strand
CGCGAGTTGATAGGTCTTCGTTCCTGCCAGTGCACCAGTGGCGTCGAAGGAAGAGACGGTGACATTGGCGCCATCGCCGCTGATCTCGGTCAGACCGACGTTCGTGCGATAGCCGGTACGCCAGTCCTGCAGGAACACGCGCCGCGATCCCGCGCGAATGGCATCGCTGTTCTTCGCCGCGGGAACGAGTGTGCCCGCCGTTCCGATTGGCTGCTGGTTGTATGAACGTGACGTGATGACTGCGTGCGGATCGGAAAGATCAAATCGCACCCAGCCGACGCCGGAGCTGTGGAACGTCTTCGCCACGAAGTCGGTGAGATCGAGCATGCGCTCGGGCGGCACGAGCAGACGCGCGTAGTGATAGTCGAGTCGTCCATCGGGAAGATAGAGCGCGTCGACGATGAGATCGGCGGCGCGATTCGGATTGAATATCGTCGCGTCGCTGACGAAGAACGTTCCCGCTGCACCGGCCGTGCGGCCGGCAACCGGCAGGTAGAGACTCGACGACGACTCGTTGTTGCGAAGCTCGCTCAATGCGCTGACGTAAACGGACGATGACGCGGTCGACGATCGCCCGAGGTCGTCCGTGATTGTGACGGTTGCGGTGTAGACGCCTTGCGTAGCGAACGTGTGCGAAGCGACATCGCCAAATGCGGCGCCACCATCACCGAACGACCACTGCGCATTGACGATGCTTCCATCGGAATCAGTACTGCAGCGCGAATCGAACGTGACCGCCATCGGCGCGATGCCGATCATCCGATTCAATTGCAGACACGCGACGGGAGGTGCGTTGCGATACGAGAAGAACGCCTCGTTGTTGGCGAGTGAACGATCGCCGCTGAGTCCGCGAGGATCGACGGCCAGCGTGATCTCCTGCGCGGAATCGGAGAACGGGAATGCGATCTCGATCGGACGCGTCTCGCCACCTCTCCAGTCTCCGGTCACCTGCGCCGAGGCCAGCACGACGCCGTTCGTTCCTCGGCCTGAATAGACCACAACAGCAACGTCGCGCAGCGGAAGGTCGCCTTCATTGCAGACCATCGCGGTGAGCTTCACTTCCTGTCCGTTCGCCGGCGCCTCGGCGCTCACGGCTACGGTGTTCTGATCGATCGAAAGATCGACCACGAGCTCTTTATCGAGATGAATGAGACTGACGCTGCCCGGCTGCGCCACACCGGGAATCACCACCGTGGTGCCGTCGATGACGCGCGTGACGTCGGTGTAGACGCTGTTCGTCTCGAGGCCGGTGACCTGCAATTTACCGTCCGCAAAGAACGTGGAGAGCGAGCTTTCCACCGCGTCATTGCGCGTCAGCGCGATGTCTTCGCTCCACAGACGCAGCGCTGGATCGTACGTGCGCGCGATGATGTCCGCGGTGCCATCGTTGCTCTCACTCCAGACCACGACGAACTCGCCGTTGGCCGTCGCAGTCGCCGTTGCATCGAGTAGCGCGGCGCTGCCCTCCGATGCACGGACGACTTCGCGCGTACTTCCAGTGATCGATTGCCAGACGAGATCCGCGTCGCTCATCCAGAGCACGCGTGCGCCGTCGCTGCCGTAGACGACGTTCGGAGCGTTATCGGCAACGGCGTCCGTAGTGAGATCGCGAACGGCACTCCAGGACGCGTTGGTGAACGTCGCGATGGCGATGTCGCGATTGCCGTCCCTGACGCGCGAGAACGCCAGCGTGGCTTCGTTGCCGCGCGAGCCCGCGGAGAGACTCTGCACGCCGATGAGTCCTGACGCGACGATCGTCTCCGATCCCCACGTTTCTCCAGAGAGCACGCGGCTCACGAGCTCCGTTCCGTTTCCGCGATCGCGCAGCCAGAGCGCGATCACCCGTCCATCGGCAAGAGCGACCGCACGCGCATCGTGATCGAAGACGTCGTTGTCGGTCAGCGCGATCGGCGCAGACCACGTACGGCTGCCCGGCGACCAGATCGACGTGATCACTTCCATTTCGCGATTGAGCTTCGGCAGATCGTCGAGCGTGGCCACATCTTCGAGACGCAGCGTCGCGTTTTTCACGCGCTGCCAGGTCGCAATGAAGCGTCCGTCCGACGCGCCGACGAGCGACGGGCCGAAATCGCCGAGCGCATCCGCGGTCAGCGGCTTCGACTCCGACCATGCGCCGTTCTCCCGCGTGGTGTAGCGCACGTCGGTGCGATGGAGCGCGTTGGTCGCGTTCGGATTTTCCGAGAGATAGACCGCCATGATCTCGTCGCCACTGGCCGCAGCCTCGGGCGCCGCGATCGGTGAAAGCGATTCCAGCACGACGCTCTCTCCGCGCATGCGCAAATGCCGTGACAGCAGTTCGGGTTGCTGATGAACGGGTCTCGCTTTGAGCTGAAGCGGATTGGCGTCGGCGGTTGCTCCGACGGTCGTGGGGCCGAGGCACGGTTTCCATCCGATCGTTGCATCCCAGTCGCAGACGATCGCCATCTTCGTCTCGACCTGAAACAGATAGACGTTGAGCAGGAAGCCTGTCTCCACGGCCGTCGAGATCTTTCGCACGATCGGCGGAATGGGATGGACCGTGAACGCGGCCTGCCCGCCTCCCCACACTTCGAACCAGAGGCCTTCAGCTGCCTTGCCGATCAGTCCGACCTTCAGCGACGGAGTGATGATGCCGCGTCCGTCCTGAAACACGGCGTCGCCGCGTGGCCGCGCGAAGTCGAACTCCGCTCCCGCAGCGAGCTTGAACTCCGACTTCACTTTCAGAAAGTCGCAAAGCCCCCCGACCGCCGGAATGGCGCAGAGCGGTGCAGCCGATGGAACGGCAGCGATGACAGGAATCGGTTTGGGCTCGATCGCTCCGGCGATCTGGAAGCCGAGCGTCCCCTTCTCCGACTGGATTCCGCTCGGAGTCATCGTCAGTTCTTCTCTGCCGAAAATCATGCCGGTGATGACGCCCGGACCGACCTTGAACCCGGTCGTGCCCTTGAAGGTGTCGCTGGTCGTGCAGTCCGTGCGAAACAGCGTCTCGATCGATCCCTGCGTCTTCGTCAGCCCGACCGTCGTTCCGCCGATGAACGGCAGGATCGACGGAAACAGGATCTCCCCTTCCCAGGCCGGCTGCGGAATGTTGGTGATGTTCGTAACGGTGTAGCGGCCCGCTTCACGGATCGTTTTCACGACGTTCGGAAGCCACTGGCCGGACGTGTTGAAGCCGTCCAGCCGGAAGTTGATCCTCGCCTCATCGCCTCCGCCGTTCTTCGCGGTGATGGTGATGACGTTGTCGCGTTGGCCTCCCGCGGACACCGGGAACTGCAGATCCTGGCTGTTGATCGGGAACGTGAACGTGTCGCCCGAAACCAGGATGTCACGCTCCGGCCCGTCGTTGATGCGATAGCTCGCGCGCGCCGGCGTCCCGCCCCAGTTCATCGTCACGTCGATGTCGGTCTGGAGCGGCACGGTGGAGAAGAAACAACTCCCCCAGCGGCTGGTGACTTTCTTGAACTCGGGTGTGGCCTTCGGCGCGACCTCGATCATCTTCACGCGCAAGTCGGTGCGATTGGCACCGGCGACGCGCAGGACGACCTCGTGCTTTCCTGCTTCGTCGAACGTGAACTTCAGGGAAGGACCGGTGAGACGGGTCACGCCGTCCACCTGCCATTCGAAGGTCGTCGCGCCGTCAGCCTTCTGTTCGAACGTCACTTCATCGCCCACACGCGGAAATCCCGGCGACCAGGAGAAATCGGACTTCAGCGCGAAGCCTGTGCCTCCGGCGCTCGGGATCTCGGAGATGGCCGTGCTCGACTGACCGTCCGCGAGTCGGTGCACGGTGTGATGCACCCACAGCGTGTACGGCAGACCCGGCACGATGCGCGCGGAGAATTGAATCTCGCGTCCCGTCCTCAGCGGCTCCGAGCCCTGCCAGATAAGATGCGGCAGATTCCATTCGAAACGATCGGGACCTCCGGTTGATTGATCGCTGCAGCTGAAATCGTCGTAGTAGGCCGTTTCCGGATGGAGGCAACCGCCGCTCGGCTCACCGGTGACGTAGTTGTACGCCGAGCAGTTGGAACCTTCCCTTGCGACGCAGCGCGTCTCCGTCGGGTCGAGCGCCGTGCAGCGACAGCCACCGCAGACCTGATAGACCACGCTGTGCGAGCCGGTACGCTGGCATCGAAAGCTCGCGATCAGTTTCCCGTCGACCACCCCGACCTCTCGCGTCACCGTGCCCGTATTGCCGTACGCATCGGTCGCATCGAGCTTCACCGTGTAGATTCCTATCCGCGAAAACGTCTGCTCGATCTCGCGCGTCACCGCCGTCTTTGGCTCTATCCCCGGACCGCTCACCGTCCAGAGGAACGCCACCGCATCGAAGCTGGAGCGATTGGTGAACGCGACCTTCTGGCCCACACCGATGTGCGCGGACGGCTCCCAGATGAAGTCCGCGATCGGCGTCGTGTCGACCTGCTCGACATGAATCGAGCGGCCGATCTGATGCTCGCCATGCTCGTTCGCGGCGATCAGCCGGATCATGTACGTGCCCGGTTGCGTCCATACATGCCTCGGATCTTTTTCAGTGCTGGTCTGGCCGTCTCCGAAATCCCAGCGATACGAAGTCGCGTCCGACGACGTGTTGTGCAGCTCACGCGGGATGCCCACGGCCGCGCAACAGGGGCTGGCGAAATTCGCCTGTGGCACGAGCGCGAAGTTCTGGTTGACCGTGATCGTCTGCGACGTCGATCGCGTCTGTACGCCGTCGAACAGCTCGAGCGTGACTACATACCGTCCCGCCTGCGGGTACGTTCCACTCGGGCTACGCTCGCTGCTCGTCTTCCCGTTTCCGAAGTTCCAGCGCCAGCGGATCGGAAATCCGTCCGAGCGATCGATGAACTGCATCGGCTCGCCCGCGATAAGGCAGGCCGGCGCGACGGAAAACTCCGGCACCAGCGCGGCCATGCCACCCGACGCCGCGACAAACAGCTCTCGCGTGAGGACCTCGGTCTGCGCTCCCTTCTTCACCGCCAGCGTGACCAGGTATTTGCCCGGCTTCTTGTACTTGTGCGTCGGCGTGCGACTGGTCGAAGTCTGGTCGTCACTGTCGTCGCCGAAGCTCCAGCTCCATGATGTCGGATCGCCTTTGGCGTGCTCGCGAAACGTCACGGTCTGTCCGATGAACGGAATCTCCGGTGTCCAGTCGAATGCGGCCTGGAGCTCTTCCGGCGCGCCCTGCACCGTGATGGCTCGCGTCGTCGTACGCGAGCCGGCGTTGTAATTCGCCCGCAAGGTCACGGTGTACGTGCCGGCCGCGGCATATGCGTGCGACGGTGATTCCGAGCTGCTCGTCCCGCCGTCGCCGAAGTTCCAGCTGCGCGATTGCACGAGGCCGCTCGACTGATCTGCGAACGCAATCGACTGCCCGATCGCCGCCGCCGTCCGCGAAACCTGCATCCGCGCCTCGGACGGCAAACCCGCGTTGATCCAGCGAATCTTCGTGCTCGTGCCGGCAGCGCTCGTGGCCACCATCTTCAGTTCATAAACACCCGCCGCGCTGAACGCGGTCGCGGCGCCTGACCCCGGCTGCGGATGCGAATTCTCGATGTAGAACGTCGTCGAGGTCGCACCGACCGATTGGTCGTTGATCAGCACCAGGGAGTTGAGGCCCGGATTCTCGGGACTCCAGGTGAAGTCGGCGCGAGGCTGCGCGGAAACGGACAGGGCGATGAGACAGAGAAGGAGCGGGAGCACGGCCAGCCGAACGATGCGGATCATCTCGGCGATAATGGAACGCTCCTCGGCAGAGAGAGACGAAGAAGAGACGAAACCTCGACGAAATTCGCAGCGTTGAGGATGCCGAGGGCGGAATCCTCATGGAAAGCTCCCTGGTCGTTCGTCACGCTGACGTTGAAATCGACGTACGCCACGAGCTCGTCCGGCGCGGCGGCGTGCCTCAGCACCTGCGGCAGAAGAGCCTCCGCGTGCTCTTCCATCTGATCGAGAATCGCGATCGTCCCGTCTCGAAGCAGGAACTTCTGAGCACGGTTTGGAACGACGTCGCCGTCACCGACGACACGCTCGTCCAGTCGATCGTCGAGATCCGCAAGGCCCTCGGCGACGAAGCCCGCGACGCGCAGTTCGTCCGCACGATTCCGCGGCTCGGGTACCAATTCGTGGCGCCAGCCGTGGAGCCGGTCGTTGCGCCGGAAGTGCAACCGATCCCACCGCCTCTTCCTGCTTCGTCGACGCGGCTGCGCATTGCGCTGGCCGTCGCGATCTTTGTCGTTGTCGCTTCGTCGCTCATCGGAATCTTCTTCCGCGAGAACACGAGCGTCGCCAAAGCCGCGGTTCGTCCGTTGATCGTGGCCGTCATGCCGTTCGAGCAACGCAGCGGCAGCGCCGAGCTCCGGTGGCTGCGCGAAGGTCTGCCCGCCATGCTGGTCACGCAGCTCTCGCGCTCCGACGGCTTCACGCTCGTCAGCAGAGAACAGCTCACCCGCGCCATCGAAGCTCGCGACGCTGGTGATCGTTCGCCGCTCGCCATCGCCCGTCAGACCAGAGCCACGCGACTCGTGACCGGCACGTTTGCGCAGCTCGGCGGAACGATTCGCGTCGATGCGCAGCTCATCGACGCGACGAGCGGACGCCTTCTCGCGGGAGAGAGCATCGTCGGATCGCAGGAAGTGCTGCTCTCACAGATCGACGAACTGGCCACGTCGCTGGCATCGCGGATGACTGCACGCAACAGCGCGTCGCCGCGCCTCGTCGACGCCATGACCGACGATCTCGAGGCCTATCGTCTCTATCTGCAGGGCGTCGAGCGCACGGAGTCGCTGGACAATCCGAAGGCCATCGAATTGTTCGAGCAGGCCATCGCGCGCGATCCCGACTTTGCGATGGCGCACGCGCGCATCGGATACGCGTATGGCGTGACCTGGGGGCAGCTCGAGCGCGCCAAACCTCATCTCGAACGCGCGCTGCAGCTCGGCGACCGCCTCAGTGAGAAGGATCGATTGCACGTCGAAGCATGGCGCGCCATCGTCGACCGGCAGTTTCCGTCGGCAATCGAGTTGTTCCGCAGCATCATCGCGCGTTACCCCACCGAGCTCGAAGCATATCTGCGCGCCGGTCAGCTCCTCAGCGGCGAGGAGCAGCTCGCCGATGCGGCCTCTGTGCTCGAGCGCGGCCTCGCCGTCGACTCCGCCTCCCCCGGCCTGCACAACGCCCTCGGCCAGGTCTATCTCTTTCTCGGACGCAAAGACGAAGCGATCGCCGCACACCAGCGCTATGTCGCGCTCGCACCGACCGAGCCGAATGCACACGACAGCCTCGGCATCACCTGGCAAGCCATCGGCGAATACGACAAGGCGCTCGCCGAGTACGAGAGCGCACTGCGACTCAATCCGCGCTTCGATATCGCGCGCGTCCACCTCGCCAACACGTACTTTCAGATGGGCCGCCGTAGGGATGCAGCCCGTGAATTCGAGCGCTATATCGAAGAAGCGCCATCCGACATCGAGCGTGCCCGCGGCTACAGCGCGCTCGCGAACATCCGGCGCAGCCGCGGCGATCTCAAAGGCGCCACCGAGCTCGCACAACGCGCGATGATCTTTCCGTTCATCGGACGCGACGCGCTCTATCTCCTCGCCCTCGACCGCGGCGACCTCGCCACCGCGCGAACGTTCCAGGCCCAGATGGATTCAAAACGCTCCGGCCGCGGCGCCCGCGTCACAATGCGCGTCACGTACTACCTCAAAGGCTATGAAGCACTGAAAACCGGCCAGTCCCAAAAAGCGATCGAGCACTTCCAGCAGGCACTCCGCTACCAACCGCCGCACTACGGCGCCGACACCATGGAAGACTGCCTCGCCAACGCCTACCTCACCCTCGGCCGATATACCGAAGCTGTTCGCGAATACGAGCGGGTTCTCCGCTTCAACCCCAATCACGCGCTCGCGCGCTTTCACTTAGCGCAGACGTACTCCGCGCTGGGCCGCAGGGACGACGCTCTGCGTGAATACCGGCGGTTTCTCGAGATCTGGAAGAACGCGGATCGGGATCTACCGGAAGTGATCGAGGCGCGAAAGGTGGTTGGACGAGGGGTGTAAAAAGAAGGGTCCGATGACAAGCGAGATGCGAGACGGCTCCCATGTCATTGCACGGCCTCTTGTACCATTGAGAAGGGTGATACGGTGCTGCCCTCCGCTGGCGTCATAGTCGCGGAGCGTACGATTGGGCGGGGCCGCAGCACCACAAAGCACGCGGAGCGTTCCGAACTCCACTCCTGTAGTAAAAGCGACCTATTCACGATTCGCTATCGCGCAGCCGTCATCGCGGAGCACGAGCAAGAGGCGGCGCTCGGTGCACCGGATACGATGTTGATTTCAACAAGTGACATCATCACCTTTGACTACGTCGGCCACTGCTCGACCTTTCGAACATTCTGATCGCCTGCTCGATGCCGTTAACCGAGGCGCCACACGGTTTCGGCACGCGGGCCCTGGCCGTGCAGCTTAGTGTCAGCGCCGTCAGGCCGGCCAATGTCACGACAAACTACGAACGACGGTTACGACGTTATGTTGCGAATCACGGCCGTGGTAACGTTCACGCGGTGAGCAATCTGACCCTTGTCATTCTGTTGCTTCTGACGCCGCAGCCTGAGCGGCTGTCACCCTGCTACCCATGGCAAGTTCAGTGTCCGAGATTCGGGACCGGTGTGATCTGCGCAGAGTCGCTTTCGAGATGCGCGGCATCTTTACCCTGCCCTGCGGACATGCCTGTTAAATGCGCGAGCGCTGTCTGCGCTGCATCCGTGGCCGCGTGCCCGTCTCTTGTGAAATGTGCAGACGGTTCGTCGGCCCTGAGTGGCGAGTCGTGCCCTGTACAGTGCGCAACTGGACTGTGGGCTCCCACGGCCGCAATGTGCCCGAAAGCCAGTCGTTCTGATTCAGCGCCTGCCAGTCCGCAAACTCGTCACGCCGTGTCGCGTCCGACACGCGCATTTTTACAATGCTTCGATTAGCGTGACCATTCTGTCGGACGACAATACGAGATGTGCGCACCGCTTTATCGGCTCTCCTGATCGTAGCGCTCAGCAGTTGTTCCACGAATCAGCAAGAGGATTCCGTATCACCCTGCGTTGAGTCCACGATGGAGCTTGTCGCTCGTCGCGACAAGGCGGACATCAGCTGTTTCGTCACCACCAATCGTGAACTCAACCCCGTCGATGACAGCGGCTCTCTTCAAGATTCGGGAGGCGCTCGCCGAGTCGGGGGATGTGTTCACGCGGCGTCGCGTCTCCGGAAGGACTCGAGACGATCCAGCGGGAGATTGGCTGGGGCAGCACAATCGCTTGCCCTCCGGTTCGTACGCCCTCGTTGACGACTCTCGAATGGATTCCGCGGCGCGAATCGACTTGAATGCGCGTAGCAGGGCGGTTGGAAGCGACGAGTTTTTCATTCGGCAATGAGCGCTGATGATGGAGATAAGAGCCGGAAAGCGGCTCGCCGATTAGCGGTGGTACGATCCGACGCGGATCTATATGCAATTCATCGAACAAACACCTGCGGACGCACCTGAGTTCCTCGCGCGTGTCGAGGCAGTGGTGGCGAGAGCAGTTCACGCCGGTCCCACCAGCGTCTATCTGATCAGAATCGACCATTGGTTTGGGGAGAGGTGGGTTGGTTTTGCCGGCAAGGTATCCGGAGTTGCCGGAGTGCGATTCCGCGAGAACTTCGTGCTGCCGCCGTTCGTACCCTCGCGCGTTGTTACGCAGGTCTGCTATCGATTCACTCCCAAGCATCGCTACGTTCGCGAGCAGTGCACGGTTCTCCTTCACATAGACCAACCTTCAAGCGAGAATTTTCGTCGATTCGTCGATCTCTTACTACCTGCGTCCACGCTTGTCTGGTTCAGTGACAAATCCGCGGAAGTGGGGCGAGGCAGCGTCATGGCCTACGTTCAGTCAGGCGCCACGCACGACGCCTGGTATGGAGACTTCGCAGCGACTCGGGCCTGGAACGCCCGGCGATTGATCGGTCTGACCCGGCGAGAGCTCCAACTGCCGCCCGAATCACAGCCCGCCTGACGAAGAGCTGTGCGGCCAAGGAGCGCAGCGGACGCGGATGTGCTCATTGCTCGATCGATCTGAGGCCATACGCGTTTCGTCGCGCAGCTCGTGAATCACGGTCATGAACAGAATCCAGAATTGAGGAGCTCGTTCAATGACCATGAGCGAATGACGCCACCAAAGCGCGTGCGCCGTGTCTCTTACAATGGCAACACAGCCTTGTGCAGAGGAGGAGTGCATGTTCCCTGGTCATCGGCTACTGCCTTTTACGGGAGGTTCCGCATGGCTCGGTGCTTGATCCTGCTTACCCTGATCGGTCTACCGGTTCTTACGTTTGCCGGTCTCGCAGAGCCTGGCCAACCAGCACCCACGTTTACTCTTTCAAACTACAACGGCGTGCCATTTTCGCTGGAAAAATTTCGAGGCAGCTGGGTCGTTCTCTACTTCTACCCTGACAGCTTCTCTGCCGCCAGTACGATGCAGGCGATAAAATTTCGGCGTGACATGGCCAAATACCACGAGCACAAGGCGTATATCGTCGGGGTCAGCGTCGCCACCGAAGACACCAATCGTCAGTTCCGGGAAATGTATTCGCTCGGCTTTTCTCTTCTCGCAGATACGAACGCCAATGTTGCGAAGAGCTACGGATCGACAGCGGAACATGACGGCAAACTACTTCCGGCCCGCAATACGTTCCTGATCAATCCTGAAGGTAAAATTGCGAAGGTATTCCGAAGCGTTGATCCCGCCAAACACAGTGCTGAGGTCCTGGACGCACTCCGTACGTTGTCACCGCTTGCAACGGACAAGTCTTCTGAGCCGGCCCTGACGAATGAAGGAGTCGTGGCATTAGCGGCCGCGGATCTTGGGGACGAGATCGTGATCGCGAAGATCAGGACAACCCCGCAAGTCAGGTTCGACATCTCGACGGACGCGCTCGTCGCGCTGAAAAAGGAAAAGACGAGCAGCGCGATCATAGCCGCGATGATCGAGCGCGCCAATCGCGCGCCATCAGCCTCGGCACCCGCCAGCACCACTGCCTCGAACGCACAATCACAAACCAGAGCTGTCGCCGAACCACCTGCCAACCCTTGTGCCGCGATTGAGCTGTTGGGTGTCTTCAAAGAGGACATGCGGCCGATGTCGCCGCTGATCATCTACATGGCAAAGATCAGAAATTCGTCAGGCGTCACGCGAATCGTGCGTCTCGAGTGGCTGGACATGTATGGTCAGGCGATGCAATCTACCGTTCAGATCAACGCCGGCCAGATCGCTACGCTACAGCTGGCAGCGCAGGAGCCATTTCAAAGGCAACCGATCAACCTGAACCTCGCCTCGTGCAGATAACAGCGCCTTGCGTTCTTCACGGGTGGGCCGCCGAACGAGTGTCGTGACATAGCCAGCGACAACACCGTCGCGCACTACGTCGACAAAATCGTGTTCTTCGGCCAATACCCCGAGCCGCCGCGCTGGCGCTCGTCGTACGTCGCGGCCGGTCAGTACGCGTTCTCGTCCCGCAACCCATGCACCACGGTCATGAACAGGATCTTGCAATCCAACAACAGCGACCAGTTCTCGATGTAATACAGATCGTGTTCAATGCGCATGCGGATCGAAGTATTGCCGCGCCAGCCGTGCACCTGCGCCCAGCCCGTCATTCCTGCGCGTACTTTATGGCGCAGCATGTAATGCGGAAACTCGGCGCGGAATTGTTCGACGAACTCGGGACGCTCGGGACGCGGGCCAATGACACTCATGTCGCCGACCACGACGTTCCAGAGTTGCGGGAGCTCGTCCAATGACCACGAACGAATAAAGCCGCCGATGCGCGTACGGCGCGGGTCGTCTTTTTTCGCCCATACGGCGCCCGTCTCGGATTCGGCCTCGACACGCATGGACCGGAACTTCACGATCTCGAACGGCTTGCCGTCGAGGCCCATGCGCATCTGGCGATAGAAGATCGGGCCGCGATCTTCGAGCCAGATCACGATCGCCACAAGCAACATTACGGGCGATAGAAGAATCAAAGCAGACAGCGCGACGACGAGATCGAATCCGCGCTTTACGAAACGGCTCCAGCCATCGAGGCGCGTATCGGAGAGATTGATCGTCGGCAGGCCGTCGAGATCCTCGACGCGCGAGCGCAGAACCATGAACTGCAGCAGGTCGGGGACGACGTGAATCGAAAGGCAGTTGCGGACCAGGCGGTCGAGCAGTTCCATCATCGCCTGTGACGAGGCGTGCGGCAACGCGACGAAGACGTGATCGATCGAGTGTTCTTTCACGATCGCTTCGGCATCGCTGATGACGCCGAGGCAGGGGATCTCGGGGATCTCGCCGGCGTCGCCGTTGCGGAGATAGCCGGCGATATAGAAACCGAGCTCGTTACGCTGCGCGCTCATCCGCTCGAACACCGCCCGCGCGAGCTCACCGTTGCCGGCGATCAAAACGCGATCGAGATCCTTGCCGCGGCGATGGCGGCGCTCGACGACATAACGTACGAGCGTACGTCCGACGATCGTGATGACGATCGCGCAGACGAGAAACAGCGCGAGCGTCGCGCGTGAGTACGGAACGATGTGACTCTGCGCGGGACGCACCCACAGCAGCACGCCGGAAAGGATGATCGTGGCGACAATGGACCCGATTGCGACCGCGACCCACTCTTCCGTTTTGCCGCGCGTCGGGCGGACGCGATAGAGACCCTGCACCGCGAACGACAGCGGGAAGACGATCGTGATCAGCGGCAGCAAGGTCGCATAGGTCGCGAAATCCTGTTGCCCCTTCGTCACCGGAATGACCTCGGCGCCAAAGCGCAGGAACCAGGCGCAGAGCATGGCCAGGTTCGACGCGACGGCGTCGTTCACGAGGTAGACGGACGCGAGCGCCCTGTGCTTCTTTTCGATCATCCCAGGTTTGCGAGCTGTTCCCGGAAGCGCGCGTCGAACGTCGCACGCGAAAACTGTACCGCCCGCGCACGAATCGTCTCACGATCCCACGGACGCGCCTCGACTTCTTCGAGGGCGCCGCGCAGCGAGTCTACCTCCGGGTGCTCGAAGAAAATTCCGGTCGAACCGGACACGACCGAGTCGCGCACGCCTCCCTCCCCCAGCGCGACCACCGGCGTCCCGAGCGCCATCGCCTCGAGCGGCGTGATCCCGAAGTCCTCGACGCCGGGGAGAATGAGGCTGCGCGCCCGCGAGAGGCGATCGATGATCATCTCGCGAGATACGGCGCCGAGGAACTCGACGTTGGTACCGCCGCGGGTGCGGAGCTCGTCGAGGAGCGGTCCGCCTCCGATGACGACCAGACGCTTGCCGCTCGCAACCGCCGCGGCCACCGCCAGGTCGATGCGTTTGTATGGCACGAGCGCGGAGACGATGAGATGGTAGTCCTCGCGATCGTGCAGCAGCGGCGCAGCGAGAAACGCATCGTCGACATACGGATGCACGATCTGCGCATCACGATCGTAGTAGCGACGAATGCGATCGCGCACGAATGCGGAATTGGCGATGAAGCGCGTCACGCCTTCCGACGTCTTCACGTCCCAGCGCCGCAGCCACGGCGCCATTGACATCATCGCGGCGCGGCGCAACGGTTTCGATCGCGGGAAGTAATCGTCAAAGCGATCCCAGATGTAACGCATCGGCGTGTGGCAGTACGAGAGATGCGGCTTCCCTTTCGCATCGACGCCTTTCGCGACGCAGTGACTCGACGAGACGATCAGATCGAACCTGCTGAAGTCCCACTGCCGAACCGCACGCGGGAAGAGCGGCAGGAGCTGTCGATAGTCACTCGCGCGAGTGGCGAGCGTCTGCACGGACGACGTATGAATCGTGCGCGACTCGATCTTCTTCGACACCGTTCCCGGGTAGTGAATGAGCGTGAACAGCTCCGCCTCGGGCAGCGCATCGAGGATCGCTTCGAGCACCGCCTCGCCGCCGCGCATGCCGGTCAGCCAGTCGTGGATCACCGCGACGCGTGTCATTTCTTCCGCGGTTCCGCCGTCGACGCGAGCGGATACTCCTCGTCCTGTGCACAGGCGTCGCAGATGTAATCGTTCCGCTGAAACTCGTCGGCGGAAATCACAGCCATGCAGCGCACGCAATAGTGCCTGCCGGTGCGCTCCGGCAGCTCTCGCGGGGTGGGGTCTTCGTGCATGGCCGAGGCATTCTAGTGGACCTGCGCCTGCCGTCCCAACGATCCCACTGGGCAGCCGTACGTGCCACTCGGCGGAGCAATCAGCGAGGCCGGCCGTGCCGGCCGGGAATGGACTATTGTTACGAGCCGGCAGGAGGTCATCCCCCATGATCAACATCCGCCGTGCCAACGACCGTGGACACGCCAATCACGGCTGGCTCGACACGAATCACACGTTTTCTTTCGCCGATTATTACGACCCGAACTTCATGGGTTTTCGCGCGCTGCGCGTCATCAATGAAGATCGCGTGAAGGCGGGCGTCGGCTTCGGCAAGCACGCGCATCGCGACATGGAGATCATCTCGTACGTGCTCGAGGGCACGCTCGCGCACAGCGATTCGATGGGCACGGGCTCGGAGATCAAGCCCGGCGACGTGCAGCGCATGAGCGCCGGCAGCGGCGTCACGCACAGCGAGATGAATCCCTCGGAAGACGAAGCCGTGCATTTCCTGCAGATCTGGATCATGCCCGCGGAGCGCGGCATCCCGCCGAGCTACGAACAGAAACACTTCGCGGAAGACGCACGCCGCGACAATCTCCGTCTCGTCGCATCGCCGGATGGCAGCGACGATTCGGTCACGATTCATCAGGACGTGCGCCTCTACGCGACGCTGCTCGACAACACGTCGGTAACGCATGAGTTCCAGCCGGATCGCTACGGATGGATCCAGGTCACGCGCGGCGCAGTCGACCTGAACGGCCAGATCTTGAAGGCCGGCGACGGCGCCGCGATCACGGATGAGCGCTCGATCACGCTCACCGGACGGGGGGCGGAGGCGTTGTTGTTTGACTTGAACTGAATGTTGCTGGTTGCTGGTTCGTGGTGATTCGTGCCGAGAGCCACGCACCTCGCGATGCAGCACCTTGAACCAGCAACCAGTAACCAGCAACACTTAAGATAACGGGCATGCGTACCGCCATGCTCGTCCTGCTGTTCGTCGCCGGTCCGGCTCACGGTCAGTGGAGCCCGATCGGCGACATGCCGCGACCTTCGCTGGAGCGCAACTCGCTGCGCTTCGAGAATGCGCAAGCGGTCGCGGTCATTACGGCGCTTTCCCCCGAGGTGATTCGCGTGCGCGTCACGCCCGCGGGACGGGAAGTGCGCGACTACTCGTACGCGATCGTCGATCGCGAGCTCGAATCTCCCGGCGCCACGTTCGCACTCGACGCGGAGCAATCGACGCTTTTCACCGATGCCCTGCGCGTGACGATTCACCACGCGCCGTTTCGCGTCGCGTTCTCGTCGAGCGGCGGCGAGTCGCTCGATGAAGACGACTCGCGCGGCACCGTGCTCTCCCCTGCCGGCGCCATCCGCGTCTCCAAACGTCTGCGCAACGACGAACAGATCTACGGCCTCGGCGAGAAGAACGGCCCGCTGAACAAGCGCGGCTGGAAGCTCGGCGGCTACAGCTTCACGATGTGGAACAGCGACACGTTCGGATACGACGCGAGCACCGACCCGCTGTACGTGTCGGTGCCGTTCTACCTCGTGCTGCGCAGCGGGAAAGCGCACGGCATCTTTCTCGACAATACGTTCCGCAGCAATTTCGACATCGGACATCAGACCGAGGGCGTGCTGTCGTTTGGTGCGGAAGGCGGGGCGCTCGATTACTACTTCATTCACGGGCCCGATCCGAAGAGCGTGCTGCAGCGCTACACGCAACTCACCGGCCGCATGCCGCTCCCGCCGCTCTGGTCCCTCGGCTATCACCAATGCCGCTACAGCTACTACCCCGAAAGCCGCGTGCGCTTCATCGCCGACAACTTTCGCGAGCGCCGCATCCCCGGCGACGTGATCTGGCTCGACATTCACTATCAGGATCGCTATCGCCCGTTCACGTGGAATGCGAAGCGGTTCCCCGATCCCGCGCGCTTGATCGGCGATCTGCGCAAGCAGGGATTCCGCACCGTGACGATCGTCGATCCGCATCCGCCGAAGGTGAGCGAGTACGCGCCGTATGAAAGTGGCCTTGCCGGCGATCACTTCGTCAAGAATCCCGATGGTTCAATCTACGAGGCGCCGGTCTGGCCCGCGAAGGCCGAGGATGGCGACACGCCGGACTGGTCGAACCCGAATGGCCTGATGAGCGTGTTTCCGGACTTCAGCAAACCTGCAACACGCGCTTGGTGGGGCGGCCTCCATGCCGATCTGCTGGACGCCGGCGTCGCGGGGATCTGGAACGACATGAACGAGCCGGCGGTGTTCGATACGCCAACGGGGACGATGCCGCTCGACGTGCGCCACGACAATGAAGGCGCGCCGAGCGATCATCGCGAAGTTCACAACGTCTACGGAATGTTGATGACGCGATCGACGCACGAGGGCTTGCTGCGTCTGCGTCCGAACGAGCGGCCATTCGTGCTCTCGCGTGCGTCCTTCGCAGGCGGACAGCGATACGCCGCATTGTGGCCCGGCGACAACGTCAGCGACTGGACCGCGTTGCGCAGCAGCATCCCCATGCTGCTCGGGATGGGGCTGAGCGGCTATCCGTTCGTTGGTGTCGACATCGGTGGATTTGCCGAGGCACCGACGCCGGAGTTGTTCACGCGATGGCTGCAGGCGGGCGTGTTTTATCCGTTCATGCGCACGCACAGTGCGTTCGGTACGCCCGATCAGGAACCGTGGTCGTACGGCGCCGATCATGAAGAGATCAATCGACGCGCGATCGAATTGCGGTATCGGCTCCTCCCCTACATCTACAACGTAATGCGCGAATCGGCGGAGAGCGGCTTGCCGGCGATGCGGCCACTCATGCTCGAGTATCCCGAGGATGGGGCGACGTATGGGATGGATGATCAGTTTCTCTTCGGATCCGATCTGCTCGTTGCGCCGGTATTGCGCGCGGGTGTGACTTCGCGCGGCGTCTATCTGCCGCGCGGCGATTGGTACGACTACTGGACGGGGCAACGCCACTCGGGAGGCAAGTCGATCTCGGTGCCGGTGACGCTCGCGTCGTTGCCGCTGTTCGTTCGTGCCGGCGCGTTTTTGTTTCAGCAGCCGGTCGTGCAACACACGGGCGAGATGGCGGGGCAGCCACTCGACGTGACGCTCTATCCCGGCGGAAACTCGGAGCGTTTTCTCTATGAGGATGCGGGCAACGGCTTCGACTATCAAAGCGGCGCGTTCGCGCGACGTCGGTTCGCGGTGCGTGAGGAAGCGTTGGGATTCGTCGTCGAGATCGACGCGCCGGACGGGAGTTATCGGCCGCAATCGCGCGCGCTGCGTGTGAGTGTGCCGCGCGCGGCTGCGACACGAGTGTCGATCGCAGGCGAGCCGCTCACGCGCATGAACGCGGAACAGTTCGAGAAATCAGAGCGCGGCTGGACCGTGCGTGATGGCGCGGTGCAGATCAAGATGCCGGATACGTTCGAGAAGGTCGAGATTCAGATCGAGTAACTGTCATCCCGAGCGTCGAGCTCGGGATGACGAGGGGTTACCCCTTCCGCCGCCCCGCCATATCAAATCCAACCGCGGCCACGAGCACCATCCCTTTGATGATGTACTGCGTCGCGTTCTCAACGCTCAGCAGCGACATGCCGTTGTCGAGACTGGCCATGATCAGCGCGCCGAGCAACGCGCCGGGCACAGTCCCGCGACCACCCATCAGACTCGTGCCGCCGATGACGCACGCCGCGATCGCGTCGAGTTCCATCAGTCCTCCCGCGTCCGGCGACGAACTGCCAACGCGTCCCGTGTGCAAGACCGCGGCGACGCCGACCATCGCGCCGAGAAAGCAGAAGGCGCCGAGGATGTGCGTACGGATGTTGATGCCGGAGAGACGGGCGGCTTCGGGGTTGCTGCCGATCGCGTACAGATAGCGACCGAACGTCGTGCTGCGCGTGACGAATGCGCCGATGAGCGCGACGACGACGAGCACGAGCACCGGTACCGGCACGCCACCCTGCAGATTCATGTGATAGACGAAGAGCAGGATCAGCGCGGACGGGATGAGAATCCGCGCAATCGTTGCAGCGACCGAAGACGCCGAGAGTCCGTGACGCTTGCGCATCGCGTTGCGACGCAACGTCAGCCATACGACTGCCGCAATGCCGATCGCAGCGAGAATCAGTCCGACGGTTGGTGCGAGCAGCGCGACACCGATCGAACGAAACACTGGCAACCGAATCGGAATCGTCTCGCCTTTGCTGAGATAGAGAATCACGCCGCGCCACGTCAGCAATCCGCCGAGCGTGACGATGAACGCCGGAATGTTCGCCCACGCCACGAGGCTCCCCTGCAACGCGCCGGCGATGATGCCGATGACGATCGCGCTCGCGAGCGACGGCAGCAAACCATAGCCCTGCGTCATCGCGGCGATGCCGCCCGCCAGTCCGACGAGTGAGCCGACCGAGAGATCGATCTGCCGCGCCACGATCACGATCAGCATCCCCACCGCGAGCACGCCCGTGACCGACATCTGTTTGAGCAGGTTCGCGAAATTCTGCGGATGGAGGAAGAGTCCGTACGGATAGAACTCGCTCACGGTCTTCCACTGAAAGAAGATCCAGATGACGATCATCGCGAACACCATCGTGTACGCGCGCACCGCCGGCATCGAGATCCCGCCGAGTCGTGGTTTAGGGTCGACCTGCACCGTCATCCATCCTCTCCTTTACGCCGCCCGCGAGCCCGTCGCGCAAGCCATCACCGCTTCCGGCGTTGCCTCCGCACGCGCGAACTCGCCCATCAACCGTCCCTCATGCAGCACGAGCACCCGATCCGACAAAGCCAGCACCTCGGGCAACTCCGACGAAACGAGCACAATCGCCAGTCCCTGCGCGGCGAGCCGATTGATCTCGAGATAGATCTCCTGTTTCGCACCGACGTCGATGCCGCGCGTCGGCTCATCGAGGAACAGCACTTTCGGATTCGTGAGCAGCCACTTCGCGAGCACGACCTTCTGCTGATTGCCGCCCGAGAGCGTCATTGCTTCGACGAACACCGACGGCGTCTTTACGCGCAACTCGCGCAATGCACGCTCGCCGGCCGCGGTCTCGGCATCGAGATCGGTCAGCTTCTTTCCCGACAACGGCAGCATCGCCAGCGTTGCGTTCATCACGAGCGACTGATCGAGCAACAGTCCGAATTTCTTGCGGTCTTCGGTGACGAAGCCGATGCCGCGCGCGATCGCGTCGAAGGGCTGGCGCACTTCGAGCGGCTTTCCTTCGACGCGAATCTCGCCGCGCACCTTTCCTTCGTGTCCGCCGAAGAGTCCCATCAGCAGCTCGCTGCGGCCGGCGCCGACGAGTCCTGCGATGCCGAGGACTTCGCCGCGGCGGACGCTGAAGCTGACGTTATCGACGAGCAGCTTGCCGGGCACGTTCGGATCGCTGATCGTGATCTCGTGCGCTTCGAACACGACGTCCTGCGGCGTGCGCGTCGCGGTCGGAAAGAGCTCCGTCACTTCGCGGCCGACCATACGCGCAATCACGCGGCCTTTGTCGAGCGCGCTCGCGGGATCGGTGCTGACCGTGCGTCCGTCGCGCAGCACGGTGATGCGCTCCGCGAGGCGGAATACTTCATCGAGCTTGTGGGAGATGTAGACCATGCCGACGCCGCGCGCACGCAGCCGCTCGAGAATCGCGAAGAGGATCTCGTTTTCGGTGTTCGTGAGCGCGGCCGTTGGCTCATCGAGAATCAGAATGCGCGCATCGCGCGAGAGTGCTTTCGCGATCTCGACGAGATGCTGCTGTCCGATGCCGAGGTAGCCGACGGGGACGTCGGGCTTGATGTTGAGGCGCAGCTCGTCGAGGATCGCCTGCGCCTTGCTGTAGAGCGCTTCCCATTGAATGACGCCGAAACGGCGCGGCTCGCGGCCGAGAAAAATGTTCTCGCCGACGGTCATGTCGGCGACGAGCGACAACTCCTGATGCACGACCGCGATGCCCGCTTTCTCCGCGTCGCGAATGCCGGTGAAATGGCGCGCTTCGCCGTCGACGTGAATCTCACCTTCGTACGTGCCGGTCGGATAGACCGCGGCGAGAACTTTCATCAGCGTCGATTTACCCGCGCCGTTCTCGCCGACGAGTGCGTG
>DASYLL010000378.1:0-13928 GCA_036009605.1 Thermoanaerobaculia bacterium | reverse complement strand
CAACCGACAACTGACAACTCCGTCACGCGGTGCGCGTCGCAGCATCCGCAACGGCGAGCGGCTTCGTTCCCACGGCAATGAGCGAGAGCCCGCGCGACGGATTCTTCGGCTCGAGGCGGCGCAGGATTGGGACGACGTAGTCGAACATCCGCGATTGTCCTGCCGGCAGATGCGCGCGTTTGAACACGCGGCCGTTGAGCCACCAGCCGAATCTGCCGAAGATGTTCTGGTACGTCAGCTTCTCCGTGACGAAACCCGCGGCTTCCATCACGCGCTGCAGTTCTTCGCGCGAGTAGCGACGGAAGTGGCCGACCTGCGTGTCCATCGTGCCGAAGAGTTTCTGATCGGCGGGAACGAACAACGCCAGGCGTCCGCCGGGCATGAGCACTTCGTAAAGGCGCTGCAGCGCGCCTTCGTGATCTTCGATGTGCTCGAGGACGTTGAGGCAGACGACGGTATCGAACTCGTGGCGCTTGAGGGCGAGGCAGTCGTCGGAGTTGAGGTCGAGGCGCTCCACCTCGATCGTCGGATTTCGTGCGAAGCGATTGCGCAGGATGTGCAGATACGGCAGTTCGAGATCGGTGGCGACGATCAGATCGCGGCCGTACAGCACGCGCGTCATGTTGCCGATGCCGGCGCCGACTTCGAGCACGCGGTTGCCGACGTACGGCGCGATGCTCTGCCAGATCCAGTCGTTGTAGTGCGAGAGCTTGCCCATCCGTTCGAGCGTGACGTAGCCGCCCGCTTCGGACTCGCCTTTGACGAAGAGGCCGTATTTGAAGATCGTCCAGACGGCGCTGACGCCATCCTTCCAGCGGATCTTCTTCCCTTCCCAGTAGTCGCGGCCGTGATACGAGATCGGCACTTCGTAGATGCGGTAGCCGCGCTGCGCGATCTTCGCCGTGACTTCGGGCTCGAATCCGAAACGCTGTGAGCGGAGCTTGATCGACTGGATGACCTCGCGGCGGAAGGCCTTGTAGCCGGTCTCCATGTCGGTGAGGTTGAGGTTCGTGGTGACGTTCGAGAGCCAGGTCAGGAAGCGGTTTCCGACGGTGTGCCAGTACATCATCACGCGGCGCGGGTGACCTTCGAAGCGCGAACCGAAGACGACGTCGGCGTCGCCGTCGAGAATCGGCTGGAGGAGTTTGACGTAGTCGCGCGGGTCGTACTCGAGATCGGCGTCCTGGATGATGACGACGTCGCCGCGCGCTTCTTCGATCCCGCGACGCACCGCCGCGCCTTTGCCCTGATTGCGCTCCTGCCGAATGAGTCGGATCGCCGGCTCGTGCTGCGCGATCGCCGCAACGAGATCGGTCGAGCCGTCGGTCGAGCAGTCGTCGACGACGAGGATCTCTTTCGTCATCGGCTGCGCGAGGACGCGTTTCAGCAGCTCACGCACCGTCGACCGCTCGTTGTAGAGCGGGACGATGATGGTCAGGAGTGGATCACGCGACATTGCTTTCATTGTAGAACCGGACGGAGAACTCGTCGGGCTAGAATGCGCGGCCATGCCGACGCACATCCAGCAGCCCACGATCGTCCAGGCCGCAGGCAATAAGCCGAAGATCATCGAGGAGTATTTCGGACGCGTGAACTCGAAGACCGATGCGGTTTCGGTTGCGCGGATGAAGAGCCCGAGCGGATGGATCGAGCCGGGCCAGACGCCCGAGTTCGATGAGTACACGGTCGTGCTTCGCGGCACGCTGCGCGTGACGACGCACGGCGGCGCGACGGATGTACACGCCGGACAGGCGATTCTCACGCACGCCGGCGAATGGGTGCAGTATTCGACGCCCGGCACGGACGGCGCGGAGTACGTCGCCATCTGCCTGCCGGCGTTCTCGATGGATACCGTGCATCGTGACGCCTGAGTGGCTGTCGGTTCTCCGTTCTCGGTTGTCTGCGATGCTTCGCGCTCCGGCACAGACAACCGACAACCGACCACCGACAACTCGTCTCACCCGTGTTCTCCTCACCGCGGCCATCCTCTGGATCGCCGCGCTCACGCAGCGCGGGCAGCCGCTCGCGGTCGATGAGGTCGAGTTCTTCCGCGCCACGAAATGGGTGGGCGAGGGTCAGGTCCCGTTCCGCGATTTCTGGGAGCATCACCTGCCGCTGCAGTGGATCGTGTTCGGCCCCGTGGCAAGCGTCTTTGCGAACGGTCCCGGCGTCGAGGCGATCGTGGCGATGCGGTGGGCGCAGATGGTGGCGTGGCTCGCGATCTTCGTTTTGCTCGTGAAGATTGCGCGGCGCAGCGGGGTCGATCCGTGGAGCGCGATCGTGCTGTTGCTCGTCAGTACGTCGTTTGTGAGGAAGGCGATCGAGTACCGCGTCGATGTGCCGGCAAATCTCGCGTTCCTTGGAGCGGTTGCGTTGATTGCGTTCGGCGCGAACAAACGAGGCTGGATCGGCTTCGGCGTGCTGATGTCCGCGGTGGTGTTGACGAACATGCGCATGGCGCCGGTGGTCGTCATCGCGGCGTTGCTGTCGCTTTTCTGGCGTGCCGAGGAGCGGCGGTGGGGGTGGAATCGCGCGGCGGTGTGGATGATCGCGGGGGTTGTGCCGGTGGCGGTGGCGTTCGTCGGATGGTTGTTCGCGACCGGTGCGTGGCCTGCGTTCATCGAGGGTGTTTTTCGCTACAACACGATGTCGGCGACGTTGCTCGAAGTCGACACGCTTTTCGACGCGCTGCTGATGCCGCTCTGGACACTCGACGTTGCAGGAGTCGCGTTCTGGCTTGCGGCGATCATCGGGGCGGTGCTCGCGTTGCGAACCATACGCGAGCCGGGACCGCTGCAGGTTCTGGCGCTGTTGTTTGTCGCCAGCGTCGCGACGATCGCGCTGATGGAAGTGCAGTACGACTATCACTTCCAGAACACCTATCTATTGATGCTGCCGCTTGCTGCGCTCGCTCTTACGCGCGTTCATGTTGTGCCGCTCGTCGCGGGCGGCGCGTTGTGCATCTTTCTGATTCAGGCGCTGCCGTCATTCGGCGACGCGATGGAGTATCAGGACGCGGTCATGACGTCCGCGGATCGGCTGACGAAGCCGGACGAAACGGTGCTCGACGGCGCGGGCTTCGCGCTGCGGCGCGAGCCGGCGTATCGCTACTGGTTCCTCACGACCGGCGTGCGGTTCATGGCCCCGCGCGGGCTGATGGAGCCGTACACGATCACGCGGCCGCCGGGCGCGATCATCTATGACTATCGCCTCGCGCTCTATCTGCGCGATTTTCCACGCGTGGCCGAGTACCTCACGAAGCACTACGTCCCGGTGTATCGCAATCTCTGGGTGCCGGGGATGTCGGCGATCGTGGGTCGCGAACGCGTCATCTGGTTTGCGCCGCGCGCGGGCGCGTACGACGTCTGGACGAACGAAGGGCTCGTGACGCATCCGTGGTTCACGAAGCCGTTCGAATACGCGGCAATCGAGGGACCGCAGGCGACGCGGTTTGTGATTCCACTGGACCTGCTCCAGCCGGTCGCCCCGGACGCATTGATGTGGCTCGTCGATGGCGTGGTTCAGCCGACCGGCACTCGTGCGCTCACGCTGCGCGCGGGCTCGCGCGTCGAGCTCATCTCGACGGCGCCGCGGCCGACCGGCATACTCCTCGTGCCGCGCGGGATCCGAGTGCTGTGCATCGCTCCCGCGGAGGAGCACGTTTTCTGATGAAAGTTCTCGTTCTCTCCGAGCATGACGTCGAACAGCTCCTGACGATGGAGTCGTGCATCGAGGTGATGGCCGACGCGCTCGCCGCGCTGGCGCGTGGCGAGGTCCACAATCCGCTGCGTCAGGCCATCCGCGCGCCCGGCGCGCCCGGACTCCTCGGACTCATGCCCGCTTGGCGCACGGGCGATCGTTCGTACTACGCGCTCAAGGAAGTCTGCGTGTTCCCCGAGAATCCGAAACGCGGACTCGACACGCACCTTGGCGCCGTGATTCTGCACAGCGGGGAAACCGGCGAGCCGCTCGCGTTCATGAACGCGTCAGCGATCACGGCGATCCGTACCGCAGCGGTTTCCGCTCTCGCCACGAAACTGCTCGCCCGCGAAGACGCCTCCGTTCTCGCAATCCTCGGCGCCGGCGTTCAGGCGAAGGCACATCTGCGCGCCATCCCTCTCGTACGCAACATCAAAGAGGTCCGCACGTTCAGCCGCACCTCGGGCACGGTTGCGTCCGCGGAAGAGGCGGTTCGCGGCGCGGACATCATCGTGACGGCGACGAATTCGCGCGAGCCGGTGTTGCGCCGCGAATGGATTGCGCCGGGCGCGCACATCAACGCCGTCGGCTCGAGCATCGCGGCCGCGCGCGAGTTGGACGGCGAGACCGTTGCCGCGTCGTCGCTCTTCGTCGATCGTCGCGAATCGACGGTGAATGAATCGGGCGACTATCTCTTCGCGCTTCGCGAAGGCGCGATCCGCGGTCCGGAGCACATCCGTGCGGAGCTCGGCGAGATCCTGATCGGCACAGCGTCAGGTCGCACGTCCGAAGACGAGATCACGCTCTTCAAGTCGCTTGGTTTAGCTGTCGAGGATCTCGCGTCGGCCGCGTTTCTGTACGAAACGGCCACGAGAGAAGGACGCGGAGCATGGATCGATTTCTGACGGAGCGGCGCTTCGTCGCGATCACGTTTCTGCTCTTCGCATCCATCACGTTGTTCACGACGCTCCATCACGAACCGTGGGGCGATGAGACGGACGTGTGGGTGGTCGGGCGCGACGGCGGGCTTTCCGCGATCTTCGAGTTCACCGCGTACCGGGGAACTCCCGCGCTCTGGTACGTGGTGGTCTGGCCGTTTGCGGCTTCGGGCGCGCCGTATTTCGTTCAGCAGATCCTGCATCTGGCGATCGCATGGGCCGCGGTTCTGCTCTTCCTGCGTTACGCGCCGTTTCCGCGATGGGCGCGTGCGCTGTTCGCGTTGTCGTACTTCCCGGCGTTCGAGTACTCGGCGGTCGCGCGTCCGTACGCGTTGCTGATGTTGCTGCTGTTCTTCGTCGCGCATCAATGGCGGACGCGAGAGGACCAGCCGGTGCGGCTGGCCGTGGCGATCGCTCTGATGGCGAACACGACCTTGTACGGGCTGATCATTGCCGCCGTTCTTGGAGCCGTGCTGCTTGTCGAGTGGCGGCGCTGGACTCCCATCCTGATCACGCTCGCGGGCGGCCTCGCGTGCGTGGCGCAGCTCTGGCCGCGGGCAGGCGGGCAGAAGGTCTACACGCACGCGACGCTCGAGACCGTCTGGTACACGCTGGCGGCCGCCTTCTTTCCCGAGATGCGGCAAGCCGACGGGCTCATGTTCGCGATCCCGATTCTTCTGATCGTTGTCTTCGCCATCTCGCGGCACGTCGTCCCTATGATGTTCCTGATCGGGACGCTTTCGTTCTTAATGGTTGTGTACGTCTACGTCTGGATGGGTGGGATCCGACACGCCGGGATTATCACACTCGTCGTGATCGCCGCCGTCTGGATGGCGAAGACGTACGGGCCGCTGCGCGCTGAGAAACTCGCGATGGTTGGGCTGTCAGTCGCGTTCGCCTGGTCCGTGTACGCCGCGTCGAACGCCTGGGTCTCCGAAAGGAACCGGAACTTCTCCGACAGCCGCGGTGCGGGGATGTTTCTGCAGAAAGTCGATCCGGACATACAGCTCGTTGCGCCGCTCCCGCTTTCCGCCACGGCCTACCTCCCCGACCGGCGCTTCTGGTACGCGAGCCTCGGCGAATATGGCACCTTCACGACATGGGACGCGCGCTTCGCGGCGGCGCGCTATCTGCCGATGGAAACCAGCGTTTCATTGGCAAAAGCGAGGTTTTCCGGACAGAAATGGTTGCTCGTTTCGAACAGCGAGATTCCATCGTCACTGGCTCGGGAGTTCCGGCTTCTGTACCGCACGAAAGGCGAGAACTGGGTGCGATACGACGAGCACTACTGGATCTACGAGCCACTGCCAGCGCCCTAACCTCTTGCGGAATAAGCCCGCGGGGTAAGGCCGTTAGGGCTGATCCGGGCTTGACAAAGTCCAAAACGCCCGCGTAGAGTGCGCGGGTTTTCCCATCCGGGACCAATTGTCAGCGCTGTACGTGTCTTCAGAAGGATAAGCAACGAATGCCAACGATCAACCAGCTTGTTGCCAGAGGCCGCGACGCCGTCAAGTACAAGACGAAGTCGCCGGCACTGCAGTCGAGCCCGCAGAAGCGCGGCGTATGCACGCGCGTGTACACGTCGACCCCCAAGAAGCCGAACTCCGCGCTCCGCAAGGTCGCGCGCGTTCGTCTGACGAACGGCGTCGAAGTCACGACTTACATCCCGGGCGTCGGTCACAACCTCCAGGAGCACTCGATCGTGCTCATCCGCGGGGGACGTGTGAAGGACCTTCCGGGCGTTCGCTACCACGTCATTCGTGGAACGCTCGACGCCGTCGGCGTCGCCAAGCGCAACCAGAGCCGCTCCAAGTACGGGGCGAAGCGACCGAAGAAGGCCTAAGTCCATGCCGAGAAGAAGAGAAGTTCCCAAGCGCGAGATCCTGCCGGATCCCGTTTACAACAGCCAGCTGGTCACCAAGTTCATCAACTCGTTGATGACGGACGGCCGCAAGTCGGTCGCCGAGCGTGTGTTCTACGGCGCCCTCAAAAAGGTCGAAGACCGCGCCAAGGACGATCCGCTCAAGCTTTTCAAGAAGGCGATCGACAACGTCAAGCCGGCTCTGGAAGTGAAGAGCCGTCGTGTCGGTGGCTCGAACTACCAGGTTCCCATCGAGGTTCGCCCGACCCGCCGTACGGCGCTGGCGATCCGCTGGGTGATCTCCTATGCTGCCTCGCGCGGTGAGAAGACCATGGTGGACAAGCTCGCGGGCGAGATCATGGACGCGGCCAACAACCGCGGCAACGCCATCAAGAAGCGTGAAGACACGCACAAAATGGCTGAAGCGAACAAAGCTTTTGCACATTACCGCTGGTAGAAAAAATCAGTGGTAGAATCTCCCGCCCTCTAAAAGGGTTGGATCCATGGTCGGATGCCTGAATCCGGCCGCGCAGTAAAACCACTAGCAGCTTTCCGTAGCTCCGTCTCGACCGGATAACACAGAACAGGTTCTGCGGTTCCGGACCGAGCAACGGGAAACCAAAAACGTATGAAATGCATCTCCCTCACGGGAGGTGTGCGCAAACCGGCGAATGCCGGTGTGCGTGTGTTGTGGCCTGAAAAAGAAGACAAAACTATGGCACGCCAGGTACCTCTCGAGAAAACGCGCAACATCGGCATCATGGCTCATATCGATGCCGGTAAGACGACGACTACCGAGCGCATCCTCTACTACACCGGCATCACGCATAAGATCGGTGAAGTTCACGAGGGCACTGCAACCATGGACTGGATGGTCCAGGAGCAGGAGCGCGGAATCACCATCACCTCCGCCGCGACCACCGCGATGTGGGGCGACGTGCGCATCAACATCATCGATACTCCCGGCCACGTCGACTTCACGGTCGAAGTGGAACGCTCGCTGCGCGTCCTCGACGGCGCGGTCGGCGTCTTCTGCGCGGTCGGCGGCGTCGAGCCGCAGTCCGAGACCGTCTGGCGCCAGGCCGACAAGTACGGCGTTCCCCGCATTGCGTTCATCAACAAGATGGATCGCATCGGCGCGAACTTCGAAGCCGTCCTCCACCAGATCCGCACCAAGCTTGGCAAGAACGCCGTTCCTCTGCAGCTCCCCATCGGAGCCGAGGACAAGTTCAAGGGCATCATCGACCTCGTGTTGATGAAGGCTCTCGTCTTCAAGGATGAGACCCTCGGCTCGAAGTACGACATCGAAGAGATCCCGGCGGAGCTTCGCGCGGACGCCGAGCACTATCGCGAGAAGATGGTCGAGTCGATTGCAGAATCGCACGACGGACTGCTCGAGAAGTACCTCGCCGGCGAAACCCTCGAGATCTCCGAGCTCAAGGCAGCGCTCCGCGACGCGACCATCCATCAGAAGATCACTCCGGTGATCTGCGGCACGGCCTTCAAAAACAAGGGCGTGCAGCCGCTCCTCGACGCGGTCGTCGACTACCTCCCGTCCCCGATGGACATCCCGCCAGTGAAGGGCGTCAATCCGGACGACGAGTCGTTCATGGAGCGCGAAGCCAACGATGACGCGCCGTTCTCCGCGCTCGTCTTCAAGATCATGACCGACCCGTTCGTCGGCCAGCTGGCGTTCTTCCGCGTTTACTCCGGCCGCGTCGAATCGGGCACGGCCGTGTTGAACTCGACCAAGGGAACGACCGAGCGCATCGGACGCCTTCTGCAGATGCACGCCAACAAGCGTGAAGAGATCAAGGAAGTGCGTGCGGGCGACATCGGCGCGGCCGTCGGCCTGCGCAGCGTCACCACCGGCGACACGATCTGCGACAGGAACCTTCCGATCATTCTCGAGACGATGATCTTCCCCGAGCCAGTCATCGCCGTGGCCATCGAGCCGAAGACGAAGACCGACCAGGAGAAGATGGGCGTCGCTCTCGCGAAGCTGATGCAGGAAGACCCCACGTTCAAGGTCCACACGGACCCGGAAACGAACCAGACCATCATCCGTGGAATGGGCGAGCTCCACCTCGAGATCATCGTCGACCGCATGGTCCGCGAGTTCGGGGTTGGCGCGAACGTCGGCAAGCCGCAGGTTGCTTACCGCGAGGCCATCACGCGCAATTCGGAAGCCGAAGGCAAGTTCGTTCGCCAGTCGGGCGGTAAGGGCCAGTTCGGGCACGTCAAGATGCGTTTCGAGCCGATCCCGGAAGGCGGGTTCGAGTTCGTCAACGAAATCACGGGCGGCTCGGTTCCGAAGGAGTTCATCAAGCCGACCGAACAGGGCATCAAGGAAGCGATGGAGCGCGGCATCGTCGCCGGTTATCCGATGACGGGCATTCGCGCCATCCTGTACGACGGCTCGTACCACGACGTCGACTCCAGCGAAATGGCGTTCAAGATCGCCGGCTCGATGGCCTATCAGGCCGGTGCCAAGAAGGCCGGTCCGATTCTCAAAGAACCGATCATGGACGTCGAAGTCGTGACGCCCGAGGACTATGCCGGCGACGTCATGGGCGACTTGTCCCGCCGCCGCGGCAAAATCCAGCAGCTGGAAGAGCGTGGCGGAGCGAAGGTCATTCGCGCGCACGTTCCTCTCTCCGAGATGTTCGGTTACGCCACGCAGGTTCGGTCGATGTCACAGGGCCGCGCCAGCTACACCATGCAGTTCCTGGCTTACGAGCCGGCCCCGAAGAACGTCGCCGAGGAGATCATCTCCAAGAGCGGCGGCGCAACACAGCGTATGTAATTCGGACTGGAATCCAGTCCTCGAAATGTCGAAGTAGAAATCAGGGAGGTTAGATCTCAATGGCCAAAGAGAAATTCGATCGCAGCAAACCCCACGTCAACATCGGCACGATCGGTCACGTCGACCACGGCAAGACCACGTTGACGGCAGCCATCACGAAGATCCTTGCTTCGAAGGGCACGGCCTCGTTCGTGGCTTTCGACCAGATCGACAAGGCTCCGGAAGAGCGCGAGCGCGGCATCACCATCGCCACTGCTCACGTCGAGTACTCGACCCAGAAGCGCCACTACGCGCACGTCGATTGCCCGGGCCACGCTGACTACGTCAAGAACATGATCACCGGCGCCGCGCAGATGGACGGTGCGATCCTCGTGGTCGCCGCCACCGACGGCCCGATGCCGCAGACGCGCGAGCACATCCTGCTGGCCCGTCAGGTCGGCGTTCCGGCCATGGTCGTCGCCCTGAACAAGGTCGACGCCGCGGATCCGGACCTCCTCGAGCTCGTCGAGCTCGAAGTGCGCGAGCTGCTCTCGAGCTACGACTTCCCGGGCGATGACATTCCCATCGTTCGCGTGTCGGCGCTCAAGGCGCTGCAGACCACCGACAACAACGATGAGTGGGCGAACAAGATCATCGAGCTGATGGACGCGGTCGACGCGTACATCCCGATGCCGGAGCGCGCCATCGACAAAGAGTTCCTGATGCCGGTCGAGGACATCTTCTCGATCTCGGGTCGTGGAACTGTCGTCACGGGTCGTATCGAGCGTGGCATCGTCAAGGTCGGTGAGGAAATCGAGATCGTCGGCATCCGTCCGACCATCAAGAAGGTCGTCACCGGCGTCGAGATGTTCCGCAAGCTCCTCGATCAGGGTCAGGCAGGCGACAACGTCGGCCTCCTGCTCCGCGGTGTGGAGCGCAAGGACGTCGAGCGTGGTCAGGTTTGCGCCAAGCCGGGCTCGATCAAGCCGCACACGAAGTTCAAGGCCGAGGTCTACATCCTGACCAAGGAAGAGGGCGGCCGTCACACGCCGTTCTTCAACGGCTACCGCCCGCAGTTCTACTTCCGCACCACCGACATCACGGGCTCGGCCACGCTGGCCGAGGGCGCGGAGATGGTCATGCCGGGCGACAACACCTCGCTCACCATCACGCTCATCAATCCGATCGCGATGGAGAAGGGTCTCCGCTTCGCAATCCGTGAAGGCGGCCGCACCGTCGGCGCCGGCACGGTCACGGACATTCTCGAGTAGTGCTTTGAATGAGGGAGCGGCGGACACGCCGCTCCTTCTTGTTCTTTAAGGGTACAGAACGATGATGAACGAAAAGATCCGCATCCGACTCAAGGCTTACGACTACCGCGTGCTCGACCAGTCGACGTCCGAAATCGTCGACACCGCCAAGCGCACGGGAGCTCGGGTAGCGGGACCGATCCCGCTGCCGACGCAGATCTCCAAGTACACGGTGCTGCGCAGCCCGCACGTCGACAAGAAGTCCCGCGAGCAGTTCGAGATGCGGACGCACAAGCGGTTGCTCGACATCCTCGAGCCAACCACACAGACGGTCGACGCGCTGATGAAGCTCGAGCTTCCTGCAGGTGTCGACGTCGAGATCAAGGCATTTGGGAAGTAAGCGCCGCGGGCGCGTTGTCAGTTGTCGGTTGTCCGTTGTCTGAAGCTCAGGCGACGAATTGCAGACAACCGACAACCGACAACCAACACACGAACCTGCAAAGGTTCCAAGGTGAAAGACAAGCAAATGGCAATCGAAGGAATCATTGGCAAGAAGGTCGGGATGACCCAGGTGTTCGCCGACGACGGCGCGCTGATCCCTGTCACGGTCATCCAGGCCGGTCCCTGCCTCGTGGTCCAGAAGAAAACCAGCGAGAGGGACGGCTATGACGCCGTCCAGATCGGACTGGTCGAGAAGATCTCGAACCGCCGCGTCACCAGCGCGCTTCGCGGACACTTCGAGAAGGCGGGCGTGCAGCCCATGAGAACGCTCGCGGAAGTGCCGTACTCCGGCGACGCGAACGTCGGTGACCGCGTGCAGGTCGATATCTTCAAGGAAGGCGACTCGATCGACGTCGTCGGCCAGTCGAAGGGCAAAGGCTTCCAGGGCGTCGTCAAGCGTCACGGATTCGGTGGCGGACGCGAGTCTCACGGCTCGATGTTCCACCGCGCCCCCGGCTCCATCGGCGCGTCGGCGTTCCCGTCACGCGTCATGAAGGGCATGCGCATGGGCGGCCGGATGGGTGGCGATCAGGTCACGGTCAAAAACCTTCGCGTTGCGAAGGTCGATACCGAGAACAACCTGATCTACATCCGCGGCGCCGTTCCGGGCGGCCGCAACGGTCTCGTGTACGTTCGCTTTTCCAACAACGGAAAGCGGGGTGAGTAATGCCGACCATTGACATCAAGAATTGGGACAACAAGACGGTCGGCTCGGTGGAGCTGTCGGAAGAGATCTTCGCGTATCCGTACAAGGAGCATCTCGTCCACGAAGCGGTGCGTAACTACCTCGCTTCGCTCCGCCAGGGCACGCACAAGACCAAAGTCCGCTCCGAAGTGAGCGGCTCGGGCAAGAAGCCGTTCCGGCAGAAGGGAACGGGTCGCGCCCGTCAGGGTGGCGGACGTCCGCCGATCCACCGCCACGGCGGCACGATCTTCGGTCCGCGCCCCCGCGACTACTCGTACAAGATGAACACCAAGGAGAAGAAGGCCGCCCTCAAGTCGGCGCTCTCCCGCCGTGTCAAAGAAGGAAAGCTCGTCATCGTCAACGACATGTCGGTCGATGAAGCGAAGACGAAGTCCTTCGCTCTGAAGATGGCCGGCATCGGCGTCGACGGGAAGGCGCTTCTCATCGATACGCTCGAGAACACGAACGCGGTGCTGGCCGCGCGCAACAACCCGAAGCTCAATTTCGTCGACGCCCTGCACGTCAACGTGTACGACGTCGTCAACAGCCGCTACATCGTCCTGAGCCAGGCCGCGCTCGATCGTCTGACGGAGGCACTCAGCAATGAACGCTAATCAGATCATCCGCCGTCCGCTGGTGACCGAGAAGAGCACCATCCTCCGCGAAGAAGGCAACGTCATCACCTTCGAAGTGGACGGAAACGCGAACAAGATCGAGGTCAAGAAAGCGGTCGAAGAGCTCTTCAAAGTGAAGGTCGAAGAGGTCCGCCTCTTCAACGTTCGCGGAAAGATGAAGCGGATGGGTCGCTTCGTCGGCAAGCGCCGCGACTGGCGCAAAGCCTACGTCCGTCTCAAGGACGGCGAGAAAGCGCCCGAATTCATCGAGGGCGTTTAACGCTCACAGCCGATAAGAAAGAAAACTATGGCTACGAACAAATACAAGCCGACGTCTCCGGGCATCCGGTTCCAGTCGCACGCGTCGTTCAAGGACATCACCAAGACGACGCCGGAAAAGGCGCTGACCAAGGGCAAGCCGAAGACGGGTGGCCGCAACAGCAAAGGCCGCATCACGTCGCGCTTCATCGGCGGCGGCCACAAGCAGAAGTACCGCGACATCGACTTCAAGCGCGACAAGCGCGGGATTCCCGCGAAGGTCGCGGCGATTGAGTACGACCCGAACCGCACCGCGCACATCGCGCTGCTGCACTATGCCGACGGCGAGAAGCGCTACATCCTCGCGCCGAACGGTCTGGCGGTCGGCACGATGATCACCGCCGGTGAGGACGCCGACATCCTGGTGGGCAATGCCCTCCCGCTGTCGAAGATCCCGCTCGGCACCGTGATCCACAACGTCGAGCTGAAGGAAGGCAAGGGCGGCCAGATGGTCCGTTCCGCCGGCGCCGGCGCGCAGCTCATCGCTCGCGAAGGAGACTGGGCGACGCTCCGTCTTCCGTCCAGCGAGATGCGCAAAGTGCACGTGCGCTGCTACGCGACGATCGGGCAGGTCGGGAATCTCGATCACGAGAACATCTCGATCGGCAAGGCCGGCCGTACCCGTCACCTCGGCAAGAAGCCGCACAACCGCGGCGTCTCCATGAACCCGGTCGATCACCCGCTCGGCGGCGGTGAAGGCAAGACCTCCGGCGGCCGTCATCCGGTCAGCCCGTGGGGCCAGCCGACCAAGGGCTACAAGACCCGTCGGAACAAGCAGACGAACAAGTTCATCGTCAAGCGGAGAACCAAGTAAATGCGCTCAATGAAAAAAGGTCCGTTCGTGGACGACCACCTGATGAAGAAGGTGGAGACGATGAACCGCGAGCGCGACAAGAAGGTCATCAAGACCTGGTCGCGGCGCTCGACGGTGACTCCCGACATGGTCGGCCACACGATTGCGGTTCACAACGGCCGCAAATTCACGCCGGTCTACATCTCCGAGAACATGGTCGGCCACAAGCTGGGCGAGTTCTCCCTGACGCGGATCTTCAAAGGCCACAGCGGCAAGAAAGTGGAGAAATCCGCCAAGCCTGCCGGCAAATAGCGGAGACGAACCATGGAAGCAACTGCCACTCTCAGATATCTGAAAGCATCCCCGCAGAAGGTTCGCCTCGTGGCCGACCTCGTGCGCGGCAAGAAGGTCGAGGAAGCGCTCAACATCCTCCGTTTCACGCGCAAGTCGTGTGCGAAGGATCTCGAGAAGCTTCTTCGCTCGG
>DASYLL010000377.1:0-15340 GCA_036009605.1 Thermoanaerobaculia bacterium | reverse complement strand
GTGCGGTGATGGAGAAGTGTTGAATCGACACCAGTCTCCGTTACCCAAAGGCTTACGGTCCCGGTTGGGGCTTCACTGATGCGATACTCGCCATCCGTGCCGACCGGCGCCTGAATGCCTGGCACTCCCGGTTTTGCCACTTGCACCTGCATTGAGACGCCGGGATAGCTCTCCATTCCTGCGACGCGGCCAGAGATGGCGGTTGCATTCGATAAATGGACCACCACCCGCGGGTGCCTCTCGGACGGACCTACGACAACGGTTTCGGCTCCGCGCGCGTACCCCGCGTGCTCGGCACGGATCCCATAACGGCCGACCGGAAGTCCTGAGAGAGCACACGTGCCGTCGGATCCGGTCGTACAGAGGAGTGCCTCGGTCATCGGTACGTTTCGCGGGTCACCATGCACCAGAGTGTCGGCCAGCGGCTGACGCGTGGTTGCATCAAGGACCTCGACCGTCAACTGTGCACCGCGGTCCATCACGATCTCGACGTCTCCCGTGTTTTCGGCGAGCTTCACAGTCTTCTCGACGCGAACGTATTGGGGATGCTCGGCGAGCACAACATATTGGTTTGCCTCGAGGCCGGACAGGGTCGCGATGCCCTCTTCGTCGGTAGTGACGATCACCTCATCCGAGACTGCGAACGTGCCGCCGCGCTTCTGGTCAGGGCGAATGACGTAGATCTTGACTGCAGCTACAGGTGCGCCTGTGTCGGATTTCGTTAGTACGCGGAGTGGCACCTCGCTTTGCAGCTCTATCTCGATCTCGCCCGCATTCGCCAATTCGACTTCCCGCGTGGCATGGCCTTTCGCGGATACCCGCACGAACAACGGAGGAGTGAGCGGAGTGGGGAGGCAGCCGCGTCCCTCCTCATCCTGGATCTGAAGCGACGTGCCCTCATTCCTGAAGACTGTTCCCTGCCCGGCTTTGCTCTGTCCGATCCGGAGGCGATACTCTTTGATCACGTCGCCGTCCAATGCACTTCGAACGATCACGCACTGCTCGGGGATTGAATGGAGAACGAACGGCTGCAGAGTGATTTCCTCGAGCGCGCCGGCTCGTTGCAGCGAAAGATAGGAATCTGCTGCGACCGACACGGTGGCGGGATCTGTGGCTGGTATTCCGCGCACCTCGAATGTCCCTGTCGCGCCCGTGGTGATCACGACTCGTGATCCTCCGAAACCGGTCAAAGTTACGACGGCCCCGGTGATGGGAGCCCCCTTTTCGTCGATCACTGAGCCACGAGTGACCGCAGTGGTTGCGCGACGATATACGGCGATGCGATCCAACTCAGCGGCAACGACAGCATCCTCAAAGAACGCAATTCCTGCTGCAAGCCATCTTTGCTTCTCGACGGTGACTCCCACTCCGATCGTCTCTGCCCAGGTTCCATCGAGTGCAAACGTTTCGAGTTTGGGGTCGAGCCCGTATCGGACAGCGATTCGTTCGCCATCTGCCGAGATCGCTGTCGCGAAGTGAACCACCTTGGAAGAGATGCAACATTCCTCGACATTGACCGTGATGGTGCTCTCCAACTCCTTCCGCCGCTGTTCGATGACAGCAACGGAAGGAATGGTGATGGTCGTTTCTCGGATCAAGGTCCCGGCGCTTTTGTAGGTGCGCAGGATCGGTAGATAGGCGTGTGCCGCGGCGATGTCTTTTCCGCCAGGGAGCGTTGTGAGCCGCCAGGTGTTCGACATAGGCGCCTGCTGCGCCACTTTCGAAGCGATACGTCCACCGAAACGGACTCGTACTTCGCCCGCTGTATCGACAACAGCCAGAGCGTGTCCGGAATGAGCAGGCGTATTGATCACGATGTCGCCCGTCACCAGCGCAGTCACACCACCGATCTCATCGGGGAGCTGAATGGCCTTGCTCCATGTGCCGTTCTGGATTCGCCACGCACGTCGTTCGGTCGCATCGACGATCCAGGCTTGCTTTGCGTCGATTGGCGCGACGTGAAGAGAATGGAGTGGCGTCAACGCAGCAGGGAGAGGCCATGACCCGCTGCGTTGAAACTCACCACGATCGTTCTTTTGCCAACACTCGGCAGCCTCGCTTGTGACCACCCATAGCTGACCGCCGCTGGTGCGAGCCAGTCTCAGATCAGTGAATCTCTCCGCGGACAAGGGAGGTTGGAACTGGCGAAGCACCGCGACGGAATTGGCGGCGTTCGCACTTGCGATGGTCGTTGAGAGCGCACAAATCAGCGAGACTGCGTAGCGCATGATGTTTGTCCGGCGGTCGGGGCGTCAGTTGGATCTCGCTGCTCGGGATTCTTCGTTTTCCCCGGACCGCTGGGGGTACCGCCGCAGGTGACAGTCTGTGTCTGAACCATGGTGCAGTTCTGTCCGCACGACAGCGTGGTGGTGCACCGGACCTGGCCACTTCCGGCTTCGCACGTATCACCCGAGCACGACACGGATAGAGTCGAGTTCTCGCAGCCGACAGAACAGTGCGCGGCCTCGGCCGAAGGCGTCATCGTGAACATCAAGGCGATCAGCAATACAAATCCTACATTGCGCATTTCGTATTTCCTTATCTCAATTAGTGTGTTTGCTTCGGCGGCCCCGACCGCAGAACAACTCATTGACCTTGTGGTTGATCTCGCACCCCGCAAAGCTCGCTTGCGGCCGAAGATGTCGGGGTGTTGCTGCGATGCGATGATGTAATGTTACCCAAATATGAGTAAAAATATGCGCACACTGTCAAGCCCCAAGCTCGCAAAGACTTGTTCCCTTGGCAATCTGTCGCTATGGTTATGACCATGGCTCGCCGGGCAAAGGAGACCGAATCACCCAGCGAGGTTTCTTCGGTTCTCGCACGAAATACTGCTTCGTTCCGTCGGAGGATGGGCCTTGCCCAGGAGCGGCTTGCGGAGGAAGCGGGCCTTCCCCGGAAGACGATCTACAACACGGAAAAGCACGGGAACGTCGGCACGCGCACACTTGAGAAGCTGGCGCGAGTCTTTGGCGTGCCGGTCGCGACGATGCTCGAATCGGATCCCGAAACCGCCGATGCCATCTTTCTCGCAAGACAAGTCGACCGGCTGAGTCACAGCGCGAAACAGACGTTCTATCGTTCGGTCGAACCCCGACCGGTTCACCTGCCGGCCGCTCGTCCGGATGTCGGAGTCGCGACTCCCACCGACATCGCCCCGAGACCTGCACCGGCGGACGTTGCGGCGCTGTTTCAACTTCCCGCATCGGAATGGCGGAAGCGTCTCCAGGAAGAGCCGAGTTTCTTCTCCGTTCCGTCGGCGTGGGCGATGGTTGCGGCAGCGGAACGGAAGCACCGGGTTGACATTCGCGAAGCGGTAAGTCGCTATCGGTTGGCGCTCGAAGTCATCGAAGACATTGCTCCCCGTCTGCCGCAACCTCCGCACGAACTGCGTGCAATGGTGTGGAAGAACATCGGATGGTGTCTCCGGTCGGTCGGCGAATACGCTGAAGCGGGGGCAGCCTTGAACGCCGCAGAGCAGTCAGCGAGGTTCTGTGCTGATCAGGGAAGCATGCTGGCGCGAGTGACGCTGACGCGCGCCATCCTTCTGACTAACATGGAACGGATGGATGAAGCACTTCCACTCGTTCATGAGTCCCGGGAGGTTTTCGAGAAGCTCGGCGATCAGGTTCGGTGGGAGATGACGCTCGAACAGGAAGCAATCATCCGCGGGAAGGGAAGAGACCCTGCTGGTGCCGTACAGATCCTGAAGCGACTTCTGGAACAGGAAACCGATCCCGAGACACGCGCCTGCCGGTACGCGAATCTCACCGTGGCGTTTGAGATGGCTGGCGATCTGAAGTCCGCGCGAGAGGCTCTGGAAAAAGCGCAGGCGTTGCACGAACAGCTGGGCTGGAAGCTTCAACTGCGCACAGGCACTTGGCATCTCGGAAGAATCCTCGCAAAGGCGGGCGACATTGACGAAGGCTTGAAGCTGCTCGATCAAGCATCCGAAGAGTCACGACTGGTAGATGATCCCGACACCGTCGTCCGGATTGATCTTGACCGGTGCGGGATCGAAATCGGAGAGAATCGCCAGACCGACGCCACCTACGAACGACTTCGCGTCATCGCTGCCTATGCGATCGAAAAGCGTCTTCCGATTTCCCAGTGCCGCGCTCTGCTGTTCCTTCAGGAGCTCGGCCGAGCCGCGAACCCCGACCACATCCGTTACGTGAACGACTTCATTCAGGATCTCGCCCGGAATCCGCACCGTGAGTTTGTCCCTCCTGAGCTCGCCGCGTAGTCCTCGTACAATACGCGCCGCATCAGAGAGGACGCTAATGGCAGAGATCCTGGCAGTACGAAACATCATCAAAACATTCGGCGAGGTCCGCGCGGTCGACGGTGTCTCCTTCACCGTTCGCCGCGGCACGATCACCGGACTCCTCGGCCGCAACGGCGCGGGAAAGACAACCACCATCCGCATGATCACGGGCATCTTCCTGCCCGACGGCGGCAAGATCGAATGGCTCGGCGGCCAGGTCGCGGGCAGCGGGTATCGCGATCACATCGGCTACCTGCCGGAAGAGCGCGGTCTCTACAAGCAGATGAAGATCGTCGAGCTGTTGCTCTTCCTCGCCGAGATCAAAGGGTGCCGCGCCGCCGATGTGAAGCCGAAGATCGATCACTGGCTCGAACGATTCGAGCTCACCGAAAAGCGCGACGCGAAGGTCGAGGAGCTGTCGAAAGGCAATCAGCAGAAGGTGCAGCTCATCGGCACGCTGCTGCACGATCCCGATCTCATCATCCTCGACGAGCCGCAGTCAGGGCTCGATCCCGTGAACATGGTCATCGTCCGCAATCTCCTGCAGGACCTGCGCAATGAGGGGAAGACGATTCTGCTCTCGACTCACATGATGGCCGAGGCGGAGAAGATGGCGGATGAGATCGTGTTGATTCATCAGGGCAAGGTGGTGCTGCAGGGCACGCTCGATCAGGTGCGCGGCTCGCACGGAAAAAACACGCTCCATCTCGAGTTCGACGGCGACGGCACATTCCTCAGTGACCTGCCGGACGTCGCGCGAGCATCAGTGCTCAAGAACTCCGCGGAGCTCAGCCTCAGCAAAGATGCCGATCCGCAGCGCATCCTCGAAGCGTGCATGCCGCGCGTGCGGCTGCGCCGTTTCGAAGTTGCCAATCCATCCCTCGAACAGATCTTCATCGAGAAGGTCGGCGCCGAGACACTCTCGAATGAGGTGACGCGATGAGAAAAATGTACGTAGTGATGAAGCGCGAGTATCTGCAGGCGGTGCGGAAGAAGACGTTCATCATCATGACCCTCCTCTTCCCGTTCCTCATGGCCGGCCTCATCGTCCTGCCCGGCCTGGTGATGTCGAAGGGGATGGGCAAGAAGCGCATCGCCGTCCTCGATGGCACCGGCAAGCTCGAATCGGCGTTCGCGCGCCCCAACGAAAAAGAGAAGGTCGATCCGAAACAGGAAGCGCGCAAGCAGCTCTCGGGAGGTGGACCTCGCGCATTGCCGTCGCAGATCACAATCGAGTACGCGAACAAGAGCAACACCGATCTCGAGACCGCCGCGAAGCCTTATCTCGACCGTCTGACGCGCGATGACGAAGCAGCGGACAAACTCGAAGCCGTCTTCATGGTTCCCGCCGCGGCGCTCTCGGACGAAGAGACTCGGCTCACGTACTACAGCCGTTCCGCCACCGATCTCATGACGCAGGAACGCGTCGCGCGACTGGCCAACAAATCGCTGCAGAGCCTTCGACTGGGCCAGAACGGCATCCATCCCGAGCTCGTCGAGAACCTGCTGCGCGATGTCCCGGTCGAAGCCGTACAGCTCTCGCGCAGCGGCGAGAAGAAAACCGGTGGCGAGTTGAACTTCATCGTCGCGTTCATCTTCGGCGCGCTGCTGATTCTTCCGTCGTTCGTCTACGGGCAGGAAACGATGCGCGGCATCGTGCAGGAGAAAACGGATCGCGTCGTCGAAGTGCTCGTCTCATCGGTGACGCCGATGGAGCTTCTGACCGGCAAGATCCTCGGCATCGCCGCGGTCGGACTCACGCAGATCTTCGTCTGGCTGACGATGATCGCGCTGGCGACGGGCTTCGCGGCGACCACGCTCGCCGTCGCCGACGCGCCGGTCAACATGTCGCAGTTCGTGCGTCCCGGCGTCTTCGTCTACTTCTTCATCTTCTTCATCCTCGCGTATCTCACGTACGTCTGCGTCTACGCGATTGCCGGCGCGGTCTGCAATTCCGAGAAGGAAGCGCAGCAGTTCATCATGCCGATCATGATGGTGATGATGATGCCGTGGTTCCTGATGATGCCGATCGTCATGAATCCCGACGCGCCGTTCGCCGTCGGGTTCTCGCTCGCTCCCGTGTTCGGGCCGATCACGATGTTCGTGCGCGCGCTCGTGACCGAGCCTCCGCTGTGGCACATCGCGGCGTCGATCGGCATCTCGCTCGCGACCATCGTGGTCTTCTTCTGGATCACCGCGAAGATCTTCCGCATCGGCATCCTCTCGTACGGCAAGCGCCCCACGATTCCCGAGCTGATGAAGTGGATCCGGGTGGCCTGATCGACAGGCGGTTGTCGGTTCTCGGTTATCGGTTGTCTGCGCCGCGTTTGCCAGACGCCCAGACAACTGACAACCGGCAACCGACAACTTGTTATGATCCCCGGCACTCAGCACTTGAATTGAGGGGGGGCTCGCATGCAGGAACCCAGAACACTCACTGACATTTTCGAAGTCACGGCGAACATCGACCGGCCGGCCATCATGAAGTACAAGTCGGGCGATCAATGGCTCGACGTCACCGTCCCTGAGTTTCGCGACAAGGTCCGCTGGCTCTCCACGGCGCTCTACGAAATGGGTGTCAAGCCGGGCGACCGCGTCGGCATCCTCTCGGAGAATTGTCCGGAGTGGACGATCAGCGACTTCGCGATCCTCTGCGCATCCGCCGTCACCGTTCCGGTCTATCCGACGCTTCTGGGATGGCAGATCGAGTACATCCTCAATGACGCCGGCACGGTCGTCGTGATCTGTTCGAATCAGGAGCAGCTCGACAAGCTCCTCGAGATCCGCGATCACGTTCCGACGCTGCAGAGCATCATCATTTGCGTTCCGCCCGCGCAGCTTCCTCCCGGCGTCTCGTCGTTCAACGACGCCGTCGAGCGCGGCAAGAAGTACGAACAGCAGCACGGCCGCCAGTGGTTCGATCAGTCGCGCAAGTCGCCCAAGCCCGATGACCTGGCCACGCTCGTCTACACCTCGGGCACGACCGGCAATCCGAAGGGCGCGATGCTCACGCACGGCAACATCACCAGCAACACCGTGACGGTGCGCGAGTTCGTCCCGATTCAGCCCGGCGACATCGCACTCTCGATCCTGCCGCTCTCGCACATCCTCGAGCGGATGGTCGACTTCCTCTATCTGCTCAAGGGCGGCACGATCGCCTACGCCGAGAACGTCAACAAAGTCGCCGACAACCTCGCCGAAGTCCGGCCGCACTACTTCGCCGCCGTGCCGCGCCTCTTCGAGAAGATGCGCGCCCGCGTACTGGACAACGTCGCGGTTGCACCGCCGGCGCGGCAGAAGATCTTCTACTGGGCGCTGAAAATCGCGGAGGAACGTCTCCCGTATCGCGTTGAAGGCAAGCCGATGCCATTCGGTCTTTCGGTGAAATCCGCCATCGCGGACAAGCTCGTCTTCGGCAAGATCATCGCCCGCCTCGGCGGACGCGTGAAGTACGTCGTCTCCGGCGGCGCGCCGCTGTCCGCGGATCTCGCGGCGTTCTTCATCGGCGCCGGCGTCGAGATTCTCGAAGGCTACGGCCTGACCGAAACCTCGCCCGTCATCGCGGTGAATCGCCCTGACGCGCGCCGCATCGGCACAGTTGGTCCGATCGTTCCGGGCGTCGAAGTGAAGATCGCGTCCGACGGCGAGATCCTCTCGCGCGGACCGCACATCATGAAGGGCTACTGGAACAACCCCGAAGCGACGGCGGCCGCGATCGACGCCGACGGCTGGTTCCACACCGGCGACATCGGCGAGATCGATGCCGACGGCTTCCTCAAGATCACCGATCGCAAGAAAGACATCATCATCAACGCCTACGGCAAGAACATCGCGCCGCAGCCGATCGAAGCGCTGCTCAAGAGCTCTCCGTATGTCGGCACGCCGGTGCTGATCGGCGATCGCCGCAAGTATCTCGCCGCGCTGATCGTTCCGAACTTCGAGAAGCTCGAGCGCGAAGCCGCGGCTCTCGGCGTCAACGCGGCATCACGCGAAGATCTCGTCGCTGACGCGCGCGTGAAAGGCCTCATCCAGGGCGAGCTCGATCGCTTCAACAAGAACCTCGACCGGCAGGAGAAGATCCGCCGTTTCGCGCTGCTCTCGCGCGACTTCACCATTGACGACGACGAGATCACGCCGTCGCTGAAAGTGAAACGGAAGAACATCGACAAGAAGTACAAGAGCGTCATCGATCAGCTGTACGTCGATGAGGGCTCGGTGGATATGTCATGACCTCAGTTGCAGCAGCACCACCGCAGAGCGCGGCCCGCGCCTTCGTCGTCGAGCGCAGCGGCGAGCTGGCCATTCTCTGGTTTGATCTTCCGGGCGAGAAGGTGAACAAGTTCTCGTCCGCCGTGCTCCGCGAGTTGTCCGGCGTGCTCGATCAGTTCGCGTCGGATTCCGAGATCAAAAAGATCATCATCGCGTCGCGCAAGCCCGGCATCTTCATCGCCGGCGCGGACGTGACCGAGTTCACGACGGTCACCGGAGCGGAGGCCGCGAAAGACTACGTCCGCCTCGGGCAGGACGTGTTCACGAAGCTCGCGAAGCTGAAACAGACCACGGTCGCCGCAATCGACGGCGCCTGTCTCGGCGGTGGTTGTGAGCTGGCACTCAGCTGCGATTGGCGCGTGATGGCGGATTCGCCGCGCTCGCAGATCGGTCTGCCCGAAGTGAAGCTCGGGATCTTTCCGGCGTGGGGCGGAACGAGCAAGCTGCCGCGACTCATCGGACTGGCGGGAGCGCTCGACATCATTCTCAACGGCAAGGCGCTCGATGCGCGTCGCGCGAAGAAAGCGGGTCTCGTCGATGAGACGGTCGAGCCCGGGATCCTGCTCGACATCGCGAAGAAGTTCGCCGAGCGCGGCAAGCGCAAAAAATCATCGGGACGCACGAAGTTCTACATCGAAGGCAACCCGCTCGCGCGGATGCTCATCTTCAGCAAGGCACGCAAGGCCGTGCTCGCGCAGACGCACGGACACTATCCCGCGCCGCTGAAAGCGATCGAAGTGATGGAGTACGCGATGTCCGCCGGCGTCGAGCGCGGCATGGCCCGCGAAGTCGAAGAAGCCGCGGCGCTCGTGAACAATGAAGTCGCGCAGAACCTCGTGCGGCTCTTCTTTCAGATGGAGGAGTCGAAGAAGGATCCGTTCACCGCGAAGCCGCGCGAGATGTCACGCGTCGGCGTTCTCGGCGCGGGTGTGATGGGCGGCGGCATCGCGCAGCTCGTCGTCGACAAAGCGGACGCCGACGTGCGCATGCGCGACATCAGCATGAAAGCGATCGCCGGCGGCATGAAGGCCGCGTCGAGGATCTGGAAGAAGAAAGTCGATCGCCGGCGCATGACGCGCGGCGAAATGATGCGCAAGCTCGCGCGCATCACCGGCACCACCGACTGGACCGGCTTCAATCGCGTCGACACCGTGATCGAAGCTGTCGTCGAGAATCTGCAGATCAAGCGTCAGGTGCTCGCGGAGTTCGAAGGGCTGGCGAAGCCGGGCGCGATCTTCGCGACGAATACTTCAACGATCCCGATCACGAAGATCGCCGCGGAAGCGAAGCATCCCGAGAACGTCGTCGGCATGCACTTCTTCAATCCCGTCGACAGGATGCCGCTCGTCGAAATCATCCGCGGCGAGAAAACCTCGGACGTCGCGATGGTCACGACCGCGGCGCTCGCACGAAAGCTCGGCAAGACCGTCGTCTACTGCAATGACGGCCCCGGTTTCGTCGTCAATCGTATTCTCGGCCCGTACATGAACGAGTCGGGCTTCCTGCTTCAGGAAGGCAACTCGATCGAATCGCTCGACAAGGCCATGGTCGACTTCGGCATGCCGATGGGACCGATGGCGCTGCTCGACGAAGTCGGCATCGACGTCGCCGCGAAAGTCGCCGGCATTCTCACGGAAGCGTTCGGCGATCGGATCGAGAAGTCGACGGTGGTCGAAAAGCTCTATGCCGACGGCCGCCACGGCAAGAAAAACGGGAAGGGTCTCTATCTCTACAAAGACGGCCGGCGCCTCGGACCCGATTCCAGCGTCTACAAAGTCCTCGGCATTTCGAATCCGCATCCTGCTGAACCGAAAGCGGTGGTCGAGCGGATGGTTCTGTCGATGATCAACGAAGCCGTGCTGATCCTCGACGAGAAAATCGTCGGCTCGGCCGGCGAGCTCGACCTCGCGATGATCATGGGCACCGGCTTTCCGCCGTTCCGCGGCGGGCTGTTGCGCTATGCCGACGCGCTCGGAGTGCCGTACATCCTGGCGCGACTCGACGAGCTTTCGTCCAGCGTCGGACCGCGCTTCCGCCCGAACGAACCGCTGAAACGGCTGGCCAGCCGCGACGGGAAGTTCTACCAGACGTACGCGCGTTCGTAGGCGCGCGTGAGCTTCAGCACCGAGCCAGAGCCGATCACGGCACGCCAGCGCGCGATCGTCATCTGCGTCGCGCTGGTGTGCGCCGCGACGCGTTTTCTCGCGCTCGCGCGCTCGGTCTGGGATTGGGACGAAGCGCTCTTCACGATGGCGATGCGCGACTACGCGGTCACGCTGCACCATCCTCATCCTCCCGGCTTTCCTGTGTTCATCGCCATCGGTCGCGTCGTGCGACTCGTCATCGGCGATGACTTCCGCGCGTTGCAGGCCGTCAACCTCGTCGCCGCGATGCTCGTGTGTCCGGCGATCTATCTCTTCGCGCGCGAACTGCGGCTGCGTTTCGAAACCTGCGTGATCGCGGCCGCGCTGTTCGCGTTCTTTCCGAACGTCTGGTTCTTCGGCGGCGGCGCGTTCAGCGACGTCCCATCGATCGTGCTCGTGTTGTTCGCGGTCACGTTTCTCCTGCGCGGCGCACGCGATCGCAAGGCGTACTGGTTCGGAACGTTGCTGCTCGCACTGGCGATCGGCATTCGTCCGCAGAATTTTCTCGTCGGACTCATTCCCGGCATCTACGCGACGCGCAAACGGCGTCCGCTCGAGATCCTGGTGGCGCTGCTGATCGGCGTCGTGATCGTCGGCGCCGCGTACGGCGGTGCGATCTACGCGACCGGCGATTACGACGACTACATGCGCATGGTGCGAGGACACGGCGACTACATCTCGCGCATCGACTCGTGGCGCAGTCCCGATCGTCCGCCGCTCTGGCGCATCTTCGATCGTTTCTTCATCAAGCAATATCAATCGCCTGCGTTGAGCATCATCGCGTCGCTGTTTGCAATGGTCTCGATCGTAGGCGCGATCCGTTCGCGCGATCGTTCAATGCTTTGGAACGCACTCACGTTCGTACCGTTCGCGATCGTCGCGTGGCTCATGCTCGATCGTTTCAGCATCAGCCGCTTCTCGATCGCCTATCAACCGATGTTCGCGATTTTTGTCGCGGACGGCATCCATCGTGTCGCTGGCGAGCGTCGTCACTGGCTCGCGCCCGCGCTCGCAACCGCACTCATTCTCGGCTTCGTTGCGTACACGCTGCCAGCATTGACGGCCGTGCGAAACGAGATCGCACCGTCGATTCTCGCCGCGCGTGCGGTTGCGAAACAGGTCGATCCATCGCGCGAGCGTCTCTACGTCGGACACACGATGACCGCGTTCATGGATCTCGTGCTGCCCGGCTTCCCGTACACGAAGGTGCTCGACGATCGCGCCATGCCGCTCACGCCGCCGAACCAACCCTCGTGGCTGCTCGCCGAGATCACCGAGACTGCCCCGCAGCGATTTCTCTTTCAACGCGAGCGCGGCAATCTCTGGAACATCGCGCGCCGCCACTACTTCGAGATCAAGCTGCAGCCGGTGACGGAGCAACCGCGCTTCCTTTCCGGCTGGTATTCGCCGGAAGGGATGGGGATGGAGGAATGGCGCTGGATGCGCGGCCATTCGGTCATGCTCCTGCCACCCGCAAACGGCCGCACGCTGTTACATCTCGACCTCGGCGTCCCGTTCGAAGTGATGCCGAAGAATCCCGCGATCACCGTCAAACTCAACGGTCGCATCGTCGATCGTTTCAACACAACGCAGAACCATCTCGAGCGCGACTATCGCGTGATTGCAGCACCAAACGGATTACCAAACGTGCTCGAGCTTTCCATCGAGCACACTGTCGTTCCCGCCGATGACGGACGCCAGCTCGGACTGCGCATGCGCTTCCTGAGCTGGGGTCCAGCATGACCAACTTCAAAACTGTGATATGGATTCACGCATGACGATGACTGCTGAACAGCGCCAGGTCGACATCATTGACCGCCTGGCTGCGGAAGCAAGAAAGCGCGTCCCCGCGGAGCAAGCGGAGAGCGCCGAAAAATTTATCCGCCGCTACTTTGCCAACGTCGCTCCCGACGACGTGATCTACACCTCCACCGACACCCTCCTCGGCGGCGCACTGTCGCTGTGGGAGTTCGGCGCGCAACGCACGCCGGGCAAGCCGAAGATCCGCCTCTTCAATCCGAAGCAGGAGGAGCACGGCTGGGGCACCGAGCACACCGTCGTCGAGATCATCAACGACGACATGCCGTTCCTCGTCGACTCCGTCACCGCGGAGATCCGGCGCCGCGACCGGCAGATTCATCTCCTGCTGCATCCCGTCATTCACTCGCGCCGCGACGCGGACGGCAATCGCATCGAAGTGACCGACACGCAGCACGCGCCGACCGACGCTGTCGTCGAGTCTTATATGCATGTCGAGATCGATCAGGAGACCGAGCCCGCAGAACTCGAGTCGATCCGCGCGTCGCTCGAACAGATCTTCATCGAAGTCACGCTTGCGGTCCGCGACTTCCGCGCCATGCGCGGGCGGATGACCGCCGACGTCGACGAGCTCGAGACCGCGCAGCTTCCGATGCCGGTCGAAGAAGTGAACGAAGCCAAAGCATTCCTGCGCTGGCTCGACACCGGCAACTTTATCTTCCTCGGCCATCGCCGCTACACGTTCGAAACGCGCGACGGCAACGACTATCTCCGCCCGGTCCCCGACACGGGCCTCGGTATCCTCAGCGGCATTCGTCCCGAGTCCGTCGAGCGCGGCGACCAGCCGCTGTCTGCCGAGTTCAGCGAATACGCGCGCCGCAAAGACCTCATCATCATCACCAAGGCGAACAGCCGCAGCCGCATCCACCGGCCGGGTCGCCTCGACCGCATCGGCGTCAAACGCTACGACGATCAGGGCAACCTGATCGGCGAGGATCGTTTCCTCGGACTGTTCACCTCCGCCGCGTACAGCCGCAGCGTGCGCGACATCCCGATGCTGCGTCTCAAGGCGTCACGCGCACTCGAGCGCGCCGGCCTCGATCCGCATTCGCACAACGGAAAAGCGTTCGCCGACATCCTCGAGACGTTCCCGCGCGACGAGTTTTTCCAGATCACCGACTCCGAGCTGTACGACGTCGCACGCGGCGTCCTGCTGTTGCAGGAGCGCCAGCGCGTCGCGCTCTTCACGCGCGTCGACGTCTTCAAACGCTTCATCGCCTGCTACGTCTTCGTGCCGCGCGCGCGCTACACGGAAGAGTTCAAAGAGAAGACGAAGCAGGTCCTCGAAGAAGCGTTCCAGGGGCGGGATACCGAGGTTTATGACCACATTACGAACTCGGCGTTGGCGCGGGGGTTGTTCATCGTGCGCACGACGGCGGGCCAGATTCCCGACGTCGACATTCGACGCATCGAAGCGATCATCGGCGACGCATCGCGCACGTGGAGCGACAAGCTGCTCGACACGCTGACGTCCTCGCAGGGCGAAGAAGTCGGCATCGATCTTCACAAACGCTACAAGAAAGCGTTCCCGATGGCGTACGCGGAACGCTTCAGCGCCGAAGCCGCGCTCTATGACGTCGGCCACGTCGAGCGCGTGCTCGCGACCGGCGAGCTCGTCGTCGATCTCTATCGCCATCGCAGCGACTCGCGCGAGTTCCACTGCAAGATCATTCACTCCGGCCCACCCGTACCGCTGTCCGAGATCATGCCGCGTCTCGAGAACATGGGTCTCAAAGTGCTCGCCGAAGTTCCGTACGAACTGCAACCGCACGGCGCGTCGCAACTCGTGCGCATCCGCGACTTCAGCCTCGATGCCGAAGGCATGCAGGACGACGTCGCCACGGTGAAAGAGAAGTTCCAGAACGCGTTCATCCGCGTCTGGAATCGCGAAGCGGAGAACGACGGCTTCAACCGACTCGTCCTCGGCGCCGAGCTCGAATGGGACGAAGTCGTCATCCTGCGTGCGTACGCGAAGTACCTGCGCCAGGTCGGCGTCGCGCTCAGCGAGACGTACATCCAGCAGACGCTGGCGCGTCATCCGAACATCACGCGCAATCTCATTCAGCTGTTCACGAACTACTTCGATCCGTCGATCGGCGACGCCGGCATGGGACGCAAAGGTGCGTCGCTCGGCATCCGCTCGCAGGTCGAAGACGCGCTCGAACAGGTCACGAATCCCGACGAAGATCGCATTCTGCGGTTGTACATGAGCCTCATCGAGGCGACGCTGCGGACGAACTACTTCCAGCGCGACCCGAAGGGCAATCGAAAGCTGTACCTCTCGTTCAAGCTCGATTCGAAGCTGGTGCCGGAGCTGCCGGACCCGCGTCCGATGGTCGAGATCTTCGTCTATGCGCCCTGGATGGAAGGCATCCATCTGCGCGGCGGCAAAGTCGCGCGCGGCGGTCTGCGCTGGTCCGATCGGCGCGAAGACTTCCGCACCGAGATCCTCGGTCTGATGAAGGCGCAGATGGTCAAGAACGTCGTCATCGTGCCGATGGGCTCGAAGGGCGGTTTCGTCGTGAAGAATCCGTCCGCCGATCGCGGCACGTTCCAGCAGGAAGGCATCGAGTCGTATAAGACGCTGCTGCGCGGCATGCTCGACATCACCGACAACCTGCGCGGCGATGAAGTGGTGCCGCCGCGCGACGTCGTGCGTCGCGACAAGGACGATCCGTATCTCGTCGTCGCCGCGGACAAAGGCACGGCCACGTTCTCCGATCTCGCGAACTCGATCTCCGCCGAATACGGTTTCTGGCTCGGCGACGCCTACGCCTCGGGTGGCTCCGCCGGTTACGACCACAAGGGCATGGGCATCACCGCGAAGGGCGGATGGGAAGCG
>DASYLL010000376.1:0-20748 GCA_036009605.1 Thermoanaerobaculia bacterium | reverse complement strand
GCAGCTGGTTCGCGATGTCGTAGCTATAGGTCGTGGTCTCGAAGCTGTCGGCGCGTGCGAGGCGGTTTCCAACAGGGTCGTACGTGAACTTCTCGAATGAGCCGTCAGCGTACGCGACGTCTGTGAGGCGATAGACGTTGTCGTAACGGTAGTCCTCGGTCTTGCCGTCCATGTCGGTCTTCGAAGTGCGATTGCCGACCGAGTCATAGCGATAGGACCACGCGTCGACAACTGCCCCCGCGGCATCCTTCGAGACCATCGCTGTCAGGCGGTACGCGTCGTCGTAGTCATAGCTGGCGACGATACCGTTCGGGTACTCGAGCTCGGTGCGGCGATCCATCGGGTCATACCCGAAGGTGAACTTACCGAAGAGCGTGTCGGAGATCGCCGCCAAGCGGTTTTTGGCGTCGTAGGAGTAGGTCGTCGTTGCGAGCGTTGTCGCCGCGTTCCCGTAGAGCGTTGTCAGTTTCGCGGTGTTGCCGGCGGCGTCATAGTCATAGATGCTCTTGTAGCCCGTGAGGGTGTTGTGCTTGGACGTCAGGCGATTGAGAGCATCGAACGTGTAGATGAAGTTGGCGAAGCTGTTCGAAGCTCCCGTGCGGCGGCCCTGGGCATCATAGGTGAAAGTATCGACCCTTCCGTCGGCGTGCGCCGCGCGCGTCAGACGACGCACGGCATAGGTGTAGGTAACGGTCTGATTCTTCGCGTCGGTTTTGGTCTTCAGATTCCCGAGTGCATCGTACGCATAGGTCGTCTTGCGGACGAGAGGATCGGCTTCTTCGACGAGGCGATTGAGGAGGTCATACTTGAAGCTCCAGGTGTTGCCGTTCGCATCCTTCTGCGTCAGTTTGTTGCCGTTCTTGTCGTAGGTGTAGCGCGTCACCGCACCGCTGGCCTCGGTCACGTCCGTCAGCCGGCCCGCCGAGTCATAGCCAAAGGCCGTCGCATTCCCGTTGGCGTCCTTCTCGAGCGTCTTTCGACCAGCTGTATCGTAAATCGTCTCGCTTTTATGACCGAGCGAATCCGTCACCGCGATCACGCGACCCATCTTGTCGAAATCCTGTTTGACCATGTGGCCGTTTGGGTCGGTCAACTCGCAGAAAGAACTTCCGCCGCCTCCGCCGCACGAGGAGCACGACGAGCCGCCCATCGAGGCGCAGTAGCCGTACGTCCAGACCCCGCCGTTGGCGTCGATCATCTTCGTGATCCGGCCGACTGCGTCGTATTCGTAACGCGTCGTGTTGCCACGGGCGTCCATTTTCGTGAGGACGTTGCCGGCGATGTCATAGGTGGTGCGGGTGGTGTTGCCGAGCGGGTCCCTGACCGACAGTGCGCGCCCTTCCGCGTCGTAGGTGTAGTTCGTGGTTCCTCGCGGAGTCGTGACTGCCGTCCGGCGTCCCGCGTCGTCGTACGCAAACGAGGTGGTGTTGCTGTGCGGATCGGTCATCGACAGGATGCGATCCCTTCCATCGTACGCCAGCGTGGTTGTGTTGTTTGCGGGGTCCTTGATGGTGCTGATGCGTCCGAGCGCGTCACTGGTCATCACCGTGGTCTGGTTCGCCGCGTCGGTGCGAGTGGCCATCGTGCCGTTTGTGTTCCACGTCATCGAGCTCGTGCCGCCGTTCGGGTCGGTGGTCGAGAGCAGTTGTCCGTTGCCGTCGTAGGTATTGGTGGTGGTCTCGTTGACGCCCGTGCCGCTGCGCGTTGAGGTGGTGAGATTGCCGGCCGAGTCATAGCTGTTCGTGGTCGTGAGGCCCGCCGCGTCAACGCTCGTCAAAGGACGCGACTGCGCGTCATAGGACGTGGTCGTGACCGCTCCGTCCGGCGTGACCTTTCGAGTCAAGTTGCCGCTTTCGTCGAACTCGTAGGTGGTCTCATTGCCACGCGAGTCGATCATCGCCGTTCGATTGTTGTCCGCATCAAACGTCGCGGTGACGACGTTGCCCGCGGGATCGGCTTCGAGCGTGGCACGACCGTCGTCGTCGAACTTGATCAGTCGATCGTTGCCCTGGCGATCGGTGACCACGCTCCTGCGGCCGGCGATGTCGTACCGGAAGAACTCCTCCGCGCCCGTAGCATCGACGTGATGGAACATCCGGTCATCGCTGTCGTAGTCGAACGACTGTGTATTACCGACCGGATCGCGGAACTGGGTCATGTTGTGCGCGAGGTCGTAGGCCAGAGCCCAGGTCTTTCCGGCGGTATCGGTCACCGAGACGAGATCGTCGCCGTCGTATGCATAGACAGTCTTGCGATTGGCCAAGTCGGTCACCTCGGTGACTTTGCCGTTCGTGAATGTGAATGTCAGGACCGTGCGTCCGGTGGCATCGACAACGCTCGTTGGATTGCCGGTCGCGTCGCGTTGAATGATGACCTCGTTGTCGCTCAAATCAGACTGCGCGATGAGATCGCCGCGACTGTCGAAAGAGAACTGATGTCCTCCTTTGAAGGTCATCGTCCATCCGCTGCCATTCGACACGAGCTCGATGAACTTGCCGGGAGGCGACACGAACGTGCTGCCAGCGCCGGGGCGGAAGAGATGCTCGGTGCCGTCCGATTCGCGGTACGTCATGGAGCCATCGCCATTGGCGATGAGTTGTTCGCCGTAGTTCCAGGTCCAGCCGTGGCCGAAGGGGCCGTTGTACGTCGAGCGGCTGTTGTAGGTGCGCGTCAGAGCCACCGGGATACCGCGCGCGACAATGGAGACGTCGCTCATCGTACGGTGCATGTTGCCGGAAGACATATTGACCGGGTCGGATTGCGTGGTCGATGGTGCCTCGTTCGCGCCGTCGCCGCCGCCGAGGAGAGCCATGAGTTGGCCGAGCAGGGCGCCGAGGGGTGAGCCTTCGAGCCACGACTCAGAGCCGAGCAGCTCCTTGATCCCGGCCACGATCTCGCCGGTGGTGCTTCCTCCCGCCATTCCGCCTGAGATCGGATACGTGGCTGCCCCGGTCAGCGGATCCTGAAGGATGTAGCCGGTGCCAGTCCAGCGTCCGAGACTGATATTGGCGCTGGGGATTTTGGCGATGCGGCCCTGCGCAACGGACCCACGAATCTCCGCCTCCACTTCAGGGTCGAGGTTCGTCTGGGCGAGGACGGCGTCGACATTCGCGCTCGTGACGGTATGGAGCGCTTGTCCTGCAGCGCGCGCGAGCAGGAGCGCCTTTGCCGCGGAGATGCCTCTCTCGGACTGCATTTCTTCCCAGATCGCTCCTTCGAGATACGAGCTTTGGAGGCCGGCGAGGGACAGAGCCTCCGCTCGGTTCGACTGATCGTTGTTGATCGGGACGATGCCGACCAACAGGCGCGAGACATCGATGTTGTTCTCTGCGGGTCTGAGGCGCAGCGGGGCTCCGGCGATGTTGTAGGTGATGTCGATCTGACGGCGCACGTCGGCCTCGAACACGCGCTTGACGGCGCGCTGCCAGCGAACGCCTGTCGCGAATGCGAGGCCGTCATCGACGTGCTGCATGTAGCGAAGGCCGACGAGATTCAACTGCTCGCTGAGAATCGCGTCTTCCGAGGCATTTGCGGCGATCAGGATCTTGAGGCGCTCTATGCGCGACTGGATGAGTGAGTCGGGAGGAGCGCCGGCATCGAGGACGAGCGTGTGCGTTTCGCCGGCAACGACGTCGTGATGGGTGAAGTCGTCAGGCACGTTCGGCTGACGGAACGTGAGGTTCATGTCGAGCGCCGCACCGGCGGAGATGGCGGCGCCTTCGGCCACCGGCTGATCGTCGAGTGAGAAGAGCGGCTTGAGGCGAATGAGGTACGGAGGCGTGTTGAACAGGCCGCCGTAGCTCTGGATGGTGGCTGCGTCGTCCGGCGTAGCTGGAGGGAACGTGAGCGACAGTTTCTTTCCCCACAGATCGGCGATCGGAGAAGTGAACGTGCCGATCGTCGCACCTGTCTCGCTGACGAGATTCACGGTCACGCTCTGCTGTTGATCTGCCGGCGGTACCGCTCCCTGCCCGCGCAGCTGGTCGATCTTTGTCGGCAGCGTGCCGGGGACGAAGGGAAAGTTCTCGGCCTTCACTCGACCGAGCTTCGCTACCTGCGCGAGATTCACGCAATCGATGTTGTTCGTGCGGATGTAGCTCCAGATCTTGTCGCCGTAGAAATCCGCGGGCGGACGGATGGCGGACGTATTGAGAAATTCGTCCATGTTCCACGCGACCTTACCGTTGATGGCAATGCCGGGCTGGTACTCGTAGCGCTTGAAGCTCGGGTCCATGCGCACCCACATGTCGGGCGTTCCCACCTTCGCCCCGCGATTCGGAAAATACGGGATGAAGGCACGCACCCAGACGTGCGTCAGCTGCACCGCGACCGGCGCTCCTCCGGACGTGAGCAGCACGCCGTCGAAGCCTGCCGTGGCCAGAAGATTCGCGGCCTGCAGCGGGTCCTCGGTACCGACCAGGTTCATCGCTTTTGTGATCGGGAGCGTGACCTGACCCCACTCGAGTTGGGCGTTGTAGCCCTGCGCTGCGAGGAGATCGCGCAAGAGAAGCGCTTGATCCCAGTCGTTCCCTCGGCCTTCTTTGAGCGTGCCGAGTGAGCCCTTGGCCACGCCGCTGTAAGACTCCCACTCGATGCGGTCGTGGGCGTAGCTGAAGATGCGGGCAGGAGTTTGGAGAGTCGCCGCAAGCGCTGCGACCTCGGGGTGGATTGATGGTGAGGATTGAGAACCGACGATTGAGGACCGAGACGGGACGGTGAGAGTGGCGGGTTGTGACGCGGAGGACTCATTCGCGTAGTTCGGACCCGTCGGCCGGACGGGCGCGGTGCGGTAGGTGTCTTTGACTGGAAACGGGTCGCGGGTCCAGCGCGTGCCTTCGTTCCGCAGCGTCATTCTGCCGGTGAGCGCCAGCCGCAGTTTGGCCAGCGTCGCGTCGATGTTCGCGTCGCTCAAGGCGTCTTTGCCCTTGAGGAGCGCGCTCACGTCTCTGCGCAGGTCTTTGATCGTATCGCGCATCTGCTTGTCGCGGCTCTTTGCAGTGCCGGACAGCCCTTCCTTTGGTGCGGGTAGGAAGTCCTTCTCGATCAGACGGAGGAGCGAAGTGAGCTCGGACTTGAGTTGTCCTCTCTTCTTTACCCGCTTTGCCGAGGGAGAGGTTGCGGCTTCGAGAAGACTGGCGATTTTCGACAGCGTCGAGTCTGCAGCGGTCAGCGCATAGCGCTCTTTCACCGTGGCGATGGACTCGCGGATGCTCTCGGATTGCGAGTTGAGCTCAATCGATTCAGATCGGAGGCCGAGGGTTTTCGTCACAGCGGAAAAGAGAGAACGAAAGTCGAACCTCGTGCGCCCGCCCGGATGGAGGAGGAACTCGGGATCGACGTTCATCTTCTGCGCGATCTCGAGGATGCGCGCTTCCTGCCGGCGCTCTACGTCGAGCGCGGCGAGGTAGTTCGACGGATCGGCCGACAGATGAGCAGAGGCGGTGATAACGCCCGCGGTGAGGATGCGGCCGAGCGGCCCGTAGATGAATGCTCTGAAGCTGCGCACGATGTTTGTTCTCCTCTGTTCGCTCACGGGTTCAGCCGGCTTTGCCAGTAGTGCAGCAACCGTCCGTTCTCGCGGCGCGCAACCGTCGTATCGAGCGAGACCTTGCTCAGAAGCTCGGCGATCGCCAGCGTCCGTTCGACGATGCGCAGCGTCACGTCCTGCCTCGTGGGATTGCCTGCGATCTCGATCGAACGGACCTCGCCCAAAGCGTCGCTCAACCGTTTCGTGTCGTTGTTTGTCCGAGACTGCGCTTTGAGTGTTTCGAGCGCTGCCTTTACCTTCACGAGAAGATCCGTGCGTCCGGCGCCGACGTTCACTGCGAGCGTCTTGCTGAGTGTCGAGGGTCCACCGGTGAGACCTGCTTCCGCCGTGATGACCGAACTGCCGACGGCATCGGGCAGACGGACCCATACCGCGAAGCGTGAGGTTGAGCCGCCTGGCAAGGAGGCCGTCCAGCTCGGAGGCGCGGCCGTTGTCGGCAGAGCGTCGATGAGCGTCACTCCAGCGGGCAGCGTCGCCTTGATTCGCATCGAAGCGGGAGCGCCCGGCGGGGTAGTGACATCGACATGGACGGGAACCACCGCTCGGGCTGCGAATGGCGAAGCGGTCGTGCGACTCACATGATTGACCGCGGACACCAGGAATCGGGCCACATCCGCGGTCCGCGTGACTTCTGGATCGAACGGCAGCGTGACGGTCCGCCCTTCGCCGAAGCGATTGAATGCGATCGCAGGCTGGCCGGTCGAGAGCAACTTGCCCGCGGCCGTCGCGCCGCGCAACTCGATCTTCAGACCATCGCCTGCGAACGTAATGCGTCCGGGCGATGTCCAGGAAGTGGCGAGGAGATTGACCGTCGCCGGTCCTCTCAACCTTCCTTCGAAGTGGACGCCGAGAGCGTCGCGCCAACGAGGCGACGATCCGCCTTCGTCCTCGGTGGCGTAACTCGGCCAGGAGCGGAAGTCATCGTCATCGTCATCGTCGTCGTCCTTGCTGTCGATGTAGAGCAGACCGATGCCGGCACGCATGCTTTCCAACGCTTCAACGATGACGTCACTGTGGCCGCCGTCATCATCATCGTCGTCGTGTTCAGGGCTCACCGCGCCGCGGATGTCATCGTGGTCATGGTCGTCGTCGTCCGCGTCGTAAGGCTGATAGAGGATGACCGCGCTGTAACCGCCGGTGCGGAGTGCATCGATGAATTTCTTTGATGTACCGACGAGCGTGAAGCGGATGCCGGCATCGCGCAGACTCGTTGCAATGAATGGAGGCTCGGTCGGGGTGCACGACTTGTTGCTCTTGCCCTTGGCGCAGTCGCGCCAGAGGAGAACACGCGGCCGCGTAGCAACCGAAACGTCGAGCGCGAATGACGGCGCTTTCACCTCAAACATGGTTTCGGCGAGCACTACGGCAGTGCCTGTGATGAGAGAGACCAGCCGGGCGCGATAGAACTGAGGAGTCGCCGCGGACGTGGGCCAGGCCACCTCGGACGTGAAGACCGCGCCTTTGCCCACGCTGGCGGAAAGGCTCAACGTGGCGACAGCCGCTCCGGTCGTGGGATGGGTGATTACGATCGCGAACGGCGCGGCGGAGAGCGCGGCGTTCCCGCCGTTGGTGACGGTAACGGAGAACGGTACTGCGGCGGGGCGATCGACGCTTTGCGGCGCCGACAATGAGCCGGTGATGCAGACACCGGTCGAAGCGCTCGAACGGATCTGGAACGACGTCGCCGCTTGTGCGTACGTCGCTGTGCCATCGGCAGCAATGACGGTGACCGTGTACGTGCCTGGAGTCGCCGTGCCTGTGGTCCATTGCAACGGGACCGTGAGCGTATCGCCGACAGCAAACGTCGCGGCCGTCCTCGCGCCCGTGGCAACCAGCGCGCCGCCGGGACCAACGACGGCGAGCGTGGCGGTGACATTGCTGCGCGTGATGTTGCCGCTGTCGTAACTGACCGAGGCTTCGATGCTTACCTGAGCATTGCAGTCATAGGCGGAGGCATCTGTCGAGACGCGCGCGGACATCGACGAGGCCGAAGGTGCCTTCACTTCGACCTGGGTCTCGGCCAACGACACGGCGGTGCCGGTGATCAGGGACACGAGCCGCGCGCGATAGATGTGCGGTGTGACCCCCGTGGTTGTCCATGAGACGTTACCGTTGAACGTTGCACCCTTGGCGGCATCGACGGAGACGTTCCGCGTCGCGATGAGCGAGTCATCGGATGGGTTGGTGATGAGCACAGCGAACGGTGCGGCGGAGAGCGCAGCATTGCCGCCGTTCACGACAGAGAGCGCAAACGGCACCGGTTCACCGACATTCACGCTCGAGGTGGAGGCCGTGATCGAGCCGGAAAGGCACTTGCCAGTCGCGGCACTCGAGCGGACCTCGAATGACGTCGCTGCCTGCGCGAACACTTCATTTGCGTCGGCTACGACGACGGTCACAGTGTAGGTGCCGGGGGCCGAGATCGTAGTAGCCCAATTCAGTGTTGCGGTGAGTGTCTCGCCAACCGCGAACGTGGCGGCGGTTCTGGCGCCCGAGGCGACTGTCGTGCCGCCGGGACCGGCGATAGTGATGGTTGCCATGACGTCCGTGCGCGTCACGTTGCCAGCGGTGTACGACACGGCTGCTGTGACGTGTGCGGTGTCGTTGCAGTCGTAGGCCGGAGCAGTTGACGACACGGTGGCGGACATCGTCGAGGACGGACGCTCCTTCACTTCGACCGTCGTTTCGGCTACCGACACTGCGGGTTCGGTGATGAGGGACACGAGACGCGCGAGATAGCTGCGCGGTGTTACTCCAGTGGTTGTCCACGAGACGTTACCGTTGAACGTTGCGCCTTTGGCGGCGGCGACCGAGACGTTCAGCGTGGTATAGATGAGCGAGTCATCGGATGGGTTGGTGATGACGACGGCGAACGGCGCGGCAGAGAGCGCAGCGTTGCCGCCGTTGACTACGGACAGGACAAACGGGAAGGGGTCGCCGGCAAACACGCTCGGTGTCGAAGGCGCGATCGAGCCCGTCAGGCAGCGGCCAGTCACTGCGCTCGAGCGAATCTCGAATGACGTCCCTGCCTGCGCGAACGTTTGCTCGCTGTCGCGAACGACTACCGCCACGTTGTAGGTTCCGGGCATCGCGGAGCCGGTCGTCCAGTTGAGAGGCGCGGTCAGCGTCTGGCCAACCGCGAACGATGCGACGACATCAGACCCTGTGGCCACGACTGCGCTACTCGAATCGGTGACCGTGATGACGACGCTCACGTTCTCGCGCGTGGTGTCGCCTTCGTCGTAGGTAGCCGTGGCAGTGATGCTGACGTTGTCGTTGCAGTCGAAGAGCGGAGCACTCGCCGTGACGGTCGCCGACATTCTCGTCAGCGGTGGCTCCGTGACACGAATCGTCGTCTGAGCGAGCGGCACTGGAGTAGCGGTGATCCGCGAGACGAGATACACGTCGTGCGCGACTTGCGCCGTGGTGGAAGTGGTCTGCCATGTCACCGTCGCGGTCTGGGTCGCAGCTACGGCGATGGAAGCGGTGAAGTCCAAGGTCGCCACGGCCTCTTGTGTCTGCGGATGAAGAACGACCACGGAGAACGGGCCATCGGCAATCGCGGCGTTGCCGTTGTTCGTGAGGCTCACCGCGATCGACGCGGATTTGCTGGCCTGAACGGACGCGGGCGCGCTGATCGTTCCGGTCACGCCTTTGCCGCTCTGCGAAGCTGGACGCAGCTCGAACGGCACATTGGCTTGGGCCAGCGTCGTACCGCCTGCATCCTTCACGATCAGTCTGGCCGTGTACGAGCCGGGAGTGTTTGCGCCGGCTGGCCAGTCGAGGCGCGCGCTTGCGGACTGACCGGGGAGCAGCGAAGCAATCGGTGTCGCAGCCGAGGCGATCGTGACGCCGCTGCTGTCGACCACTGACACCGTGGCCGCCACATTCGCGAGCGTGACGTTGCCGCTCTCGTAATGCGCCACCGCGCTCAGATGCACGACTTCGCCCTCGTCGTATGCTGGCTTGTCGGTGGCGATTGTGCCCGTCAAGTGCGAAGAGGGCGTGATCGTGATCGTAGCGACATCCGAGTCGGCGAACCTTCCCTGATGTTTGAGCGTCCCGCGAACGCTGTAGTTCCCCGCGGCCGTCGTGCCCGTGTTCCAGACGTACTGGCGGGAGGTGCGGGCCGGCTCGATCCGTGCCGGCGCACCGATGATGACGTCCTCGCGATCCGCCGCAGGCAATGCGGGATAGAGGAATGCCCCTTCGATGACCTCGAAGCCGCGGCCCGGTTGCGCCCACTTCAGGTAAAGCGAGTACGGTCCGCCCCAGTTGAACATCACCACACGGAACGAATGGAAGCCGGCCGTGAGGGCTACGCTGGTCGTGACCTCCCGCAAGGCGTGATTCAGGCCGTTGTTGATGGTCAGCCTGTCGTCGATATAGAGCCATGAGCCCTCGTCCGAACCGAGCAGGAATTGATATGTGCCGGCGAGGGGTGCGTAGATCGCGCCGGTCCATTCCGTGGCCCAGAACTCCTGCGGCACACCGGCCGGAGCGATCGAGAAGATCGCGGATGTCGGATGCGTCGTGGTGAGGATCGGTGGTTGCTGGTACGAAAGACCACCGGGCATCGCGGCCGCGAAAGAGGATCGCGCCCTGTCGAGGTTCCAGTAGGTCGCGTGGAAGCCTCCGCTCGTGCCCGCGGTCGGTGTCGTTGACGCTCTCTTTTCAGCGAACTCCGACACCGGCTTCAGGCCGTTTTCGACCGTGTCGAACCAGAGATGCATGGCCACGGTCGAACCGACGAGTGCGTCGTCCGGGACCGTCACCAAGAGGTTGCCGACGGCGGGATTCGGTCCGGCAGGAATCCATGAGTGGTAGAGCTCCGAAGCGGGGCTTGCGTCGGCGGTGACCCGAATCGAATCGACGTCGAACAAGGATGTCGATCCGACCTGCGCAAGCATTCCTGCGAAATCGAGCGGGACCTCGACAACACGGCCCAGCCCCCCTCGCTCGACCGGGGTCGAGAGCGAAAGCGTGTAGTTCCATCCGGCGAAGGACAGGTGGGGAAGGCCGGTCACGGGCTCGTTCGCGGTGACAGTCGCGATGGTCAGACCGTTTGCGTCCTGGATGACGACGTCGCTCGTGATGGCTTCGGTCGTGGAGCCGAGGTTGCGGATGACCTCCGTGATGGCAACCGGCGTCGCGGACGGATAACTCGGAGCATCGGTGCTGATCGTCACATCGAGCGGAGCGAAGCCGGTGACTGTTGGAACCGAGAGGCTTCGCGTGAAGCGTTCCTCGCCGTACGGATGGCGGTATTCGACCGATGCCGCTCCGGTCGCCGCGCGGATCTCGTCATTGCTGATGCCTGTCAGCTCGAGATCGAGATAGACGTCGCGACCTGTTTCGCTGACATCGGTTAGTTCCCACAGATACGTTCGGCCGCCCTGGATAGCCTGCGAGGAGTTCGCCGGCGGCGATACGCTGACCAGCTTCGATGTATCCGGCACGGTGATTCTGAGATTGACGTCGAACTGGCTCAATCGGGCGAATGCCACCGGCAGAGCGATGACGGCCCAGGTGGTCTCGTCGAACCAGTGAATCGGTTCATTGAATTGACTTCGCACTTCCGACCAGCCGCCTTCCGGCCGCTGCGCATTGAGCAACCATACGATCGCGGATCGAAGCGCTGGATCGTTTCCCTGCGCGCCCGCCAGGGCGAGCGTATAGAGCGATTGGGCTGTGCGAATGACGGGCAGGTCCGGTTGCGCGACTGTCCCGAACGTGCCGTCCGGATTCTGCAGGTTGCGCAAGAACAGGGCGATGTCCTGTAGTCGTCGTTCCGCGCTCGTCTTGAGCGGAGCATCCTCGAGGTACGGGATGACATGGGCGAGCCCTATGGCCATACGCGCCGCATACTCCGGACCTCGGGTGCGAGCGGATTGGTAGTCGTACGCAAGGGCAAAGCGCGTCAGTTGTCCGAGCTGCGCCTGATACACCGGGCTGCGCGTGATCTCATAGCCTCGGGCATAGGCCACCATGGCGAACATGGTCGGCGTCTCGCGCCCCAGCAAGGAGCCCTGCTCGGCGAGATCGCTCGTGTAGCCGCCATCGGGAGCGTCGTGATTCAGCAGGTGGTTGAGCGATCTGGTCAGCGCGGGTGCCGCTTCAGCCCCGTCAGCGTGATGCGACAGCGCCCACGCAGCTGTCGTGGTTGCCGTTTTCTCACAGCAGGTTCCGACGGAACCATTTGCGTTCTGTGATTGCGTGATGAGGTCAAACGTCTTCTTCGTCACGAGGTCGTTGACCGTGATGCCGGCGACCTTTTGCGACGCTTCCAGTCCCGTGAGCGCCTGAGCATGCACATGGCACTTGTAGCAACCGACCAGCTGCGGCTCGACGGAGGCGGTGAGCCAGTTGACCCCTTTCTGAAGGTGCGTCTTGACCAGAGGTACGAGAGGATCGTCGGGAAGTGCGATTGTGTTGGTGCGCGAGACCCGCGAGTGCGCCTGGATCATCGGCAACCCGATCGGCACTCTCTGTGGCGCGACGTCGATCGCGCCGCTGGCAAACGGCGCAATGTTGATGCGCTTTGCCGAGGCGATGAGCGTGACGTCAGGGTCGGCCGGCGTGACGGCAACCGTGTACTGACCGTTCTCCGTCGGAACAAACTGGCCGACGTTGAGCGACACAATGCCGTTCTTCGCGATGCTGGCGATCGTCGCGCTTCCCTGGAGGTCCGAACCAGAGCCGCCGCTGACGACGTATTGCAGGACAACGTTCTCCAAAGCGACGTTGCCGATGTTCTGGACGAAGATCTCGATCTCGACCGTGTTTCCCGGCTCGGCGGTCGGGGGCGTGAGGCTCATGCTTCCCGAGAGCTTGCGGAGCGGGTCGGACGTGGAGACCGCGAGCGAATACGTACCGCGGTTGTTGTCTTCGGTGTCTTCCGCGATCACGTTCGCGGGATCGAAGACCACGTATACGCCATGGTTGCCAGCAGGGGCCGTGACGGTCCAGGGAAACGACACGCGCGCGTTTCGCTGTCCACTGCGCGTCGTCACTTCTGTGGGAAGCAGACCCGAGATGGCCTCGCCCCCGGCGCTAGGGTCGCCGAGGTAGAACTGTGCCAGGAGCTGCGAAGCGTTGACCGCGCCCGAGAGCGTGGCGATGGCTGCGAACTCGATTTGTTCGCCTTGACGCGGGAGCGGGTCGGTCACGCCGAGTAGCGACTGCACGACCGCGATATCGGCCCGGAATCGGACGGCCAGGTTCTGCGAGCGGTTGTCCGACTCGTTGCATTCGGCAACCTGCCCGGAGCTCGGCGTGCCCGCGTCGTCGACCACGGCGTAGAACGCAGTCGTATCCTCCGGCGGATTTTCAAACGTGAGCGTTACGTCTTCGTACTCGCCTGGGGTGAGCTCGCGTAGCGTGGCCACGCCGGCGAGTGTGGAAGCGCCGCTACTCACGCGATAGAACGCCACGGTCGTATCGATCGCTTTGAGCCAGCCGTTGTTGCCGGCACGCACGGTCAGCTGGACATTCTCGGGAAACGCGCTCGTGTCGGCGCGCATGTAGGAAGCGGTGAGGTTCGGCTGGCCCGCGACCCCCATGAACGTCGAGGCCTGCGGCGTGTTGGTGCGGAAGTGCGTCTTCGAAAACGCCGTCTGCGTGACCAGCGCCGGAATCACCGCGCGGTCGTTTGCGACGTTGACCGTGTTGTACGACAGCTGGTTGAACACCCCGCGGGTGCCGTTCCAGCGCGGGTCGCTCAGGATCTTCATGCCGTCGGTTCCAGGCACCGCGATGTCGGTGCGTCCGTCACCGTCAATGTCCGCGATCACCGGCGTCGTCGGGTAGAACGGCGACTGCTCGTTCGGCATCTCGTAGAGGATCGCGCCGTCGCTGGCGCGCAAGAGATAGAACGCGTGTCGCGCCGCATACGCCAGGGTCATGCCCATCCCGAAGTCATAGGCAGTCGCGGCGTTCGTAGTGATGACTCCGAAGGAGAGGTCGGTCGTCGTTGCTCTCGTCCAGCGCACTGCTCCGGTCGTGGCATTGAAGACTGTGTACCAGCCGTCTCCGGCGACACCCACCCACGGGCCGGTAGCGCCATCCATGAATACTGTTGGAGCGCCGCCCATGCGGGCGCCGTTCGGCAGGTTCGTCGGTCCCCATCGCGTGGTGCCGTCGCTGCGGAGCATCGTGATCCGGCCGTGGGCAACCAGGGCGATCGACGGAGTCACGTCTCCCGCGAGCGTCACCGTTGCCGCGTAACCATCTGCGAGATCGGCGCGGTGCCAGAGGATCGTGCCGTCTGGACGATACGCCGTGCTTCCTGCGATGACTTCGAGCTTGCCGTCGCCATTGAGATCGGCGGTGATCGGCGCTTCCTGATCGGGGAAGTTCTCGCCATAGAGATCGGTCCCGTTGAATGCGCGGCCCGAACTGCCAGAGCCGACCCACTTGATCGTGCCGTTCGCGCCTCGCAGCACCGTGCGTCCGACGATGACCTCGATCGTGCCGTCGCCTTCGAGGTCCGCAATCGCCGGGGCACCGACGTAGGTAAAGTCGCGGAAAAACAGAAACGGCTCCCAGTCGGGATGGAGGCCGAGCTCCTCGCTCTGCCACTTCGTGTTGCCGTCAATGTCGAGAGCCACGATGCGATGACGAAAGTTCGCGGCAAGAATCTCCGGCACGCCATCGCCATCGAGATCGCCGATCGCCGTGGAGAGCTGCCGGCCGAAGAAACCGAAGTTCCGAATCCAGAGGCGCTGCCCCGTATCGCCGCGATGCAGCGCGATTGCGCCGCCGGTGGCGTGGACGATGTACGGCACATCGTTGTCGTCGACCAGATCGTCGCCGTTGGTATCCCGGAAACGCGCCACGGGTGCGAGGTTCCGAGCCAGGTCCGACGTCCGCCACTTGATGCCCGGCTCGAAGGCGGCGATGCTCTGGCAGTCCTGCCAGACATCGACGAAGTTGTTCACCTCCACGGACTCCCTGATGGCATTGCTGCTGTCGAGATGGAACACGAGCTTGCCGGGAGCGAAGCGCACCGTCCCTTCGGCGTTCACCACCACCCTCTGCGGCGACTGTCCAACCTCGACGAGCGTTGACCCGATTGCTGCGTCGATCTCGGGATGGAATGCGAAGTCGCCGTCCACATCCTCGAAGAGCGTGACAGTGAATGGGCGATGCACCGCAGCCGTCGTGATGTTCACGGCCACGTTGCCGCTGACCCTGAGCGTGTCCTGGTCGATGATGAGGTTCGCCCTATCAACAGCTGATGCTCGGACTCCCGACAGAGCAATGTCCCCTTCATCGCTCCGCGGCGTATACAGCTTCGCGACCGTGTTGTTCGCGTAGTCGGGCTCGAAGAGTGTGTTTCCCTCGTTCACGATCGCGGTCGCGAAGCGCTGGCCCGCACGAACCGTCCATGAGACGGGGACGACGGTCTTGCCGCCCGCCGGCACGTTGACGGTCGTGTCGACCACCTTGATGCCGCCCTTCGACGGAACATCGTCATAGACGACTACCCTCACTGCGGTCGCCGGGAGGATGCCGCTATTGCGCACCACGAGTCGCGCATTGAGCGTCTGACCCTGAATGAACGCCTGGCGCGGAAGAACGAAGCCTTCCCGCGTCAGGACTAGATCGACGAACGAGTCGGTGAGCAGGGCATAGGCACGATTGTTGGTCTCATCGACTTCCGGCAGGAGCTCGTCCGGATCGGCAACCGCGTAGATCACGCGCGATTCCGCGGTGGCCACGTGCGTGATCTGCAACTGCGCCCGAGACTGCGACGCGATCTCGACCGGCAGCAACGCAATCACGATTCCGCCGGCGCCGGGAACGCCATCGTAGAAAGCAACCTTCGAGGAGACGCTGTCGACGCCCGTGTTCTCGACGATCGTCGAGATCGTGAACGATTGTCCTGTAGCGGGCCGAGTTGGATTCGCCACTACGTTGCCGGCGCGGATGCGCAGGTCGACATTCGCCGAAGCGGTCACGGCAACGGACTTGGATGCCTGGTTGTTCGACTCGCTCGCTTCCGTGATCTGCGCGTCGGGATCGGCCACGACGCGGACCGTGTGCGTTCCCGCTTCGAGCGTCAGCGGCACCGAAACGACCATCGCGCCGTCTGCCTCAATCGATCCTGCTGTGGCCTTCTTCAGGAGCGTCTCGACGGTGCCGACGCCCACGTAGATCGCGTAGCCGGGGGTGGTCGCTTCCGCTTGTCCGGTATTGCGGATCGTGACGCTGAGCGTCCCTTCCCGGTTCGGCTGCATGCGTGCCGGCGCCGTGACGATATCGGACGGGAGGATCTGCAGATCCGGTTTCCCAGTCACGGTGAGTGCGGCCGTAGTGTCGTTGTCGTCGCCGCGCAGTTCGTCGATGACGTTCTGGGGATCGACCACCGCTGAGATGGTGTGCGTGCCGGTGAGATCGGTCGTGGAAAAGTTCAGCGTCGCGGTGCGGGACTCGCCTGCTGCGAGCGAGGACAACGAGACAGAAGCCAGCTCGCGTCCCTCGGCATCACCGATGAAGAGAGTGACTTTCGTCGCGGCACTTGCGGCTGCGCCAGTGTTCGTCACTTTCAGAGACGCAGTGACGGTTTGCCCTTCGTTGACTTGACCGGGGCTGAGCGTGAGATCCCCGTCCCTCGTGACCAGGTTGGGTTTGTTGGCCGCGTACGCCTCGAGCACACGCGCTGTGATGTATGCGTCGCCGCTCCACGAACCGTCTGGCGACTGCTGCGACGTGAGATACCCGAGCGTCATAGCGGCGGTCGCTGATACCGGATAGCCGGACAACGCCAGTGCGCGAAACGCCATCGCTGTTTCGAGCGGCCCTATGCCGATGCTGCCATTCGCACTGATGCGTGTGGCGAGGTACGCCTGCGCCGCGGCGATCGTGGCGGGCGGTGCCTGCTGCGTCGTTGTTGACGACAGCGCTGTCAGAACCTCCGCGGTCAAGGCGACGCTGCTGTCAAAGCCACCCTCGAAGCCCCATCCGCCGTCGGCGTTCTGACGCGTGATCAGAGTTGTAACGACGCCGGCGATCGACGTTGCGTACCTTGTTTCCTGCACCATGAGCGCCTGGAGCGCGAGGGCAGAGTCATAGCTGTTGCCGGTGTGGTCGATGAAGCCGCCGTAGTCCGGGCCGGCGTTCGAGCGTTGTAGAGCGAGCCGCTCGAGACTCGGAGTCGCGTCAATATTGGCGAGGGCCAGAGCTACGGCCTGTTCAGCAAGGTACTGGTTTGCGTCGAAGCCGCGCTGGTTCGCAAGCCATCCCAATCCCGAGGTCACACTCGCACTGTTCGATTTGAGCAGACCACGCGTGATGAGCACGCGCGCGGTGTCCCGAGGAAGCAGCTCGGGGTCCGTGCCCCATGTGCCATTCGCATTCTGTCGCGAGTCGAGCCATGCAAGGGCGCCCGAGACGCCGGTTGTGCTTTGCGCAGCCGCGCTGCTCGCGATACTGAGCAGGATGACAGTGCACAAGAATCTCTCAACCACGGCGTTCGATCGCGCCATGAATCACCTCGATGACTTTTTAATAATGTGTACCGAAGCTGGACGAGAGAGCCGCGGACAATAACAATCCCTGGTGTGGAAGTAAAGACTCATATCAACTCCGAGCGCTGCGTCCTTCGTTACGGTTGCCGGCTCAATGCTTCATCGAGCGAGCGGACTTCGGACTTGCCGGGATATTTCGATCGAAGTTCACGCGCAATTGCACGGGCTTCCTCGAAGCGCCCCTCGTCTGCAAGAAGCACCGCCCGGTTGTACGCCGCTTCCCATACGTTTGAATCGATCTTCAACGCACGCTCGAAGGCACCAAGGGCGTTCGCCGGCTTCCCCGTCTCCCGATAGCACACGCCAAGATCCGTCAGCATGCGCGCGTCCTCACGCATCGCCAACGCCCGTTCGTATCCTGCAATGGCTTTCTCATACTTCTTTTCATCCATGTCGTGGTTCGCGACCTCGACCAAAAGTTCGTATGAGGGCTCATCGGATAGAAGCCTGAGCAGTTTCGAGAAGCGTTTCGTAGGCCGAGTGAACTCGGCTGCGCTTGTGTCTGACGCTGAGCGAATACCTCGCTCGGATACTTTGGCGGACACGGGCGGATGCGACGTCGGCTTCGCATCTCGACTGTCAAGGGCGCCGATCATTGCAGCCACGAGGAAGCCCGCCACGAAACCTGCACTTCCAATGAGAACTCGGTCACGCATTGATCCACTCTACGAAAGTGAGATGCAGGAAGCGAGCGTAGATTGCGAACTGTGAGCATCGCACGAGGTGCCGGCGCAGGTTTGAATCTTGTAAGAATCGTACTGTTCGCGCCACAAGACGTTGTCGTCCCGCCTTTGATGGACTGTAGGCCAGCAATGGCGCCAGCCGGTGCTTCAAATGTACCGGGAGGCAGGTAACGACCCGTCCCTATTTTCAGCATAGTGAAAGCGCGACTTATCATTTCTCTTGAGATTCCTAATCCGCTGTCCGATATAGAGACACTGTCACAGTGGTGCTGTTGTATCCATTGATCGGCAATCCTGGCTGGAGCATCTCCAGTCCATTCAGTTACTTTGGATCGCACGAACTATAAAGGACGGATCGACATCCTGTCTACGACGCAATAACGCGGCATTGCAGGAGTGCCGGTGTCAAACGCCGCGTGACGCTTCGGCCCAAGCCCTTGTCCCTTATTAGTGTCGCGTGCAGTACATCTGCGCACGCCCCAGCTATTCAATTGTAGACAACACGACCCGCGGGCCTTCCCGCGGGCCGTGTTGATCCAATCCGCATCCGGGTCCGGCCAGGGTCGACGCTTAGGACGGCTTAGTGGGGAAGCCGTGTATCAGCCGCGGGAAATAGAGAGAGTGTCGTGTTCGCAGGCCCCGCGACTCGTCAGATCCGCTTTGGAAGGTTGCCAGCCCTTACCAAACCCAATTGCGACTATAGAAGCCTTCCATACATCTGTCTACGACGCAATAACGCGGCATTACGCTCTACTCCATGCGCCGTGAAGCGACAAGTGAGATCGGCTTCATTGTCTCGCCGTCATCGGGCAGGCCCGACTCGCGGCACTGATGGAGCATGGCTTCATAGGCCAGCGTTATCGGCGGATACCTCACATCGCGCGCGGTCGTTTCCGCTTCGCGCAGTGTGTGCCATGCGGCACTCCATTGGCGCATGTCGCAAAGCAGGATCGCCCGGCTCCCAAGCACTCGGATGTATCGGCAGGCATGGCCGCAGTATCCGTACACCTGCAGGCACTCATCGAGGAGGTCAAGCGCCTCGGTGTCCCGCTCCATTCTTCCCCACGCCCGCGCGCGCAGGTGCTTCGCATCGGTCTTTTGGAGAAGGAGCGCCGAGTCCGATGCCACATTTTCGGCGAGATAGGAGGCATTCACCGTCGCGTCGTATTCACCGAATGCGAGGAGGACGTTGCCATGCGTTGTCCAGGCATCACACCGTACTTTCGTCCACAGACTCCATGCGTGCAACGGCACCGGTGTGCGCTCAGCGTGGCGGGCGACGAACGTCGTTATCAGAATTGCGCGTTCGCAATCCGCTACGAGCACGTCCTCAGCCTCATCGAGAAGCACCTGAAACGTTCCGACACGCAGCCAGTGCGGGTTCGTGGCCAGAGCACACTCCCACTCGGCGGGAGGGAGCGATAGCAGCGCGGCGGCGTTCTGCCGTCCTTGCACGCCTTCGCGGCGCAAGGTGTCGAGGTAGTTTTGCACTCGCTCAGACGCTCTCGTTGCCACCGGTTCTCCTCGCCGCGAACTCTGAACGCAGCCTCGAGACGAGCGTGTCGAGCCGTTCGATCTCGTGAAAAAACGCCAAGACGTACGGCCCCACATATGCTTCGACCAGCACGAGCGCGTCGTCACGTTCCCGACCGTGAATCCGCCTGAGGGCGGCAAGGCGCCTCGCCGTCTCCGCGAGGATGTCACCGAGCGCGGGGTCTCGCTCTTCGGGATAGCTCATTGCTGTTCCCTCGAGCCTTCCCATAATGCCGCGGGCATCCAGATGGATGCGCCCCAGCGCTTCGTCGAAGCCGTCGAACAGCGGGAGACCATGCTCCATCGCGACCATGTCGCGGATCTCGTCGGCGGCGAACATGATGTCCGCGAGCAAGTCGAGAATGCGCTCGTTCAACGTCAAGCTGCCCCAAGCCGCAAGCCCGCTCGTGGATCTATCTTTCCATCGGTTTCGTAGGCGCACACGCTCCCCGTGCCCTCACTCATGGTAGGGAAACAGCCCTCCCGATCACTCCTTAGAGCTAGAGGGCCGGCCCTCCTAAATCAAACCAGCTCCGCGCGTTAGACCACGCGGGGGCCTTAGGAGGGGTGTCTCTAATGCGTACTCGTCAGTTCCGCGCTCTGGCTGTCTCCGTTCTCCTCGCGTTCATGCTGTCCACCGTGCCTGCCATGGCTGCACCGCGCGACCATGGCGGATGGTGGGACCGCGACTTCTCGTTCATCGGCAAAGTCGTCAAGAAGCTCAGGAAGACTTTCGGCGTGACGACCAACTCCGATGGGCTGACGCTGCCAACACCGTAAGGGCGGTAGCGTGGATGGCGAGAGGAGGGTTGGTGCAGCACGGTCAGCCCTCCTCCTCGTCGTCTCGCGGCCGCGCAAAGAGCAGCAGCGGCCTACTCGCGAGCTGGTCAAAGTACGTGCGCACACGCACGATCTTGGTCGTCGTGAGTTCGCCTTGTTCTGCCTGTTCGCGAATGTACGCAAGCGCCTCGATGGCGTTCTGCGTGAGTCCTGCCTTCGTGAGTAGCGGCACGAGCTCGGTGCACAGATTGCGGACGTCTTCGCCCGCGTCGAACTTGATGCGCACGATGTCCATCGCCGCGCTCGCGGCGTGACTGTTCATGCCGAGACTGAGGAAAACCGCGCGCACTTTGTACAGCTCCGATACGGCGTACGGAACCCTCCCCACCGAAGCGAGCGTCACGGCGAGGCCCCATCGCGCGCAGTTGGCGTCGCTCGGAATGTTCAGCGCCTCGAAGTGGGCGAGTGCGCGCGGGTAAAGGTCGCGCGCGGCATCGTAGTCTCCGATCTCGCGCGCGCATTGGGCGGCGCATTGAAGGCAGCGCGCAACCGTGGGCCGATCGCCGTCCAGCTCCGCTTGCGCCATGACGTCTTGGAAGATCGCGAGCGCCTGAGGAAAGCGGCGGCAGGTGAAGAGCACGCCCGCTTCAAACATGCGCGCCATGTTCGTGAA